>NZ_CM151157.1:0-370000 GCF_056481625.1 Stenotrophomonas sp. 86156_Sma
ATGGATGCCTGGTCCCGTAGTCTCGAGCGCCTCGAAGCGGAGTTCCCGCCGGAAGACGTTCATACCTGGTTGAAGCCGCTGCAGGCCGATCTGCGCGTGGACAGCCTGGTGCTGTATGCACCGAATGCCTTCATCGTCGACCAGGTCCGCGAGCTGTACCTGGCCCGGATCCGCGAACTGCTGGCCCATTTCGCCGGTTTCAGCGACGTTTTTCTTGAAATCGGCTCGCGCCCGCGTCCCGTGGAGGCGCAGAACGCGCCGGTTTCCACGCCGTCGGCGCATGTGTCCAGCGAACCGCAGGTGCCGTTTGCCGGCAACCTGGACAATCACTACACGTTCGCCAACTTCGTCGAAGGCCGCAGCAACCAGCTGGGCCTGGCCGCCGCCTTCCAGGCAGCGCAGAAGCCGGGCGACCGCGCGCACAACCCGCTGCTGCTGTACGGAGGCACGGGCCTGGGCAAGACCCACCTGATGTTCGCCGCCGGCAATGCCATGCGCCAGGCCAATCCGGGTGCGAAGGTGCTGTACCTGCGTTCGGAACAGTTCTTCAGCGCGATGATCCGGGCTCTGCAGGAAAAGACCATGGATCAGTTCAAGCGCCAGTTCCAGCAGGTGGACGCGCTGCTGATCGATGACATCCAGTTCTTCGCCGGCAAGGACCGCACCCAGGAAGAGTTCTTCCACACCTTCAACGCGTTGTTCGATGGCAAGCAGCAGATCATCCTGACCTGCGACCGCTATCCGCGCGAGGTCGAAGGCCTGGAAGCACGCCTGAAGTCGCGGCTTGCCTGGGGCCTGTCGGTCGCGATCGAACCGCCGGACTTCGAGACCCGCGCCGCGATCGTGCTGGCCAAGGCACGCGAACGCGGTGCCGAGATTCCCGATGATGTTGCGTTCCTGATCGCCAAGAAGATGCGCTCCAACGTGCGCGACCTCGAAGGTGCGCTCAATACCCTGACCGCCCGCGCCAATTTCACCGGCCGCGCGATCACCACCGAATTCGCCCAGGAAACCCTGCGCGACCTGCTGCGCGCCCAGCAGCAGGCGATCAGCATTCCCAACATCCAGAAAACCGTTGCCGACTACTACGGCCTGCAGATCAAGGATCTGCTGTCGAAGCGTCGGACCCGCTCGCTGGCCCGGCCCCGCCAGGTCGCCATGGCCCTGACCAAGGAACTGACCGAGCACAGCCTGCCCGAGATCGGCGACGCCTTTGCCGGTCGCGACCACACCACGGTGCTGCATGCCTGCCGCCAGATCCGGACCCTGATGGAAACCGACGGCAAGCTCCGCGAGGACTGGGACAAGCTGATCCGGAAGCTGAGCGAATGATGCACGGATGCCGATGAGGCGTCATCGCACAAAACGGTGCAGAATCCGGTAGCAAGCGCGGGACACGTTGTGGATAAAAATGGCGTCTGAAATCGCGTCGAATTTATCCACAGCTTTCCCCACCCCCTGGGGGTCGGTAATACAGAGGGTTTCGAGGTCTGAAATTCTTTTATTTACAAAGACTTAGCGTTGTTTTCCAGCGATTCTGTCTCTACCAGCACCACCAAGCTTTTGATTTATTCCACATTTTTTAAAGCATAGGGGCACGGAACCACATGCGTTTCACACTGCAGCGCGAAGCCTTTCTCAAGCCGTTGGCACAGGTCGTCAACGTGGTCGAACGCCGCCAGACCCTTCCGGTTCTGGCCAATTTCCTGGTCCAGGTGCAGAACGGCCAGCTGTCGCTGACCGGTACCGACCTGGAAGTGGAGATGGTGTCGCGGATCGCGGTTGAAGATGCCCAGGACGGCGAAACCACCATCCCCGCCCGCAAGCTGTTCGAGATCATCCGCGCCCTGCCCGACGGCAGCCGGGTCACGGTCTCGCAGACCGGTGACAAGATCACCGTGCAGGCCGGCCGCAGCCGCTTCACCCTGGCCACCCTGCCCTCCAACGACTTCCCGTCGGTTGACGAAGTGGAAGCCACCGAGCGCGTGGCCATCGGCGAAGCGACCCTGAAGGAACTGATCGAACGCACCGCGTTCGCGATGGCCCAGCAGGACGTGCGCTACTACCTCAACGGTCTGCTGTTCGATCTGCGCGGCGATGCGCTGCGTACCGTCGCCACCGACGGCCACCGCCTGGCGCTGTGTGAAACCGATCTGGCCAAGCCCAGTGGTTCCAAGCGCCAGATCATTGTGCCGCGCAAGGGCGTGACCGAACTGCAGCGCCTGCTGGAGAGCGGCGATCGCGAGATCGAGCTGGAAGTCGGCCGCAGCCACGTCCGCGTCAAGCGCGACGATGTCACCTTCACCTCGAAGCTGATCGACGGCCGTTTCCCGGATTACGAAGCGGTGATTCCGATCGGTGCCGACCGCGAAGTGAAGGTTGATCGCGAAGCACTGCGTGCCTCGCTGCAGCGTGCCGCAATCCTGTCCAACGAGAAGTACCGCGGCATCCGCGTGGAAGTCTCGCCGGGCAACCTGAAGATCAGCGCGCACAACCCGGAACAGGAAGAAGCCCAGGAAGAGATCGAAGCCGACACCACGGTCAGCGATCTGGCCATCGGCTTCAATGTGAACTACCTGCTGGATGCCCTGTCTGCCCTGCGCGACGAGGAAGTCATCATCCAGCTGCGCGACTCCAACTCCTCGGCACTGGTGCGTGAGTCCAGCAGCGAGAAGTCGCGCCATGTGGTGATGCCGCTGCGTCTCTGACGGCAGCCTGTTCCACGTGGAACCGAACGACGCCCGGGACCTTCCCGGGCGTTTTTTTTTGCAGGTTCCACGTGGAGCATTGCGATGGCCGGATCTCCAGGTATGGGTGAATGCCTTCCTTGAGATTGCTGGTTGCCGATTGATCCTGGCTGCCCTTCCGATGCAATCGGTGCTGAGCGATTGGAATCCAGGTTGTGAGCGTGAGCGCTGTCCAGCCGCTTTCGATCGAGTATGTCGTTCTGGGTCTTCAGACTGATGCACGTTCCCCGAACTTGCCGGAGGGGTGAAGCAGATCGTGGGTCGCAACGCTGCGGTTGCTTCATCTGCAGACGCCACTGTCCACAGGTCTCGTTGGGGTCGGATCGGGGCCGGCCTAGCTTCTAAATCTGGGTATAAATCTAAAGCATGGTGGTGATGGTAGGCCCAGATTTCGTGGAGAAATGCATTATCTATTTGATTTTGAAGAGATTTATGCACCTGAAACCCCCTGTATAGAGGCCCCTCAGGCTGGGGGGGAACCTGTGGATAGTTTCGCAGGTCGGGCAAAAGGGCTTTTTTATCCACAGCTTGCCCATACATTGTGTATAAGTCATACAGACCTGCTGTGGACAGCGTGAAACGGCGGGCTCGAATTCCTTGAAATCTGTGGAACCCTACAGGGCATCGCATCCCAGATTTCAAGAAATCTGCGCGGTGTTCGCGCAAACCACCGTCGGGGCACCTGGCGATGCTCGCGGAATGAGGCTGAAATCGCTGAAATCTGAGGTCCGGTACCCTGCGCCGCCGCTCAGAATTCAAGGATTCCCGGCGTATCCAGACCCAGGCGAGCCCAGGTGAGGGAGCGCCACCACGTGGAACACGCGTAGGGTTGCCAGACAGAGGCTTCAGCACAGTGGCGATGTCTGGCGCGGCACGGCTGGCTTGACCGATGCAGTAAGCTGATGGATTCCCTGCCCCTCTACCGCCTTGTGCGGATGGTCTTTCGCGCCCCATGCAGATCCGCCGCCTCGCCTTGCATCAACTGCGTCGCTTCAGTGCGGTGGACCTGTCGCCCCAGCCGGGATTGAACCTGCTGACCGGCGACAACGGTGCCGGCAAGACCAGCGTGCTCGAAGCCCTGCACTTGATGGCCTATGGCCGCAGCTTCCGTGGCCGGGTGCGCGACGGTCTGGTACGCCAGGGCCAGGAAGCGCTGGAAATCTTCGTGGAATGGGACGAACAGCGTGCCCATCACCCGCCCCACCGCCGAAAAGCCGGCCTGCGCCACAGTGGTCAGGACTGGAAGGGGCGACTGGACGGCGAGGATGTCGCACAGCTGGGTAATCTCTGCGCAGCGCTGGCCGTGGTGACGTTCGAGCCCGGGAGCCATGCACTGGTCAGTGGTGGTGGTGAACCCCGCCGCCGCTTCCTCGATTGGGGCTTGTTCCACGTGGAACCGGATTTTCTGTCCCTGTGGCGTCGCTACTCCCGGGCGCTGAAGCAGCGCAATGCCCTGCTCAAGCAGGGCGGGCCGTCGCGGATGCTCGATACCTGGGATCACGAGCTGGCCGAGGCAGGAGAACCACTGACCAGCCGCCGCCAGCACTACCTGGAGCGTCTGCAGCAGCGCACGGTCGCCTTGGCCGCCAGCCTCGCTCCACAGCTCGGTATCCAGGGATTGGAGCTGAGCCCCGGTTGGCGGCGGCACGAGCTTCCCTTGGCCGATGCCCTGCTTCTGGCCCGGGAACGTGACCGGCAGGCCGGGTATACCTCGGTGGGCCCGCACCGCGCGGACTGGAGTGTGGATTTCCACAGCATTCCAGGTCGTGATGCGCTGTCCCGCGGCCAGGCCAAGCTGACGGCGTTGGCGTGCCTGTTGGCACAGGCGGAGGACTATGCGGAACAGCGAGGTGAATGGCCGGTGATCGCATTGGACGATCTGGCCTCGGAGCTGGATCGCACCCATCAGGCGCGGGTACTGGAGCGCCTGCTCAATGGGCCGGCACAGATCTTCATCACCGCCACCGAAACCCCGGCGGCGCTGCAGGAACTGACCCACATCGCCCGGTTCCACGTGGAACATGCACAGATCGTGGCTGTGCCATAGTGGGCACACCAGGTCCGCTCGACCCCGGCTGGTATAATTCGGGTTGGAATCCTTTCATTCTCGGCGCATCGCCCCAAGCGGTGCCCGACCTGCGGAGCCTACGGCAAGCGCAATGAGCGACGAACAGAACACCCCGGCAAACAACGGCAATTACGACGCCAACAGCATTACCGCCCTGGAAGGCCTGGAGGCTGTCCGCAAGCGTCCCGGCATGTACATCGGCGACGTGCATGACGGCACCGGTCTGCACCACATGGTGTTCGAGGTCGTCGACAACTCGATCGACGAAGCGTTGGCCGGCCACGCCGACCACGTTGCAGTGACGATCCACGCCGACGGCTCGGTCTCGGTGTCCGACAACGGCCGTGGTATTCCGACCGGCAAGCACGAGCAGATGAGCGCCAAGCTCGGTCGCGAAGTGTCTGCGGCCGAAGTGGTCATGACCGTCCTGCACGCAGGCGGCAAGTTCGACGACAACAGCTACAAGGTTTCGGGCGGCCTGCACGGCGTCGGCGTCAGCGTGGTCAACGCGCTGTCGCAGAAGCTGCTGGTGGACGTGTTCCAGAATGGCTCCCACTACCAGCAGGAATTCAGCAACGGCGCAGCCGTGACTGCGCTGGCCAAGCTGGAAGCCACCACCAAGCGCGGTACCACCGTGCGCTTCTGGCCGTCGACCGTCGCCTTCCACGACAACGTGGAATTCCACTACGACATCCTGGCACGCCGCCTGCGCGAGCTGTCGTTCCTGAACTCCGGCGTCAAGATCGTCCTTGCCGACGAGCGTGGCGACGGCCGTCGCGATGACTTCCACTACGAAGGCGGCATCCGCAGCTTCGTGGAGCATCTGGCCCAGCTGAAGACCCCGCTGCACCCGAACGTCATTTCAGTCACCGGCGAGCACAACGGCATCGTCGTGGACGTGGCGCTGCAGTGGACCGACTCCTACCAGGAGACGATGTACTGCTTCACCAACAACATTCCGCAGAAGGACGGCGGTACCCACCTGGCCGGTTTCCGCGGTGCGCTGACCCGTGTGCTCAACAACTACATCGAGCAGAACGGCATCGCCAAGCAGGCCAAGATCAACCTGACCGGCGATGACATGCGCGAAGGCATGATCGCAGTGCTGTCGGTGAAGGTGCCGGACCCGAGCTTCTCCAGCCAGACCAAGGAAAAGCTGGTCAGCTCCGACGTGCGCCCGGCGGTGGAAAACGCCTTCGGTGCGCGCCTGGAAGAGTTCCTGCAGGAAAACCCGAACGAAGCCAAGGCGATCGCCGGCAAGATCGTCGATGCCGCACGTGCACGTGAAGCCGCGCGCAAGGCCCGCGACCTGACCCGCCGCAAGGGCGCGCTGGACATCGCGGGCCTGCCAGGCAAGCTGGCCGACTGCCAGGAAAAGGATCCGGCGCTGTCCGAACTGTTCATCGTCGAGGGTGACTCGGCAGGTGGTTCGGCCAAGCAGGGCCGCAACCGCAAGAACCAGGCGGTGCTGCCGCTGCGCGGCAAGATCCTCAACGTGGAACGCGCGCGTTTCGACCGCATGCTGTCCTCCGACCAGGTGGGTACGCTGATCACCGCGCTGGGCACCGGCATCGGCCGTGACGAGTACAACCCGGACAAGCTGCGTTACCACAAGATCATCATCATGACCGACGCCGACGTCGACGGCGCCCACATCCGCACCCTGCTGCTGACGTTCTTCTACCGTCAGATGCCGGAGCTGATCGAGCGCGGTTACGTCTACATCGGCCTGCCGCCGCTGTACAAGATCAAGCAGGGCAAGCAGGAGCTGTACCTGAAGGACGACCCGGCGCTGGACAGCTACCTGGCCAGCAGCGCAGTGGAAAACGCTGCACTGGTGCCGGCCACCGGCGAGCCCGGCATCGAAGGCCTGGCGCTGGAGAAGCTGCTGCTGGCCTACGCGGCGGCGCTGGATTCGATCGAGCGCAACGCACACCGCTACGACCGCAACCTGCTTGAAGCGCTGGTCGACTTCGTCCCGATGGACCTGGAAAGCCTGCGCGCTGCCGGCGAAGGCGAGGGCCTGGATGCACTGGCCAAGCGTCTCAACCAGGGCAGCCTGGGCAGCCCGCGTTTCACGCTGGAACTGCAGGACGCCAACGATGAGCGCCCGGCCGCTGTGCTGGTGACCCGTCGCCACATGGGCGAACAGCACATCCAGGTGCTGCCGATGTCGGCCTTCGAAAGCGGCGAACTGCGCGCGATCCACCAGGCATCGAAGCTGCTGCACGGTCTGGTCCGCGAAGGCGCGACCATTTCCCGCGGTGCCAAGTCGATCGAAGTCGACAGCTTTGCCAAGGCACAGAACTGGCTGCTCGAGGAGGCCAAGCGCGGCCGCCAGATCCAGCGATTCAAGGGTCTGGGTGAAATGAATCCGGAGCAGTTGTGGGACACCACGGTGAATCCGGAAACCCGTCGACTGCTGCAGGTGCGCATCGAAGATGCTGTCGCTGCCGACCAGATTTTCAGCACGCTGATGGGCGATGTCGTCGAACCGCGTCGCGACTTCATCGAAGACAACGCGCTGAAGGTCGCAAACCTGGATATCTGACACAATCGGGACACGGCCGGTGCGCGGGGAGGCGCGCCGGCCTTCGACTCTTGAACGCAGGTACCTGATGTCCGCATCCGCCCCGGTTTCCGCTCCGCCCCCGGTTCCGCCGGCTTCTGCCGCGCCGCGTGCCGTTTCGCCGTTGGCGGGGTTTTTCATCGACCTGGGTATCGCCGCTGTCACCCTGTTCGGCCTGAGCCTGATCAGCGGCCTGCTATGGGGCCTGTACCGTGGCGTGGTGGTCGGTTACGCGAACGCGCAGGCCGGCGCTGGTGCCCCCGACGCCAGTTCGGTAGCGGCGTCACTGGGCCAGCCGGGCGCGCTTGCGCAGATTCTCATGGCGCTGTTTGCCACCGGCGGCGCCGCGCTGCTGCTGTACTTCTGGCGACGGCCGGCCAATGCCGCCGAGCGCCACGCGTCGCGCCAGGCGCTGCGCCGTCCCTCCACCTGGGGTTGGACCCTGCTGGTGGCGACCCTGATCGTGCTCGGCAGCAATGGCATCGCCTTCCTGGCCAAGCAGTTCGGCATCGAGCCGGTTCCCACCAATCTGGCGCTGATGCAGAGTGCGATCGCGCGCTTCCCGTTGTTCCTGGTGCTGTTCGCGGTGGTACTGGCACCGGCCTACGAGGAGCTGCTGTTCCGCCGCGTGCTGTTTGGCCGCCTGTGGAAGGCCGGACGCCCGTGGCTGGGCGTGGTACTGAGCAGCCTTGCTTTCGCCCTGATCCATGAAATCCCTGGCACCAGTGCCAACGGCCCGGCCGAGATCGCGCAGCTGTGGCTGGTCTATGGCGGCATGGGTGCCGCGTTCTGCTGGCTGTACCAGCGCACCGGAACGCTCTGGGCCGCGATCACCGCGCACGCGCTGAACAACGGCGTGGCGCTTGCCGCGCTTGTGTTCTTCGGGGCAACGTAACGCCGTGTCCGCTTGACGAAAGATTAAGCCGCTACGCTACACACTGCGCATATGAACACGGGGGTGGATCCATGAAACAACTGCTGCTGGCCCTTGTCATCACCACCCTGGTCAGCGCCTGCGCGACCACGACCTCTCCTACCGGCCGTCGGCAGATGGTGGGCGGGGTGTCGCAGGCGCAGCTGGACCAGCTCGGCGCACAGGCGTTTGCCGAAACCAAGCAGAAGGAAAAGATCAGCACCGACGGCCGCCAGAACGGTTACGTGCAGTGCGTGGTCAACGCCCTGGTCGCGCAGCTGCCGCCTCAATACCGTGGCGTACGGTGGGAGACGGCCGTGTTCGTCGACAAGGAGCCCAACGCCTTCGCCCTGCCCGGCGGCAAGGTCGGCGTGAACACCGGCATCTTCACCGTCGCCAAGAACCAGGATCAGCTGGCTGCCGTAATCGGCCATGAAATCGGCCACGTCATCGCCCGCCACCACGAAGAGCGCATCACCCGGCAGATGGGTGCGCAGACCGGGCTGGCCGTGCTCGGTGCGCTGGCCGGCGCGGCCTACGGAGAAGGCGCTGCCAGCACCGTCAACCAGCTCGGGGGCATGGGCGCGCAGACCGCCTTCCTGCTGCCCGGTTCACGCACCCAGGAAAGCGAGGCCGACGTGATCGGCCAGCGACTGATGGCCCAGGCCGGTTTCAACCCGGCGCAGGCGGTCGACCTGTGGCAGAACATGATGGCCGCCAGTGGCGGCCGCAGCCCGCAATGGCTGTCCACCCACCCCGATCCAGCCAACCGTATCCAGGAACTGCGACGCGATGCACCGGGACTGACGCCGGTCTATCAGCAGGCGCAGGCGGCCGGGCTGCGGCCAAAGTGCGGATGAGTGCGCAGTTCTATGCTGTATTGCAGCACATAAAACGATTTCTCACGCCATCTGTTTCTGATACGTTTGGCGGCTCAGATTTTTCTGACAGTCCGACTTTGCCGCTATCCGGCGGTTCGATCGAGGTGAACGATGATTTTCCGTAACCACAAAGCTGTGCTTTCCGTCCTCGTCGCGACCGCCCTGACCGGCGCCGTGGTCACCGATGCCTTCGCGCAGTCCTCGCGTTCCTCCGAGCGTGGCAACCGCGGCGGCAAGCAGGCCAAGGCCGAAGCGCTGTACCCGAACGCGACCCGCGAGGAGCCGACCGTCAAGGCATCGGCCAAGCTGGGCAGCAAGCTGCAGAAGATGATCGACAGCTACAACAAGGAAAAGTTCCCGGAGACGCGCACGCAGGCCGACGCGATCCTGGCTGACAGCGCCGCGAACGAGTACGACAAGTCGCTGGCCGCGCAGCTGGCCTCGCAGGCCGCCTACCAGACCGACGACACCCCGGCTGCCGTGGCCTACCTGAAGCAGGTCCTGCAGTTCAACGGCCTGGACAACAACGGCCACTTCCAGTCGATGCTGATGCTGGGCCAGCTGCAGCTGCAGGAAGACCAGACCGCCGAAGGCCTGGCGACCCTGGACAAGTACTTCGCCGAGAGCAAGTCGACCAAGCCGGAAGAGTTGATCGCCAAGGGCCAGGCGCTGTACCAGCTGGAGCGCTACCAGGAAGCGATCCCGGTGCTGAAGCAGGCCATCGCCGGCGCCACCGAACCGAAGGACAACTGGAACCAGCTGCTGATGGCGGCCCTCTCCGAAGCCGGCCAGTCCGGTGAAGCGGTGAAGGAAGCCGAGGCACTGGCCGCCAAGAACCCGAACGACAAGAAGGCCCAGCTGAACCTGGCCAGCATGTACATGCAGGCCGATCAGATGGAGAAGGCTGCCGCGGTGATGGACAAGCTGCGCAGCAGCGGCCAGCTCACCGAAGAGCGCGAGTACAAGCAGCTGTACTCGATCTATGCCAACACCGAACACAAGGAAAAGGACGTCATCGCGGTCATCAACGAAGGGTTGCAGAAGGGCATCCTGAAGCCGGATTACCAGGTCTACCTGGCGCTGGCCCAGTCCTACTACTACTCCGACCAGGTGCCGCAGGCGATCGATGCGTGGCAGAAGGCTGCCCCGCTGTCCAAGGACGGTGAGACCTACCTGAACCTGGCACGCGTCCTGCATGCCGAAGGTCGCATCCCGGAGGCCAAGCAGGCCGCCCAGCAGGCGCTGGCGAAGGGTGTGAAGAACCAGGCTGATGCCAAAAAAATCATCAACCTGAAGTAAGTAGGAATAACGCCTGAATGCCTGCACAGTTGATGCGCAGGCGCTCAGGATTGGTATAAGCTTGGAGGTTCCTGCGGTGTCATGCACCGCTGATCAGGGATTCCGCCCCCGGCATCCCGGCCCCACTATTGAGCTCTTGGCGCATGACGGAACAACTAGTCGTTCACCGGTACGAACAACCCGATGACAAGGGGCTGAGCTGGCCTCGCATCGTCGGCATCGCGTTTGTAATTGCCCTGCATCTGGCCGCGTTCATGATGCTCCTGATCCCCGCCGTGGCTCCCAAGGCCGTGGCTGAGAAGGAGCGCAACGTCATGGTGACGATCGTCGACGCCCCGCCGCCGCCGCCACCGCCGCCGCCGCCGCCGCCGCCGACGGATACTCCGCCGCCGCCGGTGAAGAACCTGTCGCCGCCGAAGCCGTCGCCGGTCCCGCCGCCGCCGCAGGCGCCGGTCGTGGACGTGCCGGAACCGCGCCCGAGCGATATCGTCACCCCGCCGTCGCCTCCGTCGCCGCCGGCTCCGCCGACCTCGATCGAGGCCAGCGTGGACATCTCGTCGAAGGCCATGAACCCGCCGCGCTACCCGCCGGCAGCCTTCCGCGCGGGTATCCAGGGCGAAGTGATCCTGATCATTGATGTCGATGCCAGCGGCAACGTCACCAATGTCACGGTGGAAAAGTCCAGCCGTAACCGCGACCTGGACCGTGCTGCGATGGAAGCAGCTCGCAAGTGGCGCTTCAACGCCGCTGAATCTGGCGGTAAGAAGGCGGCAGGTCGCGTTCGCGTCCCGGTCAACTTTGCGCTGAACTGATGCGTCCGGGTGGCCGCCTGGCCACCCCCGCTCCCAGTTCGATTGTTTAGCTTAGCTACACCCTTTATCACCACACACAACAAAGGTAAGCGTCATGCTGCAGGAAATTTTCATCGCCGCTGCTGCCGGGGGCAATCCGTCCAACGCCCTGTCGCAGATGGGCTTCGAGCACCTGATCCACGAAATGACCACCAAGCCGGGTGATTTCGCGGTTTCCTGGGTCGTGCTGCTGACCCTGGTCGTCATGTCGGCCATGTCCTGGTACTGGACCGTCATCAACATCTTCCGCGCCACCCGCCTGAAGAGCGCCGCTGATCGCGTCGTCAGCCTGTTCTGGGATACCCCGAACGCGCAGGACGCCATCCGTGCGATGGAAGAACAGCCGGCTTCCGAGCCGTTCTCCAAGATCGCCCTGGACGCTGCCCAGGCGGCTGCCCACCACCAGCGCGCTGAAGGCGGCGCCACCGGCGGCGTGGGTGAGAACCTGAGCCGTTCGGAGTTCGTCGACCGCGCTCTGCGTCAGGCCGTGACCCGCGAAAGCAACAAGCTGCAGTCGGGCATGACCCTGCTGGCCACCGTCGGCGCGACCGCTCCGTTCGTCGGTCTGCTGGGTACCGTGTGGGGCATCTACGGCGCGCTGATCAAGATCGGTGCCACCGGCTCCGCTTCGATCGACGCCGTTGCCGGCCCGGTGGGTGAAGCGCTGATCATGACCGCGATCGGTCTGTTCGTCGCGATCCCGGCCGTGTTCGCCTTCAACTTCTTCAGCAAGATCAACAGCGCGACCATCAGCAAGTTCGATACCTTCGCGCACGACCTGCACGACTTCTTCGCCACCGGTTCGCGCGTCCGCTAATTGCGACGCGCTGTACCCAGCGAGAACGTAGTCAACACGATCTAGACGGAGCCCGTTATGGCTTTCAGTAGTGGTAACAGCGGCGGCCCCATGGCCGACATCAACGTTACGCCCCTCGTGGACGTGATGCTGGTGCTGCTGATCATCTTCATCATCACGGCGCCCCTGATGTCCCACAAGGTCAAGGTGGATCTGCCGGAGGCCAACCTGGTCCAGAAGCCGGACGACACCAACGACCGCAAGGGCCCCATCACCCTGGCAGTCAAGGAAGATGGCTCGATCTACTGGAACGACGAAGAAATCAACAAGCAGACTCTCGAGTCGCGCTTGGCGACCGCCGCCCAGCAGACCCCGCAGCCGCCGTTGAACCTGCGTGGTGACCGCACCACCAAGATGCGTGTCATCAACGAGATGACCAAGATCGCGCAGGAACAGGGCATGCTGGACGTCGGCTTCGTCGCGACCAAAGAGAAGGGGCAGTAAGCCATGGCATTCAGTAGTGGTGGTGGCAAAGGCCCCATGGCAGACATCAACGTCACGCCCCTCGTGGACGTGATGCTGGTTCTGCTGATCATCTTCATCGTGACCGCGCCGATCATGACGTACCCGATCGCCGTGGACCTGCCGCAGCGCGTGCTCAACCCACCGCCGCAGCTGGTCGAACCGCCGCCGCCGATCGAACTCAAGATCGACGCCAGCAACCAGGTCTCGTGGAACAACAGCCCGATCAATGCGAGCGAGCTGCAGCAGCGGATGGAGAACGAGGTCCAGAAGGACCCGACCAACCAGCCGGAACTGCGCATCGACGCGAGCCCGGATTCCGAGTACGACGTGATGGCCAAGGTTCTGGCTGCCGCGAAGAACGCTCAGATGAAGAAGATCGGTTTTGTGCAGCAGTAACTGCTACACCGCAATACAACAGTCATGACGCGACTGCAGACGCCCCTGGAAACAGGGGCGTCTTTTTTATGCCTGACGGTCTGGACCGTTATGATCGGCGGATGCTCGCCCTCTTCGACTCCCTGCGCCACTGGCTCGACGGCATCGCCCACCTTGGCACGATCCTGGCGGTCGCCTATCTGCTGTACCTGTTCGCGCTGGCGGGCTGGATCATGCTGCAGAAGCGCGAGCCGGTGGCCACGCTGAGCTGGATCCTGTCGCTGGCGCTGCTGCCCTACCTGGGTCTCTTCATCTACTACCTGCTGGGCCCGCAGAAGGTGAAGCGGCAGCGCCTGCGCCGTGGCCGTGCCCGCTCGGGGATGGAGCACTACAGCGATGTCTGCCCACCCGACGCCGACTGCACCGAGCTGGCCAAGGTCGCACAGGCCACGACCGGGCTCGCGCCGAGCAGCGCCACCGAAGTCACCTGGCTGGTGGATGGCGCGGCAACCTACGCGGCCCTGCTGGACGCCATCGCGCAGGCCCGCGATCACGTGCACCTGGAGTACTACATCTTCAACCCGGACCATGCCGGCACCGCGCTGCGCGACGCCTTGGTCGAGCGCGCCCGCGCGGGTGTGCAGGTGCGCCTGCTGCTCGACGCGGTGGGTTCGTCGGCCCTGCCCCGCCGCTTCCTGCAGCCGCTGCTCGACGCCGGTGGCGAAGCGATCTGGTTCCACCCACGGCAGCTGCTGAAGCCATTCAAGCGCCCGTGGTTGAACCTGCGTACCCACCGCAAGCTGGTGATCGTCGACGGCCGCCTCGCCTTCACCGGCGGCATCAACATCACCGACGACGAGGATGAAAGCCGCAGGGCGGATGCCTACCGCGACCTGCACATGCGCATCCGCGGCCACGTGGTGCGCAGCCTGCAGCTGGTGTTCGCCGAGGACTGGCTCTACGCCAGTGGACAGGATCCCTCGCGCATGGACATCGCGCGTCTGTGGCCAGCTGACATGCCGCTGCGCGGCGATGGTGCGATCAACGCCCAGGTGCTGGTCTCCGGCCCGGACTCGGGCTGGGAAACGATCCATCGCCTGCATGTGGCGGCGATCCAGGAAGCGCACGAGCGCGTCTGGCTGGTCACGCCCTACTTCGTGCCGGGCGAAGCGGCGCGGATGGCACTGACCTCGGCCGCGCTGGGCGGGCTGGACGTGCGCCTGCTGGTGCCGAAGATGAGCGATTCCTGGTTCGTCACCCAGGCCGCCCGCTCCTACTTCGACGAGCTGCTGCATGCCGGGGTGAAGATCTACGAGTACGGCCCACGCATGCTGCATACCAAGGCCTTCATCGCCGATGACGACGTCTGCATCGTCGGCAGTGCCAACTTCGATCACCGCAGCTTCCGGCTGAACTTCGAGCTGTCGATGATGATCAGCGACCGTGACCGGGTGGCTGCGCTGGCCGAACTGCTGCAGGGCGAATTCGACCGTTCCACGCGGGTGCACGACCAGGCCGGTCGTTCGCTGTGGCTGCACCGCCTGCCCGAGGCCTTCGCCCGGCTGGCCTCGCCGCTGCTCTGACGCAGCGCTACACTGCGCCGATCATCCGGGGAGCCCGACTATGTACTGGTTGTACCTGCTGCTGGCGCTGGGCTGTTTCGCCTTCGCGCTGAAGACCCCCAGCCCCGGGCTGATGACCCTGTGCCTGCTGGCCGCCCTCGCCTTCCTGTTGGCCTGGGTGCGTGGCCGCTACGTGGCCCGTTTCGGTGATCCGCAGCGCGATCCATCCACACTGGTCGATGCCGAAGAACTGCGCCGCCTGCGTGAACAGGCCCAGGCCCGCCGGGGTGACGACCCCAACGATCACGATCCATCCCCTCTTTCCAAGTAGTTTCGTTCCATGACCCAGCTCAGCGTCAACGTCAACAAGATCGCCGTCCTGCGCAATTCGCGCGGCGGTGCCGAACCGGACGTGGTACGCGCCGCCCAGGCCTGCCTGGATGCAGGCGCGCACGGCATCACCGTGCATCCGCGACCGGACCGCCGTCATATCACCGCCGAGGATGTGCTGGCCCTGTCCACGCTGACCCGTGCCCGTGGCGTCGAATTCAACATCGAAGGCAATCCGTTCGCGCCGCCGCGCGAGGGTTATCCGGGGCTGCTGCCGCTGTGTGCACAGACCCGTCCGGCGCAGGCTACCCTGGTGCCTGACAGCGACGGCCAGATCACCTCCGATCATGGTTTCGACTTCGAGCGGGATGCCGAACGACTGCGCCCGCTGGTGGCCGAGCTGAAGGCGATGGGTTGCCGGGTCAGCCTGTTCGTCGACGCGGGCAACCCGCTGCTGGAGCAGGCGGCCGAAGTCGGTGCAGATCGTGTCGAGCTGTATACCGGCCCCTACGCCGAAGCACACGCGGCCGGAGACGCTGCGGCGATGCTGGAACTGTTCGCCACTGCGGCGCGGCGGGCGCAGGCGGTGGGCCTGGGCGTCAACGCCGGGCACGACCTGTCGCAGGACAACCTGCGCGATTTCCTGGCTCACGTGCCAGACGTGCTGGAGGTGTCGATCGGCCACGCGCTGATCGGCGAGGCACTGTATGACGGGCTGGATGCCACCGTGCGCGGGTACCTGGCCCTGCTGTGACCGATGGATGCAGCCGAGCATGGGCTCGGCGCTACAGTGATACGGTTGCCTTGCAGAGCTTCGCCCTGAACCCTTCAGGCGGCCGTCGCAGCCATTGAGACGGCTGCGGCGTAACCTGCCGCAATGGGTATCGCGATCAAGGGCCGAGGTTCCACGTCCCACCTTGCCGGGCGCTTTGAAAGCACCGTCAGCGAGGCGGTGGACGACGGCTGGGCAGTCGATGAGAGCGAGGAATTCCTCGCCCCACGTCTGCGCACTGAAGTACGTGCCGAGACCGCACGCAGCATCATCAGCCGCAACACCTCACCGGACGTCGGCTTCAGTCAATCCGTGAATCCCTATCGCGGTTGCGAGCACGGTATCAATACCCCCTGATTGTTCACTAGATAAATCCATATAGATCAACAGGTTAGAGAATAATCAGTAAACACATTGCTATCGGCACAATCCCCCGCGCAGTGCCGGCCAAACACGCCCATCCTGGAGAGGTTGGCCAACCTTCGTGGTCTGCAAAGAGTGTTAGAGCCCTGCGGCGCGCAGCAGGGCCGACATCGAGGTACCCATGCCTTTAGCAACTCGCTCCAAGGTAGCGAGAGTGAGGTTCTTTTCGCCACGCTCGATCTTGCTGTAGTAGGCGCGGTGCATCTGGATGTGGTCAGCAAAGGCTTCTTGGCTGACACCCAGATCAATGCGATGCGCGCGGATCACATCTGCAAGTTTCGCTTGGTTCGTATGCTCGACCATACGAAGCAGCTTGTGGTTCCAGTACTTTAAAGACTACGCCTCTAAAGGTAGTCTACTTATAAGTACTAATTGCATCTCCCATGAACTTTTACCTCGTATGTCCGGAACTGGAGTTCACTCTTGAGCTTCCCTTTTCTCCCATGGGCAGGGAGCAGGTCGCTATGCAGATGCGTCGAATGCAAGAAGAGGAAGGGCAAGCAAGAGGCTTTGAGTACCGCCTGGCAGAAGAGCTCTCAAAGCTCATCCCCCAGCTAACGGATTGGGACATCAAGCCGCCCACGGGTGCACAGATGGCATATGCGACTTCGCTCTGCGCACAGTTGGGCATTCCACTGCCTGCAGCAACACGTCGATCGCGGGCATTGATGCAGATCTTCTTGGCGGAAGCCAAAGCGCTCCATGGCCAACGCAGCTGATAAAGGCCTTGCCAGCCGAAGCTGTGGATAAGCCTGGGCAGAACCTACTCGCCAAACGACCGTATGGCCTACAGCTAGCTGAATTTCACGGTGTTGCGGCGCCTGTGGTTAGCAATAATACTAACGGCCCGACCTTCCCAAGTTGTCGCCATGGAACAGGATGCTCGAAAGGCCCAAGTTCCCCTCAAAGGCAGAGGGGCCGCATCGCGTGTCCCAAGCCGTTTCGATACCACTGCAACAGTGGGAGTCGACGACGGCTGGGAGTCGGTCTACCAGGAGATGGAAGACGCGCCACCGCTGAGAACTCAGGTGCAGGAAGAGCGAGCGCGCACAGTGATCAGCCACAACTCATCCCCTGACGTTGGCTTTAGCGCGTCGGTCAACCCGTACCGCGGCTGCGAGCATGGCTGTGTTTACTGTTTTGCTCGCCCTTCTCACTCCTACTTGAGCCTTTCACCAGGCTTAGACTTCGAGACGCGCCTGTTTGCAAAGACAAATGCCCCGGAGCGCCTCAGAGCAGAAATTAGCAAGTCGAACTACAAGTGCACCCCGATTGCGTTGGGGATAAACACAGACGGCTATCAGCCGATTGAAAGGAATTACCAAATTACACGCCAATGCCTTGAGGTGCTTGCTGATGCCAAGCATCCGGTGAGCTTCGTCACCAAGAGTGCCTTGATCACCAGGGACGTCGAACTGCTGGCGTCGATGGCCAAGGATCGGTTGGTTACGGTCTACTTCTCGGTCACCACGCTCGACAGGAAGCTATCTGCAAAACTGGAACCACGAGCTGCTGCTCCCCACGCAAGGCTGCGAGCAATGAATCAGCTGCACGAGGCAGGAGTACCGGTAGGGGTTTTGATCGCGCCGGTCATTCCCATGATCACCGACCATGACCTAGAAGCCATCCTTGAGGCTGCTCACGAACACGGCGCTCGGGCAGCAGGCTACGTGCTTCTCAGGCTACCCAACGAGATTAAGGACATTTGGAGAGAATGGCTCGAGCTGCACTATCCGGACCGCGCTGCGCACGTGCTTAGCTTGATGCGACAGATGCATGGTGGAAAGGAGTATGACGCCAGCTTTGGCACCAGGATGTCCGGAACTGGCCCTGTAGCGGACTTGATCCGGAAGCGCTTTGAAAAGAAGCATCGTGAACTCGGTTTCACTAGGCTGCCAGCGCTGGCCACTCATCTTTTTCAACCTCCCCAAGACAAGTCGCCACAGGGGCAACTTTTCTAGCCGAACGGAAAACGAGGCTAGCATCAGTACAAAGCTATGGATGCAGTCCGAGCGGCGCCTACAGGGACAGAGCGTCCTAGGTTTCTGAGTACTGATAGCATCTCCCCGAAAAGGAAATAGCATCTCCTCCGCAGCAAGCTTAGACGGCTTTCCAAACATATTTGGTTATCCTGCGGATTTCGGTGAACGTGACCGCTCATTTCGCTAACAACGTGACCGGTGGCTTCACCCGATTGCGCGGGGTTTAAATTCTAACCGCATCGGTCACGATGCGGCTTCTTCCTCCGTGTTTTTCCTCCGTAGTGACTCGCCTTTCATCACGATTCGGTAGGCGTTGTGTACCAGGCGATCGAGCAAGGCGTCGGCCAGCGTGGGGTCGTTGATCCAGCCGTGCCAGTGCTCGACGGGAAGCTGGCTGGTCAGGATGGTGGAGCGGCTGCCGGCGCGGTCGTCGATCACTTCCAGCAGGTCATGCCGGGCATTTTCCTCCAGCGCCGCCAGGCCCCAGTCGTCCAAAATCAAGACATCGACCTTGGCCAGCTGTTGCAGGGTGCGCCCGAAGCTACCGTCGCCGTGGGCGATGCGCAGTTGCTCCAGCAGGCGCGGGGTGCGCAGGTACAGCGCGCTGTAGCCCTGGCGACAGGCTTGGTGGCCCAGGGCGCAGGCGAACCAGGTCTTGCCGACGCCGGTCGGGCCGGTCAGCAGCAGGTTGTGCCGTTGACGGATCCAGTCACCACTGGCCAGGGTCGCGATCAGGCGCTCGTCCAGCGTGCGGCCACGGCGCCGGTCGAGGTCTTCCAGGCAGGCGCTGGCGTACTTGAGCTTGGCCTGTTTACGCAGCCGCTCCAGGCGCTTGTCGTCGCGCCAGGCCAGCTCGCGGTCGAGCAGCAGGCCGAGGCGCTCATCGAAGCTCAGGCTGTGGCTGGCCGGCAGCGTCCATTGTTCTTCCAGTGCTCGGGCCATGCCGCCCAGCCGCAGTTGGTGCAATTGGCTCAGGGTGTGTTGGGTCATCATCGAACAGCTCCTCTTGGGTGTAGTAATCGGCGCCACGGACGTTCTCGTGACTGCTGGGTTGTGCTGCCGGCGTCGCGGGCTTGGGCAGTGGTTGCTGGTCGAGGCCTTGCTTGAGCAGGTTGCGCACGGTGCGGCCGTTAAGCGCCCGCAGTTGCACGGCGCGGCTGGCCGCCGCCTCCAGGCGCGCGTTACCGTACTGGCGCGCCAGCGAGAGCAGGCCCAGGCAGGCGCGATAGCCCATCTCCGGGTGCGGTTTGTGGGTCAGTTGGTGCTCGACGATCTGCCGGGTTTGCGGGCCGATTCGCTCACCCCAGTCGAGCAGGCGCTGCGGCGTCCACTCGCGGTGCGCCTTGTGCGAGGCCGGCATGTGTTCGCTCTGGGTGCTGTAGGCGCCGCGCCGCTGAAGTCGCAAGTGGCTGGCGACCCGCCGGTTGCCGTGCAGGACTTCCACGGTATGCGCGCTCAGCCGCACATCGACGCTCTGCCGGGCCAGGGCCGAGGGTACGCTGTAGAAGCCGCCGTTCACTTCGATGTGGTAGTCGATGTTGACCTTGCAGCGCTTGAAGGTCACCACCTCGTAGGGATGCTGTGGCAGCGGCCGCAGCACCGGTTGATCGAGCCGCTCGAACCACTCCCGGCGGCAGCCATCGAGCTTCTTGAACGGGCGCTGGTTCAAGTCCTCCAGCAGCTTGGCAATCGCCTGGTTGAGCGCGTGCAGGCTGAAGAACTGCTGGTGGCGCAGCCGCGCCATGATCCAGCGTTCGACGACCTGTACCGCCACCTCGGCCTTGGCTTTATCCTGCGGCTTACGCGGCCGCGCCGGCAGCATCACCGTGTCGTAATGCCGGGCGCACTCCAGCGCGGCGCGGTTCAAGCCCGGCTCGTAGCGGTCGGGATGGGCGATCAGGGCGCGCGGGTTGTCCGGCACCACCATCTCGCTGACCCCGCCAAAATAGCTGAATGCCTGACCCAGCGCGGTCAGCCAGTCCACCTGGGTTTCCCCCGGCGTGGCGCAGGCATAGGTGTAGTTCGAGGCCCCCAGCGCTGCGACGAAGATATGCGCCCGGCTGATCTCGCCGGTGGCCGGGTCGATCACCGGCAGCGTCGGGCCGGCGTAGTCGATGAACAGCTTCTCGCCGGCCCGGTGCTGTTGACGCATCGAGCGTTTGAGGGTGCTGGCGTAGCGGCGGTAGTGCTCGACGAACTGGGTATAGCGGTAGGTCGGCTGCTCGGGATGGGCGGCGACGTACTCCTCCCACAGCAGTTGCAGGGTGACGCCCTTGCGCCGCAATTCGCGGTGGATCGTGATCAGATCCGGCACCACCCGCTCGCCGCGGGTCTGGCGAACCCTGGCAGTGGGCAACAGTGCCGCCGCCAGCGCCACCTCATCCAGCACGGCCAGCGCCGGCCACTCCATCCCGGTTTCAGCGGCTGCGGTGACGTACTTACTGACGACGCCCTTGGACAGCTGCAAGGCCCGGGCGATCTTCTCGTGAGAGAGGCCGCCCTCGAACTTGAGGCGCAGACATTCTTTGATATTACGCATGGCTACTCGCTGCGCCGCCATCCCTCTACTCCCCGAAATCGGGCGAGGGTGACGGTCGCGTCAGGTCATGCGCAACGGGGTGGAAGCGTTTCGCTAAGCCGTGACCGACGATTTCGGTAAGTCGTGACCGCCTGTTTCGGAGCAGGCTGGAAATCGGTCACGTTGATAGCGAAATGAGCGGTCACGCGTTAGCGAAATGTCCGGTCACGATCTACCGAAACAGCCGGTCACGGTGGGCCGAAATACGCAGTTATCCCGCTTCCTCATGAAAAGGACCAGCGTATGCCCAAGCAAGTGAGAGGTTTATCAGTCTACCGAAGCACGATTGAGCGGCTGCCACAGTTTCGCATTCTTAGCGGCCCACTCACAGAACACCAAGCGGCGATGCTGGGATTCGACGACCTTCCGCTCGCAGGCGCTTCCATTGTGCCAAGCGCCGAAGGACCCGCGACGTTATTCAATGCCCGAGGCAAAGAGATCATCCGAAAGGACCTTCCGATGGTCACCAAGTCTCGATCAATCAATACCTCGTGGAAGGACTGGCACGGACACACTCACCACGGTACTCAGACAAGATCCTATGAGACCTATCCCAGGGAATACGTTGCACCACCTGGTGAATTCCTCACTGCTGTAGATACAGACAGTGGTATCGCAATGGCTACTAGGATCATTGACCGGACGGAGCCAGAAGAGAGCATTGCAAACCTCCTCAACATCTACCTGGAATGCTTCCAACACTTCGAAATCGTTGACCCGGACCTCGCGGTGCCGGTCAGGGTCGAGAAGATCAACTGGCGCATTCTCCCTCCGGGGAAGTTCCCGTTCGATAGAGCGATGCAGGTATTGGATAGTTATCTGAAGCAGTTGACCGACAGCGACCGCGCAGTCGCTAAGCAGCGCATCCGGACCATCACTCGTCACGAGCCCGACTTCATGGCAGTCGGATTAGGCGGTTTCAGTGAGTACATCGTTTTTGGGTTCACGGGAAGGAATCGATACGTGTTCGAGAGTCCCGAGTCAGGCAATGCCACTTACATCTTCAGGAACGAGTGGGAGGCGGTGTCTCAGCTCACCAAACGCCAGATCCTTCAAGAGCAGCTGCAGGAGACCAGGATCATCCACACCTCGCGTTGGGCCGTAGAGGTCTCAGAAGCAATCCAACGGAAGTGAAGTGGTTGGGCAAAGTTTCAGAGGGGCGTAGCCCGAACCGGTACCCTGTGACCCACGCCATGGATAGCTACCTACCGATGCGTTTACTCAGGCTTAGAAGCTTAGACAGGAACTCCCAATGAAGCCAACCATCCTGGCACTGGACCTCGAAGGCACGCTCATCTCCAACGCAGTCAGTCAGATTCCTCGCCCTGGGCTTCACCGGTTCCTAGAGGATGTCCGATCGCAGTTCGAGGAACTTGTACTGTTCACTACGGTTCCCGAGGCACTTGCAAGAAGAATTGCCGGACTCCTGGCTAGGGAAGGCAGTGTTCCGGCATGGTTTGTCGAGCTTCGATACATCCACTGGTCTGGAAGGACAAAGGATCTTTCCTATGTCTCCCCCCACGTGGGTGAAGCCCTTCTCTTGGATGACCATGGCCCCTATGTGCATGATGGGCAGGAGAGACTGTGGGTCGAGATCCCGCTGTTCGGCTCCCCGTACTCGTCAGACGATGACGGGTTGCAGATCGCAGCTGAACGCCTGACCGATCGCATCATTGAACTGCAGAGTGCATCCGACCTTGGCCACATGATCGCCGATCATGGCTGAGCAGCGCGTTGTCTCGATGGCTCGTTGAAAGAGCGCGTATGCAGCGGCCGTCCTCTCGCACATTCGGCACAGTTAGGGATCAGCACGCGGGCAGCACTCGAGAAACTCTTTGATAGCGTCGCTCCGGAGAACCCGGAGACGGCCAACCAAAGGTTGCCAGCAATCAAAAGTGGTGCAGTGGCGTTGCGGCAACCTTACCTTTGCCGGCAGCAATTGAATCGGTAGCTCCAGGCGTACCCACTGCCCAGCCAACACGCTTCCCTAAAGAACGCGCAGTAGCAACCGCGGCGTCTCCCGATTGATGATGTCAACTCACTGCCAGCCTTGGGTAGCCATTGACCGCGCGCTACCGATTGCCGCGCCAAGCGGACACCAACATTGGTACTGAAGGAGCAAATCTAGCCTGCGCGACGAACGAACCCACCTCTCTGTTGCGCACTTCCCCCGTACCAGCGAGCAGGTCTTCCTTCACACCGAGCGTACCAGTAGGGTCACGATCACGCGTAAATATATGAATCAATGGAAGTAAAAAGTAGGCATGATTCTCATTTCAGTTGTTAACGTACCGTAAGGCTCACAGCAAAAAAAACTTTCCGTATACCTGATAGCTTTCGGCGCCATGGTCTATGACGTCGAAATATGCACCGCACGTGCAATCGCTTCGGAAGCGACAGGAATCAAGTGTGCGCAAGGCGTACCCTTACCCGAAGGCTTCTGCTTTTTGGTCAGCAGGTCTGATGGAACGATCGTTCAGCCCGCTTTTGAATTCTTTGCAGATGCCCATCTAACGATCGGTCCAAAGCCAAAGCTTGCCTGCAGCAAGAACACAACCGCAGCTATCGCGGCTGACCTCACCGACTTCCATCACTTTCTTGACGCAAGAAAAAAGCTCGTTTCCGACGTAGATGAGGATCTCCTCAGATCCTATGCGGACACCTTGACTGACCTGGACTCTGCGGTGACCTTGGATAAGCTCGCCGCCGCGACTATTCATCGAAGATGGTCGACCGTGACCAAGCTAATCGCATTCTGCGTGAAACGGGGATACCTGAGGAAGGCACCAGCGCTGCTGAGCAAGCAGACGAAGCGAGGAACTGTTCAAGTTCTCGACGTTGGCGTCGACCTTCCCGGGCTGAACGACGCTGACGAACTCATCACTGCGCTCCATCCCGAGACCGTCGTCGGTATTCTTGACGAACTAGGTCCAAACCCTGTGCTCGAGCGAAACGGTCTGGTTGAACTGGCATACGCAACCACGGCGCAGCGATTGATGGCTGAGCTTTGCTATCAAGCAGGACTGAGGCGGGCGGAAGTGTGCGATCTCAAAGCGAAAACCATCCTTCAGGCCCGTACGGAAGGGCGCGATCCTCTCACTGCAGTCGCCATCCCCGTGCTCGGGAAAGGTAACAAGAAGCGCAATGTTCCCGTTCCAGTCTGGCTACTCAACGCGTTGAAGCGCTATGCCAAAGGTGTTCGGCAGCGCCTCGTTGACCTCCGACTGGGATACCACAAGCTCGAGGATCACGGCGTCCTATTCGTCCTCGACGCAAACAACCGCAAGCATGCGGGCAATCCGATAACCCCGCAGATCTTCGACCGGCATTTCGCCCAGGCCAAGGACAGGCTGCTCAAACGGCTCTCCAAAGAGCGTGACCTGGCTCGCTACGAATCCACGCAGCGCGAGCGAATAACCATTCACGCCCTTCGACACACCTTCGCCTTGTACACGTACATGGAGAAGCGCGCAAACGGTGACATGGATGCGATCAAGTATGTTCAGTCGGTACTGGGACACAGTCTCAGGGATACGACTGAGTCCATCTACCTGCGAAGCGCGAACGCATTCGAGAGCGAAACCAGGGAATCGATCAGACTGCACCTTGAAGGTCAACCCTTTATGCGAATCGGCGTCGAGGCCTGACGAGTTGGAGCTCACACGGCTCCACGGCCAGCATACGCACTACTCCTCGCATGTGACCGACTCACCTTATCAAATCAGATTGAACACGGATTGGAGCGTTACGTGGCAGGAAGAAGATCCGCCCAGCTGCGGCACGCCGTAGTAGTTGAGGAAAAGGTAGGCAACACAAAGAAATGGGATGTCCGCGAGAGCGCTGGTCGCCTAGAAGTCGCGTTCAGGCGCGCCGGAGACCTGCGCGACAACATCGTTAATCTCAGCCGGTGGAAGGGCATAGGTGCAGCGGCACCGCTCTTCGCCGAGGCGTTCTGCCGAGCTAACAAGAACAGCAGGGAGACGACTAGATCCTCTTCAGCTAACAACATCGTGAGTGGCCTGGTGCAGTACCTAACCGTAAAAGGGGTAAAGATAAGCGGCCCAGACGACACTCCAATGGATCTCGGCGAGTCCTTTCTAACGTATCTGAAAGGTAGGGATACCACGCACCCGACAGTTCTCTCGGTGGAGACCCAGCGCCACTATTACGGGACCTTCAAGAAGGTCGTTCTTGCGCTGCACGAGATGGATCCACGGTGGAAGGTGATCCGTATTCCGCCAAAGCCGTTCGCAGGACTGCCACGGAAGAGCAAGCCGAAAGAGCTGGACCGTGCGGCTTGGGCCAACGTCATGAAGGCGGCGGTCGAAGAATGCATATCGACAATGGACGAAGTGTGGCCGCTTCTAGATAGGGTTCACAGTGCCCTCGCTCAGAAGAAAAAGGGCGACGCTGTATCGCTAAGCGATCCGGCAGAGGCAATTGCTCAAATATTGGCAAACTTTGACGGTCATCTTCCTCGCCAAGGCGCGGTTCACAAGCTCCCAGGCGTAGGAAAGATCAGCGAAAGCGAGTACTTCCGTCTGAGGAGACTAGCGCACCCGATCGGCGGCGATCTGATCCCATTCTTTCTCGTACTAGCCATGCACTCGGGCTTCAACGAGCAGCCACTTAGAACACTCACCCTGAATGGCATATCGGAGCACTACCCGCTTGGACAAAAGCGAACGGTGATCAAGTCCTCCAAGCGCAGGGCTGGAAGTTCCGCTCAGGGCGCGACACAGCGAGCAGCCTTCCCCGCTAGCGATCACCCGCTAGCGCCTGAAAGATTGATCAGTTTCGTTATTGCTTGGACCAAACGAATCAGAGACTACGCTGCTGGTGAGCTTGCCAATGACTTCTTCCTCCACGCAGTTTCCGAAGGCGGGCGGCACAAGCGCCGAGGAATGCACATCGACTCCTACTCAGCCAGAACCGACGACGTGACCACGCGGGTGACCGGTTACATCACGTTGTTCTGCAAACGAAGGGGGCTTAAGTACTCTGGCTCTCAAGCAAACAGGCTTGCGTTCTCCGAAGCGGTTGATGGGCTGACCGACGGCGACGCCTTCGAGCTCCGAGCAATGCTAGGCCATCGGCTACTGTCAACTGGTCAAGACAGTTACCAGACAACCACGATGCAGCATCGGCAAAAGGAACAGCTGGCAGGAGCCATGACCGCACAGGAGCGCTGGGTGACTTCAAATGGAAAGATCGACACACGCTCCGCCCGAAGTGATCGTGAGCAAACGGCAGCCACGCAGGGCTTCTGCTGTGCAGATCCATTCCAAAGTCCTCAACCAGGGCAGCGCCATGGAAAGCTCTGCACCAGCTATGGTTCCTGTCCTGCATGCCCGCTCGCCGCAGCTGATCCAAACGAAGCCTACGCGCTCGCGCGCTTTCTTCAACTGCAGGAGCTATACGAAGAAGCCAGGGCAGAGCTCGGCAGCGAGATCTGGAGGCGAAAGTTCGAGAATGCCTATCTCGCTCTCCGCGATTCATGGATCCCAGCAGTGAGCACAACTGCGAATCGACAATCAGCGATGATGATCATGCTGACGCCCCTGCCTGGACTTGAATAGTCCGGCTGTACCGCCACTAGCGAATCAATTCTAGAGATATGGCTATGCCCGCAGCAAGAAAGGTCGAAACAGCGCAGGCAGCGACCCTGCATCCTTCCTTCCAAGTTGACTATGACAGTGATGTCTGGACCTTTGCCCAGACCACGGTCGGCCAACAGAAGGAGTTTGTCACAGTTGACTGGGCAATCCCTGTGGCACGCGGAGAGTTGCTCACGGACTACAAGCACAGAGGACTGCTCTCTGAGCTGAAGTGCTACCTCAAGACCGCCATCATTGAGGACACCGTACGTATGACGGTTGGGTCTATCCCTGGCACTTACATGGGCATGAGGGAGCTGGTGAAGTTCATGGGAGAGCGGGAGATCCACTCCCTCTTCGATATCACCACGGCGATGAGCTGGGACTACGTCGAAGGTCTCGAAGAGCAGTACATGACGGCCCGAAGTGATGCCGGTCGAGACAGGGCGTGGACGCATGCGACCGCCTACAAACTCATCCATCCACTTACACAGATCTACGAAATCGCGGACAGCTTGCGCGCCAGAGGCGGACAAGCACCGTGCGAAGCGCCGTTTGACGGAAGAAAGACCTACGACGTCGTGACAGAGCCGCTCGGGCTTGCTCGAACGGGTGGATTGATGCCTGTCCCGGACGAGATCTCGGTACCGATTCTTTCCTACGCATGTGAATGGATTGAGTACGGCTCGGAGGATGTGATCAGACTTCAGGCTGAGGTCATCCCGATGCTGATCGACGCAAGAAGTGCTACGGGACCGAGACGAATCGCCTGCTTTCGTCAGATCAAACGGCACATCGAGGAGTTCCAGATGAGCCCGATCCCAGGGACACTGACACCCTGGCATGAGCCATTGGCCACCATAGATCGGATTGATGACGCTGGTGACGAGCGCGAGATTAGCGGAACTCAGGGCCTGAGACGCCTAATACTAATGACTCAAAGCGCATGCAGTGTCTTGCTGCAGGGATGCACCGGGATTCGAGCTCATGAGCTGATTGGCCTCTCCCTGGACCACGATCCGACGCTACAGCACGGTGTGGTCAAGTCAGTGACGTCGCTAGACGGACTAATGGAGGTGTTCTCCATCTGTGGCATTTCCGCCAAAAGGGAAGCGACTCGCCATGAGTGGACTGCCGGACTGCGCCCGTTGGGCACGAATCACCTGCCGATCGTGCTGAAATCCGTCGAGGTGCTGGTGCGGCTAATGGAGCCTTGGCGAGCACTATCGGGCACTAAGTCACTGATGCTCAGCTTCTCCCACGCCAAGTCCCTTCCATCGGGTCCCGATGGAATCGGCCGAATGACAGCATCCAGAAATTCTCTGCTGCAACGTGAGTTTGCCGTCGAAGCCCTCACGAAGAAGCGTGGCATCGAAACGACGCAAGCTGTTTACGAGGTGAGGTACCTACGCCCGCAGCGATGGAGGATCACCTTTGCGCACTATGTGTTCCGATCCAAGCCGGAACTAATGCCAGCGCTACGGACGCACTTCCGTCACATGAGCGAGCAGATCACGGATCAAGGGTACATTGGAAACGATGCGGCTCTGCTCGAGAACTTGGAAGGAGAGAGAGTCATGGAGACCTCTCGGTTCCTAGTTCAAATCACCCTCGGCAGGCCGATCGGAGGTGGACCGGCGCAGCGTCTTCTCATGCAGCATGCCGAATCAATGACCGAGGCACTGTCCAAGATGGACGGAGAGACGCCGATCGATAAGGCCGTGGCATACGTGAAACTCACCGACCTGCGGATATGGACAGGGACCTACGCAAGTTGCCTGATTGATATGTTGCCTGACCGTTCCAGCTGCAACCCACAAGCAAGCCTCCTCACTGTCCGCGCCTCGCCGAACTTCGGCCTACGGTCGCCCGGCCTGTGCGCGGGGTGCAAGTGCTGCATCATCCTGCCAGAGCATAAGGACTTTTGGGAGGATCGCCTCCTGAAAAATCAGGCCATTGTCCAGATGGAGCGGACCAACTCTAGGGATCAGTATTCCAAGATTGCTATGAGCCGTGTTGTTCAGAGTCGAGCAGTGCTGAGGATGATATCCAACGCTACCGGGGACGCTTCCGATCGTTCCGGCGAAAGTTGACGACATTTGCTCCATCGTCTCTCTTGGTACTCTGCTTCTGAAGCCGGGACACTGCGAGTTGGAGAGATGCGTTGTGGATGTTGGTCTTGTAAAGCAGAGCCTTCAACCTTGCGTTCTCAGCCTTAACCCTGGCGAGCTCTTCAGCTACTGAGCCTCGCCTCTCCTCCTCAGCCAGCTCCTGAATTCTAAGCCAGACGTGCCCAAGTCGAGCGTGCCTTGATCCAAAGCTCCCTCTATTTACTCCTGCCTCTGCCGCGACCGCGGTAGGCGTGATGATCCGATGACCTGCGGCCATCTTTGCCTTCAGCAGTTCATTGGTCGGGCGTCGCTTCACCAGGCGGTCAAGAGCGGCCAATGCCTTATCCTCTACTGAGTTGGGTCTGCTCATTCTGCTGTCCGCTGACGCATCATTGGTAAGCAGATAGCCTACGCCACCTTCGCCGCCCAATCATCTAGGTGGGACAAGGAGAACCTTGAAATCAATCCTGATGCAGTCGCTGCCCGGCGAGACCCACGTTCTTCAGACCCAGATGTTCAGCAACGACTTTGGGACAAGGTCCATTGTGACCATTGCAATGATGAAGCGCCGCAAAGCTTCGTGCCTGATAGGGCGCAGAATGGTTAGGTTGAGGCTATGGGGTCGGGGTCAGCGTTGGGGTACTGGAGCAGATCACCAGCCCTTTCGCACCACGCGTGAGGGCTACATAGAGGTTCTGCACGCTCATGCTCTCCGGATAGAGGACCACGGCAATGTCTGCCTCGAGACCTTTCAGAAGGAGAGTGCTGCCGACTGCTCTGCGCGCAATGGGGCGGCTGAGGTGACGATTTCGCTCGCGGGCATGAAGTGCGGCTCCTAATAGATCTTGCTCTCCGTTGATAACGCTTCGCATGGCTGATCGACAGCAGTGCAGAATCTCGGGCCGATAGACCCGAGTGCCTGTCTGTTCGGCCAAAGCGTCCACCAGCCGCAAGGCGCGCGTCATGGTCCGCTCGGACTCAAAGGCGACTGCCTCAGCTTCTACAGGAGTTGGAGGTGTCCTGGCTCTCCCTCTACGAATGGTACCGACACGCGTCACTAGATTCGCCGTGCCGACGCCCGTCATCATGAGAGCGGAGAAGGTGGCCAAGTCTTGCAGCGCACTAGGAGCCTGAAGATTGAATTGCCTGGCGAAGTTGACGAGGTCTCGCATGTCCACGGCTTCTACCGCCATTGCCCCAGGCGTTTGGCTGGTGAGTTGGTGGCGGCCTTGAACATTCATGGACTCGCCAATTACCAGAACCGTTCCTTGGCTACCAGGCGCATTGGTCCGTGCCGCAGTCAATCTTTGCTGCACTTCACTACCGGCAACCAGCTGGATCCAACGAACGGATGACGGAGCCGTAGTTAGATCAATGGGTAAGCCGGCCGTAAGAGCATGCCTTTGGGATAGCAGCCACTGGCCCAGCTCTTCATTACCTGCAATTTGCCAGCGCCAAGGGGTTCGAAGGCTACCCGCTGCTGGGAAGGACGATTGAACGTCTTGTTCCCAGTGAACCAGCCGATTTCCGCCAAATCCGAAGATGGCCTGCAGAGGGTCACCGAGGACGCACGTGGGCAAAAGCGCAGCGAGGGTGGACACGATGGAGTGCTGAACGGTGCTGCAATCCTGATACTCGTCAACCAAAAGCCGGGCGTAAGTGGCTGCGATGGGTGCAGCGATATGCCCCGAGTCCAAGAGTTGCCGGAATGATTCACGGATCGCGGGGTAGTCGCTACCCGCGTTGTTGAGCTCCAAGAGTTGGGGATGATGGCCACTGCGCGCCGGGAACTTGGCGATGAGACGCATAGCGAATCCATCAATCGTCGACAGCCGATAGGCAGAGCTGGGCACCCCCGCGCGTTTCAAGCGTGTCCTCAACGCGGTGACGCCAGCATTTGTGTGAGTCAGAACAAGGATCGGTCTGTTCCCAGAGTGGGATGCCAGCGCCTCGGCAATCAGCTGGGTTTTGCCGCATCCTGCTGGGGCGGTGATCGATCCGCGTTGGATAGCTAGCAGATCGATTTCAGGCAGCACGGGTAAAGGCCCAGAGTTGGTCTACTACTGCCTTGAAGCTAGCGTCCGCGTTTGCGTAGCCCCGAGAGACGATATCCAGGACGATTGACTGGTAAGTCGTAAGCGACTTGAACCAGCTATTCTTTTTGATACGGGAGACTTCGCCAAGCAGTACGCGAATATCAGGCGGATAGGGTGAATTCGGCCTCAGCGCTTCGATGGACGCCAAAGTTGTTAGACCGTTCGATTTGGCAACCAGCTGTTGGTTCATAAGATCTTCGCCAACACGCTCTTTAGCCTTCAGGAGCAGGGCATCAATCGATGTGTCAGGAAGGCAGAGGAACAGCTCGTCCTCCAACGTCATTCCTGCCCGCCAAGTCACGAGGCTGCCGCCTGATTGAAGATATGCTTCTGCAACACCTGGAGCGGCAGGTTTGTCAGCGTCTATGAAGACGAGGACTCGGTAACCCAGATCCATAAGCGCAGTCGCTCGGGCAAAAGCGTTGTCCGGAGTGCCTCCGCCTGCATTGACGTATGCACCACCTAAAGCCAAGAAAGAGGATTCTTTGCTGGCTACCCCCCATAGATCGAGGCCACGCACAAACCCTACCTCGCTTGCTCCCTCGCACACAATCACAGACTTCGCCAGAAAGGCCTCCGGGTCAGTGCGCAGCGTGCTTTGAATCTCGTCGGTCGAGCCAGCGGAAATGACGACATGGCCAGCCGGTCGTGGCCGAACTACAAGCAGCTGCTCACCTGAAAGCTCACGAAGTGCCACAGGGGAGTGTGTTGTGAGAAACGCTTGGAGAGGCGGCGGCGTCTCCTTGGCTCCCAAGGAATCCAGCAGCCGCATGAGCCGATGGGGCTCTAACCCATATTCCACCTCATCCACCAAGGCAATCGGCGCTGACTCCGCCGCGGCCCGTTGAAGTCCCGTCACCAAGAGTCGAGAAGAACCCGTACCAAGGGACCGAAGGGGGATGCCTGCCTCGCTGTGAAGCGCGATGGCGCCTTCGCCGATGGAGACGGAGTGCGAGTCGAGTAAGGCCTGCGGCATCGATCCGACGTCAACTCCAAGGCTCTGGGCAGTTGTCCGGACGATTCCGAGTGTCTGACTCAGGTGGGGCGATGCTTGAGCGCCAAAGTTGGCGCGCGCCTGACGCGCTGCTAGAGCGAGCTGGGCTCCCAATTCTGCGCGCTCGTCTGTTAGCCGGTTGAGCACCGACCCGCGGCTCCAAGATAAGTTGGAGCTTGTAAAGCTGCCGATGCGTGCCGGAGCTAACACGATGCGTTCTTTCCAAGGCAGGCTTCGTTCCAAGCCTTGTTGAAGCGACCTATCGGAGATCAGCGTCCAGCTGGGCTCAAGGTCCGCCCCGACTTGAAGCAGCAGCGTAAGCACTGTCTCCAACCCCGCGGCGGGTTCGTCTTCTAGGGTGTCAAATACCGAATCGAATCCTCGCAAGAAGTCGCCATAGACATCAATGTCCATCAGCGATGCCGGCAGTTCCCCGAATGTCACGGCAATACGAATGGGCTCTGAGACATCGAGGTCAAAAAAGTCCATGTCGCCGAAGGAAATGCTTCGTCGAGCACCCAAGCACAGGTCGATGGCATCGAGGATGGTGGACTTGCCACTATCGCCAGGACCGATCAAACAGTTGATGCCCGGGGCGGGCGACCAGTCGAGCGCCTTGATGGATCGAAAGTTCCGAATGGCCAAATGGCGAATTCGAGGCATGGGGCGTCCTGTAAGAGGCTTGGTCAACGGTCCGTGTAGGACGCAGACTGACACCAACTCCTACTACGCCCCTGAGGCAATCCTAGCCCTAAAGCGTTCTGCCAGTCATTGGCTCATTGGTGGAACTTGGCGCCACGCCGAGCTGCTTCGCGAACTTCCCTAACCTGTAACGCGGCAACACTGAGAGAGCGGTTCCAGGTCGCTTCTTCCGTGGTCACCTGCCCGCTTGCAGGCGACGGAGGTCCGTTCATCGCCAACAGCGGACTTCCCTGAGCGAAGGAAATTGGTTCGCGAAGCTGAATAGGCTTAAGCTGGTGTCCGCCCGGCGCGCGGCGGTGCTAGGATTCGGCCATGGACATCGGTCGGACAACCTTAACCGTCGGCGTCGCCATAGTCGCGGTTTCTTGCGGCGGGTCCCAGGGGCGCTGGACTGCCTTTGTCTATCCGCCCGGCGCGTCCACTCAGGAAGTCCGTCACGCTGTTTATGGCGATTACGACACCTTCGAGCATTGCCAGGCGGCTGCAATAGCCGCCCTGAGAAATAGCCCTCCACTGCCAGGGGCGCAGGAAGTGGGATCTTACGAATGTGGGCGCGCGTGTCGATATGACGTCGACATGGACTTGTACGTCTGCGACCAAACTCGCAAGTAGGTAGCTCCGTGCTCGCCGCCCGCCTGGCGCCTTGGTCAGCCTGGCCAGCGTGTGTGAAGTTGATCGATGACAAACCGGTGACGGTGCGTGCCATCCACGTCTCGGTGTGCCAAGAGGTGCGGGTCGTCCTCAGCAAGATGTTCGTGCTTATGCGCTATCTCCTCTGGATCGTGCGCCGGCCATCTGCGCCACGCGGCGACCAAACCGAGTGTGGCCAGAATCCCCAAGGCGGCCAAGGCAACATGCAAGCCGTAGCGCGCACCAACCCACCCGGCGAGTGGATAGGCGATCAACCAGCAAACATGCGATAGGGAAAATTGGGCAGCGAAGAGGAATGGTAGATCGGCGGACTCAGCCGAACGCCGCAGCAGCCGCCCGCCGGGGGTAACCAAGCCGGCATACGCCATGCCCAGCAGCGTCCAGGCCGGAATGACCGCCGTCCACCCGGGATGTCCCTTCAGGGCAAACCAGACGCCAAGGAAGGTAACCAGGACAACTGACATGAACAGTCCTGCAGCCAACATTACTGTCCGGTCCGAAATGCGGTCGAGAACCTTCGGAAGAAGAAGTGCGACCAGCATGGACCCGCCTCCGAAGGCCGCCAGCGCCCATGCAACCTGCTCCTCCGCCCCGCCCAGAACGGTGCGGACCATAACCACCGTATTGACGAACACCATCGCGCCGCCGGCTGCGGCGCAGAGGTTCAACGCGAGCAGGCCCTGCAATCGCGGTGTGCGGAGGTAGATTCGCATTCCACGGATGGCTCGGGCATAGGGACCGTCCTTGGAAGAGACCGCAGCGAGGGCCGGGAAGGTGGTGGACGCGACGAGCAGCGCCGAGAGGATGAAACCTACCGAGGTACCAGCGAACAGCCCGTGGAAGCTAATGATCGTCAGCAGTGCGGCAGCAAGCGCCGGGCTCAGCAGGCTTTCAAGGTCATATGCCAATCGGGAAAGTGAGAGCGCACGGGTGTAATCACGCTCTTCTTGAAGAATTTCGGGGATGGTGGATTGAAACAGCGGCGTGAAACATGCCGATGCCGACTGCAGCACAGCGATGAGGACATACACCTGCCAGATCTCGGTGACGAAGGGCAGGCAGACCGCCACAACCGCACGAACCAGATCGAGTGCGATCAGCACCCGCTTGCGCAGCCGTGCAGGGACCAACGCTCCTGAAACGGGCGCCAAGGTCACGTACACGACCATCTTGATCGCCAGCGCGGTGCCCAACACCGCTCCGGCCTGGCTGCCAGCGAGGTCGTAGGCCAGGAGGGCAAGGGCGACAGTCGCCAAGCCGGTTCCGACCAGGGCGACTATCTGGGCACCAAACAGGCGCCGAAACGCCGGGTGACTCAGTACTTCGAGCATGGGATTGTCCTGGTAGCAACGTTCTGACGGCACCAACCCGTGTGCGCCCTTTTGCCCGGATTCAGGGCAGAGGCGGCAGACAGGCGGAGTGTACGCCCACCACTGTTCGGGTCGAGGTGACGACCCCGCCGGAATGGCAGGGTCGTTGGCTAAATCCGAGTGGATTTACTTCTTCTTCGGAGCTGCCTGTGCGTCGCAACGTTCCTTCAGCGCCTTGGTCTGGGCATCCTTGAGGTCCACCTTGTACTTCGAACGGTCGGCAAGCTGTTCGCAAGTCGTCGGCTTGGCCTTGGGAGCAGCCGGGGGAGCCGGATCGGCATGGAGGGCAGGATCATGAGCGGATGCCGTGGTGAAAAGGGACATGCTGAAAAGCAGGCCGGCAATTACTGCGCTATGAGTTTTCATGTTGTTTCTCCTCGGGTTGGGTCGGCGAAGTGCCGGGTGTTACGGCTGATAGATGTCGGCTTGGTAGCCCACAAGTTCGATGCTCACGGTCACCGGCGTGTCGCTTCGGTTCTGCCAGTACCACCCATGAGTTCCTTCAAATGGCGCGACGAAGGTGCCGTGCGCCTCCCGCTGCGCAGCTTCGACGGCGTAGCTGGTCCATGCACCCTTCACGTCGGGCCGCTCACCATGCATATCGACTGCTACATCACCGGTCGCCTTCCAGCTGAACAGCATTCCCGCGCCAGCAGCCATGTGGGATTTGACCTCTTTGCCTTTCCCCGGCTCCAGCGTGATCGTCATCGCGTCCTGGCGAAGCTCACCGTTGGTGAGCGATACCGCGGCTGGATCAAGCGATTGCCCCTTGTTCGCCCCGAACGCAGCCGCAGCCTTTTCCGCCAAGGTGGTCGCTGCGTCCGATGCTGTCGAGGACGTCGGCGTAGCCGGGTCTGCGGCGGTGCTTCCGCCGTCTGCCAGGGCAGTCAGGCCCAGCGCTCGGCCGATCCCGGTGGGATCAATGCCGTACTCCGCCGGCAGAACGGCCGTAACGAGAAGCGCGCCGGCAATGGCGGCAGCGACAAGGGTCGACTTCAGCAGGCGGCCAGTCGTGGGAAGTGGTTGATTGATAGTGATTGACATGATGGGTCTCGGTCAGAAATCAGGAAGCGAAGTAGCCGGTGAGCTGCATGCCGATGAGCACGAAGCCGGCCGTCATCAAGATGGTGTTCACGCCGTAGGCCTGGCGGTTGAAGGAAGGCAGCCGACGCCAGAAGCCCATCACGATCAAGATGCCGGCAAGCGCCAGAAGTTGGCCGAGCTCAACGCCCACGTTGAACGCAAGCATGTTGGGGACCAGCCCGTCCGGCGATAGCGAGAAGTCCTGAAGCTTCGTGGCCAGGCCGAAGCCGTGGAAGAAGCCGAAGACAAGGACTGCAATCTTGGTGTTGGGTTGCACGCCGAACCACCGCTTGAACGCGCCCATGTTGTCCAAGGCCTTGTAGACCACCGAGAGACCGATGATCGCGTCGACCAGATAGGCGTCGACATGAAAGCCGCCGAGCACGCCGAGCAGCAGCGTCGTGCTGTGGCCAATGGCGAACAAGGTGACGTAGATGCTCACGTCCCGCATGCGGTATAGGAAGAAGATCACCCCGAACAGAAATAGAAGGTGGTCGTATCCAGTCACCATGTGCTTGGCGCCAAGGTAGGTAAACGCGATCAGTTGCCTACCGGTGCTTTCTTCAAGGAAGGCCTGGTCTCCCTCGCTTACACCGTGCGCGAACGCCGCAAACGGCAGGAGGACTGCGGCAAGCATCGAAAGCCAAGCAAAGAGCTTGTTGGAAGAAGTCAAAGACAAGTTCCTTGTGCAGAAAGGGGACGGGTGGTTCATGAGGAGCGACTTTCCAGAACAGAATCTTCGCGGTGAACCAATCGATACAGCGCCGGCAGCACGAGAAGTGTCAGCAGCGTTGAAGAGATGATTCCGCCGATAACAACAGTGGCGAGCGGACGCTGAACTTCCGCGCCAGCACCGACGTTCAGGGCCATAGGAAGGAAGCCCAGACTCGCCACCAAGGCCGTCATCAGGACTGGCCGGAGGCGGGTAAGAGCACCTTCGGTGACAGCCTTGTGCAGGGGGACGCCTTCTTCCCGCAGGTTCTTGATGAAGCTGATCATTACCAGGCCATTGAGCACGGCAACGCCCGAAAGAGCGATGAAGCCCACACCTGCGGAGATGGACATGGGAATGTCGCGCAGCCACAGCGCCACCACGCCCCCGGTCAGTGCAAGCGGCACGCCACTGAATACGATCGCAGCGTCCTTCCCTGAGCCGAATGCCATGAACAACAATCCGAAGATCATCACCAGAACCACTGGCACGACGACGGACAGCCGCTTGCTTGCCGAGATCAACTGCTCAAACGTGCCGCCGTACTCGATCCAGTACCCTTCCGGCAGCTGGACCTCCTGTCCGACCTTGGTGCGCAACTCCTCGACAAAGGACCCTAAGTCGCGCCCGCGCACATTGCTTGTGATCACCACCCTGCGTTTACCATTCTCACGGCTGATCTGGTTCGGACCAGGCGCGATCTCGACCTTGGCCAACTGGCCCAGCGGCACGAAGCTGCGCTCTTGGCCTGTGCTCACCCCGGGCGCGACGGCCACAGGTAGTGACGCCAGTGTCCGGACGTCCTGGCGAAGGTTCTCCGACAGACGAACCACGATATCGAAGCGCCGATCGCCTTCGAACACCTGGCCGACCGATTCACCTCCCAGCGCCACCGAGATGGTCTTCTGCACGTCGTCAATGGCTACGCCGTATCGTGCAAGTGCATCCAGGTCCGGCGTGATCGTCATCAATGGCAGACCGGTGATCTGCTCAAGTTTCACGTCGGCCGCTCCCTGGATCTCACTGGCAACGTTCTCTACCTGGCTGCCGATGGTTGCCAGTTGCTCCAGGTCGTCGCCGTACAGCTTGACAGCAACCTCAGCCCGAACGCCCGCAATGAGCTCGTTCATCCGCATCTGCACCGGCTGGGTGAACTCATAGTTGTTGCCAGGAATGGCGCGAACCACTTTCTCGAGCTCGGCAACAAGCTGTGCCTTCGGCTTGCGCGGATCAGGCCATTGGTCCCGATCTTTGAGCATGATGAAGGTGTCGGCTACGGAGGGGGGCATGGGATCGGTGGCCACCTCGGCAGTGCCGATCTTTGCGACGACTTCATCTACCTCGGGGAACTGTTTGATCGCCGCTTCCAGCTGACGTTGCATGCCGATCGCCTGGGTCAAGCTGGTCCCTGGAATTCGAAGCGCATGCAAGGCGATATCGCCCTCATCCAGGTTCGGAATGAACTCGGTGCCGAGGCGACTTGCAAGCAGGCCCGCCAGGACGGTGAGCACCGCAGCAGAGGCCACCACTACCTTGCGTGCATTGACGGCACGCTCAAGCATCGGGCCATACACGTTGGTGACTCGGCGCATGGCTTTGGTTTCCTTCTCCGAAACCTTTCCCGTTACGAACTGAGCCACAGCGGCAGGCACGAATGTCAAGGACAGTGCCATGGCACCGGTAAGCGCGATGACCACGGTAAGCGCCATCGGGTGGAACATCTTCCCTTCCACGCCGGAGAGGGCAAAGATCGGGATGTAGACCGCCGCGATGATGAAAAGGCCGAACAGGCTTGGCTTGATCACCTCTGCACTGGCACTTGCCGCCAAGGAAAATCGTTCTTCCCGAGTCAACAAACGGCCCTGAAGGTGTTGCCGCTCGCCAAAGCGACGCAGGCAGTTCTCTACGATGATGACTGCCCCATCGACGATCAAGCCAAAATCCAGTGCGCCCAGGCTCATCAGATTCGCAGAGACGCGATTCTGGACCATGCCTGTGATCGTCAGCAGCATCGTCAATGGAATGACCGCCGCAGTGATCAGTGCCGCACGAAGATTGCCCAAAAGCAGGAAGAGCACCGCGATGACGAGCAAGGCGCCTTCGAGGAGGTTCTTCTTCACCGTCTCGATGGTCCGATCCACCAGTTCGGTTCTGTCATACACAGGATGCGCCCGAACGCCGTCAGGCAGCGTAGCGTCGATGTCCTTGAGCTTGGCCGCGGTTCGCTGAGCCACGTCCCGGCTGTTTTCGCCGATGAGCATGAACGCCGTACCAAGGACCACTTCGTTGCCATCCTTGGTTGCCGCGCCTGTACGAAGTTCGGTGCCTTCTACAACTTCTGCCAGATCGCCAACACGCAATGGCATGCCATCACGGTTAGCCACTACGATCTTGCGCAAACCCGCCATGTCGGCCACTTGGCCCGGCACGCGGACCAAGTACTGCTCACCGCTTTTCTCGATGTAGCCGGCACCCACGTTAGTGTTGCTGCGGGCCACGGCTTCGAGCACATCCTGCAGCGTCAGTCCGTATGCTTGGAGCTTCTTCGGGTCCGGCGTGATGTGAAACTGGCGAACATAGCCTCCGACGGTGTTGACCTCGGTTACGCCTTTCAAGTGGCGCATCTGCGGTCGGATCACCCAGTCCTGCAGCGTACGAAGCGCCATTGGTGTCCACGTCTCTTCAGCACCGGACTCCGCTTCCACGGTGTACATGAAGATCTCACCCAGGCCCGTCGCTACCGGTCCAAGGCTTGGCTTTAGTCCCACGGGCAATTGGGATCCCGCTTGCTGAAGTCTCTCTGCGACCTGCTGACGGGCGAAGTAGATATCTGTGCCATCTTCAAACACGACCGTGACCTGAGACAGGCCGTAGCGTGAGATGGAACGGGTGTATTCCAGCTTTGCCAACCCGGCCAACGCTGTTTCGACCGGGAAGGTGACCCGTTGCTCGGCCTCCAGCGGTGAGTAGCCCGGAGCTTCGGTGTTGATCTGCACCTGGACATTGGTAATGTCAGGAACGGCGTCGATGGGAAGCTTGCTGTAGTTCCAGATCCCAAGGCCTGAGAGGGCCAGGACCAGAAGGAGCACAAGCCATCTGTGCGCGATAGACGCGCGAATGATTCGCTCTAGCATGGTGCGTCCTTAGTGGTCGTGGCTTGCGCCGGACTTTTCGATGTCGGCACGAATCAGGTAGCTCTGCTCGGAAACGTACCGGGTTCCCGGCTTAAGCCCTTTCAGTACCTCCACGCGATCGCCATCGCGCCTACCCAGTTCAAGCATCCGCACCTCATAGCTGTTGCCCACTTGGGCGAATACCACGGTGAAGTCCCGAAAACGCTGCAGGCCCGATTCCTTTACTGTTAATGGAACCTCCGTTTCCGCGATGACGACTTCGGCGGATACGGCCATTCCTGGTCGCCACCTGCCCTCGCTGTTGGTAAGGGCCACACGTGCCACCACGGTCTGGCCAGCGCTGGCCAACGGAAGGATGCCCTGCAGCTTTCCCGTTGCTTCCAAACCGCCTGTTGCCGAGCGAATGGTCACCATCTGGCCTGGCGACAGTCGCTCGGCATCGCTTCCCAGCGCACGCAGGTCCACCCAGACCTCCGAAAGGTCGGCAATTTCAAACAGCGTGTTGTCGGCAGCGACATCGCCTACCGACGTGCTGCGCGCGAGTACGACTCCACTGAAAGGTGCCGTGACGGAGTAGGTCCGCATGCTGTCATTGCCCTCGACTGTGGCCAACGTCTGACCAGCCGAGACGCGTTGTCCCATCTCGACCGCCACACTGCGGACCACGCCAGGGAAGCGTGCCTTGACCGCAGCAAATCGGCCGGTGTCGACCGCGACGTTGCCCATGAGGGAAACGGTGTCCCGGATGGTCCCCGGTTCGGCGGACTCGACCACGACACCTGCGTCGGCAGCGGCTTTCGGATCTATCGTGGTGCGCCCTTCATAGGAGGCGTAAGACCAGGCGTAGTTCTTTCCACCCACCACCGCATCGGCTTTGACATCAAAGGAATGCGGCTCGACCACCTCCCCGCTGCCGACCAGGTAGTCCTTCTCTGGAATAAAGCTGAAGTTGTTGACTTCGCCGTCCAGACGCTTGAGTTGTATCGTCGCTTTGACTTCTCCAGGTGCCAGCGGTTTGTCGTTGCGATAGGCATACAGCCGGAAATGAGGCGGGGTATTGGTTTCGTAAACAGTTACTTCAAGGGCGAAGTCGCCGTCGCGAAGCATGCGACCGCGATGCGGCCCTCGCTCATAGTCGCCTGCGGTCGCAGCAGTGTCCTCTGGCTTTGCTCGTTGCGACGATTCGTTGCCACCGCACGCAGCCAGGGCAATTGGAAGCAGGATCAGGAATACGTATCGGTTCATGGGCGAATGTCCAAGGCAGAAGCGGTGAGGCGGTCGGCCTCGACCAGGAGACGGAGATAGCGCGCGGCGGCTTCGACTTCCCGTTCGCGAAGATCGAAGAGCCTTTGCTGAGCCTGGCTGAGTACCAGGAAGGAGAAGCGTCCTTCCTCAAAGCCCCTGCGGCTCTGATCAAAGGCCTGCTGGGCCTTTGGCAACTGACGCTGGCGCACTGACTCCACTTCCGATTGCGCTTGCTTGAGCTGTTGGTAGATGCCAAACAGCTCCTGACGCATTTCCAGCATCTGCGCCTGGCGCCGGTATTTGAGAGAGGTGAGTTCGTAGTCCGCTTCAGCCACGGAGAAGTCCGATCGCCGACGGCTCCCCAACGGGACGGAGACGGACATCACCAGGCCGCTGTCCTTGGTGGCTTCCAGTCGGCGGATGCCGAGGCCAACGCTGACATCCGGCTTGGCGCTAGCGCGGGCGATCTCCCTCCTTGCATCTATAACTCCGGCTTGAGCGTCCAAGGCGCGCTGTTGTGGTGTCGTGGCGAGGCGCCGGCTCAGATCATCAAAATCATCCAGAGGGGGAAGGACCGCGGTATCCCCTGCAACCGAGCCGAAATCCGGACTTGGCGCCCCCCACGTGGCAGCCAGCGACATTCGCGCGCTTTCCAGAGCCTGCAATGCCTGCTCCCGCTTCAGCTCGGCATCGAGCAGGGCGATCTCGGCGGATCTCAGGTCCGAGTCGGGATTGCGGGCGGCCGCGACCCAACGGGCCACTTCACGGCGCATGGCGCTGGCCATTTTGATGCGCTCTTCGGCGTGCTCGACATGCTCCTGGGCGGCCAGCACGTCGACGAAACGCCCTGCGGCCAAAGTTGCGATAGCGATACGGGTGACGTCCGCTTCGCTTCGGGCAGCGTCCACCTCGGCGCCGCCGAGCGCTTGGCGCGCAGCCCGCTTCCCACCCAGTTCTAGAACCTTGGAGATGCGGAAGGTGGATTCGGCGGCGTCTAGGCCGCTCAGGCCGCCTGAGCCAGCCACGTTTTCAAGCTCGCCGCCCAGCACGAGCGGCGTAGGCAATGCCTCCCGGCCCGCCCGGCTTCTGACAGCTTCCAGTCGAGCGGTGTCTGCCTGGACGCTGGGATGGGTGCCGAGGGCGCGGGCGACCACATCCTCCAAGCGCAGCACTTCAGCGGCATGGCCAGGCACGGCCACACCGTAGGCGCCGGCTATGGCGAGCGCCCACAAACTACGTAATTTCACGGAAAATCTCCGACGATGGTCATGACGACGCGCTGCCGGCCAACATTGGGTGGACAGCGCGCTCAGGCCGCTACAGCGCGGCAGGTGTCGTCAGACGATCGGAGGTCTGAATGGCGAGCCGCGATGACCAGAGGGCTCATCGACGGAGTGCAGGCCGGGCAGTAAAGATGCCGGCGGAACAGTTGCTAGGTTCAGATTCGAAGACACCAGCATGCCGGCAAAGCTCACATCGGCCTGGTGAAGGACGCTGTGCACGCCCGATGCATGCTTCGGATCTACGTTGTCGCCAGTTCCAGGACCGTGTGAGTGCCCGTGCTCTGCCGTTGCAGCGATGTCGTGCTCGGCAGTATGGAGCTCGCCCTGTTGGATCACGATCGGCCGAACAACGACGCTCAACAGCATCAGCACGAAAAGGCTGAACCGGATGAGTCGACGGTGGCGGGCCGAGAAGGCGGACATGAAAGGAAGAATAGAGGCAGTCAAGCTGAGTTGTCGAGAGCCCTGAGTTGGAGCCCCCCCTGATCCAGTTATGGCTTGGCGCTCGAGGGAGGGCGTCGCTTAAGCCCACTCCGATCAGATCGCATTGCCTCAGGTATCGCCGCGCCTGCTGCCGCTTCTGGCCGATAGCGGCCGCCCAGTAAGGATGGTGCCGGCCAGAGGCTGGAACTGGGCCTCACTGCTCTCTGGAACCGCGTCCTCCAGGCTCGTTCCAACGTCGAATGGGGCCTGGCCCCTCTCTCAGGCGTTGGGCGATTCTGCGCTGCTTATGGGATTCAGTAAGACCATATCCGTACCACTAGGCTCACCGTTGGACTTTCAGGTTAAAAGGGCGCAGCGTTCGCTTCTCGCCCAACAGGGCCATTGATTTCGGAGAGCGCAGGTGAGCAGAACAAGTAATTCTCATCCACTGCAGATTGCGACGCTGCCTATCGGCGTGAATGGCGGTGCGATCGGCGTTACCTTTGCACCGGGAAAATATCAGGACGTCGCAATGACGGGGTCTTGGGCCCGAGACTTGGATATCGATCTGGCGTCGATAGTCGCGTGGGGAGCACAGCATCTGATCACGTTGATTGAGCCGTGGGAGTTCGAAGAGCTACGAATTACCTCCTTGGCAGAGCGTGCCAAAGCGCATGGCTTGATGTGGCACGGCCTACCGATTAAGGATGGTGCGGCTCCTGATGCACGGCTGCTTCTGCCATGGCAATCCACAGGACCCCAGTTCGCAGCCGAGCTCTTGTCCGGAAGCAGGATCGTGGTGCACTGCAAAGGAGGCCTAGGGCGAGCGGGGACCGTGGCGTCGATGCTTCTCATTGACACGGGCTGCGCTCCAGACGGCATCGATGCGATCGCTAAGGTGCGCTCGGTGCGCCCTGGTGCAGTGGAGACTGCGGAGCAGGAAGAATTCATCCTGAATTGGCCTGCTCGCAGAGCCTCAAGTCTGGGGGTAGTCGCAATGCCCGGCTAACCTACCCTTTACCGCCTTGGGCTGGAATACAAGAGGACGGAACTCCGCAGGTAGTCTGTAGGGAAGCCGCCGTAGGGGACGCAGTGCTGAACACTTTTCCTCGAACACATATAGTGTTGCTGCTCGTACTGCTTCGCGCGACCCTCGCACGCCTATCTGAACCTGTCGCCAGGCCTGGACTTCGAGACCAAGCTGTTCGCCAAGACCAATGCCCCCCAGCTGCTGCGCAAGGAGCTGTCGAAGCCGGGCTATGTGCCGCAACCAATCGCACTGGGGATCAACACCGATGCGTACCAGCCGATCGAGCGCAAGTTCAAACTCACCCGCCAGTTGATCGAAGTGATGCGGGAAACCAAGCATCCGTTTTCGTTGATCACCAAGAACGCGCTGGTCGAGCGCGATATCGATCTGCTTGCACCGTTGGCGGCGGAGAACCTGGTCAGCGTGCATTTCTCGGTAACCTCGCTGGACCCGCACCTCTCCGCGAAGCTGGAACCGCGCGCATCGGCGCCGCACGCACGGCTGCGTGCGATGAAGCGCCTGCATGAAGCGGGCATTCCGGTGGGTGTGATGGTGGCGCCGGTGATCCCGTGGATCAACGACAGCGAACTGGAAGCCGTGCTGGAGGCCGCGCACGATGCTGGCGCCAGCACCGCAGGCTACGTGCTGCTGCGCCTGCCGCTGGAAGTGGCCCCGCTGTTCCGCGATTGGTTGGACACCCATCATCCCGATCGCGCCGCGCACGTGATGAGCACCATCCAGCAGCTGCGCGGCGGCAAGGATTACGACAGCCAGTTCGGCACCCGCATGCGTGGCCAGGGCGTGTATGCCGATCTGTTGAACAACCGCTTCAAGCTGGCGCGAAAGCGCCTCGGCTTCAATGCGCAGAACAGCCATTGGCCGAAGCTGGATTGCAGCCGGTTCCAGAAGCCGCTGCCGCCGAAGAAGGATTCGCCACAGGGTTCGCTCTTCTGAGGTGTGTACATCTGCTGGCGTATGCACCAGCGATTCGTCGCGCTGTGCTGTGCCCGGCTCATTGATGGGCAATGCACGAGAAACATTACGTGCCTCCATTGCACCGTTGCAGCGTGCCGTCATACACTCGTTACAAACATGAATTCCCGATGACTGAATGAGTCGGTCTCGGATGAGGAGCTAGGCAAACGCATGACGCACGTTGCAACACGGAACACCCTGCAGTCCCGTCTTCTTCTTCTGCCGCTGCTTTCCCTGCCGATGACATTGGCAACCGCGGCGAACACCCTCGAAACCATTCAGGTCACCGCCACGCGCCCTGCTGGAGGTGGCGGCGTAGGCGGTTTTGGATTTGGTGGCGGCAGTGGTGTCCACCTGTCCGAGTCACAGATGGACAATGGCGGTGGTGGTGGTGCAATTCCGACCGAAACGGCGAAGGAACAGCCAACCGATGACAAGGAGAAGGACTGCAATGGCCGCAAGGGCAATCCTGTCGTGCTATACAGCGGCAACAAGGTCGAGCCGGAACTTGATTTCGCCAGCCAGGGCGAAATGGGCCTGTTCCTGCAGCGCAACTACAATCACTACTGGAGCGCGACCGGGCTGTTCGGCAATCACTGGCTGAGCAACTTCGACTATTCGCTCGCATTCACCGATGCAAATCAGCTGGCGTGGGTGCAACGACCCGACGGTCGTCGCATCAAGTACCTCAAGGATCCGGCCAGCGGTCGCTGGTATGAGGACAAGGCCCAACCCATCGCGTACCTCTCCGCGAACGGCGATGGCACGTTTACGATTCGAAACGAAAACAACGGTACGGAGACCTACAACGCCGAGGGCTATATCACCCGACTCAGCAATGAGCAGGGCGTTAGCTGGACGTTCTCCTATGCTGACCGTTACTTGCAGAAGGTGACCCACTCCTCAGGACGCAGCGTCAGCTTTGGCTGGGCCAATGGACAGGTCAGCCAGGTGACCGATCCAGCCGGCAACATCTATCGCTACACCTATACCCCCAATGTGTTCGGGAACGGACGTGGGCGGCTCGCCAGCACGACGCTGCCTGGCACACCTGCAACGAAGATCAGTTACCACTACGAAGATGCCCGCTTCCCGGGTGCCCTGACTGGCAAGTCTTTTAATGACGTGCGCTATTCCACGTTTGCGTACGACGCGGAGCGCCGCGCCATCAGCACAGAGCACAACGGTGGCATTGAGCGGTTCCGCTTCAGCTACGCCGTACGCAGCACTGAACCGGTGCTTCCGCCCCCCGCTCCGACTCGACCCGGCGGTATCCGTGCCGATGAAGAGCGTGGATGGTGCGAACAGCGCACCGGAGGCTCACGGATCTGCTATCAACCGCGCTCGCTGCCTGTTGACTCGCTGCCGATGGAGAGCGCTCTCGGTATGACGGCCGCCGCTGCGCCGAGCCTTACGCGGCCCGTCGATATTGATGTCACTGTGATCAACCCTCTTGGTCGTAGCACCACTTACACGTTCAAGGACGGAAAGATGGTATCGACCAAGGGTGATCCGTCGCCGAACTGCCCTGCCAGCTACAAGGAGCAGAGTTATGACGCCAACGGATATCCGGATCTGGTCCATGATTTCCAGGACAATCTGACCAACTTCGACTACAGCGCACAGGGTTACCTGCTGAAGCGGGTGGAAGCGGTCGGCAGTTCGGCCGAACGTACAACGTTGCAGGAGTGGGATACCACGCGCAACCGACTCCTCAAGACAACGGTGGTGGGTGATCTTGAAGTTGCCTATTCCTATGACGATCACGGAAACGTGGCCAGCGCAACCGAGCGCAATCTGACGGCACGTGGAGTGCCCAGCCAGACGCGAGTGACCCGAAGCACGTATACCTATCACCCAAACGGATTGAAGGCCTCGATCAAAGTCGATGGACCGCTTGCGCAGGACGACGTCATCTCCGTTTTCAACAGTCAGGGCGATCTGACCAGTGTCACCAACGCGCTTGGTCATACGATCAGCTATTCCAACTACAACGGACTGGGGCTGCCGGGGCGCATCGTCAACGCGAACGGTGGTGTGCGAGAGTTGACGTATGACGGCCGTGGCCGCGTTGTGTCCGACAGAACCAGTTCGGGAACTGGCTGGGCGACGACCGCCATTGGCTACACCGCTGCAGGTGACATCGCCTCGCTTACCCAGCCCGATGGCGTGACAGTCCGCTACGGCTACGATGCAGGGCGCCGCCTGACGCAGGAAGTCCGTTCAATGGGGGACGGCAAGTGGGCGTGGACCCGTCATAGCTACAACAACGCTTCCAATCGCACGCGCACTGAGGTTTCACAAACCGACTATCCGATGGATTCGGTGGTGAGCGGCGTGATTGACGAAATCACTCATGATGCGCAGTGGAACTGGTTCGTGCGTGGCTGGGCCTGTTCCACTGGCTCGGCTGGGTCAATCCAGGTGGACGGTTACGCCGACGGCAACGTCTACCTGGGTAGCACACAAGCAAACCTTGCCAGCGAGCCAGGAGTTGCAGCGGCTTGCCAAGCATCAGGGAGTGCCTATAGGTATCAGTTGCCGATATCGCTAGCCCAGAGGCAGCAGTTCGGCGGCCGCAAGTTCTCCGTCTACGGCCAATCTCCGCAGGGCCGCGGCCAAGACCGACCGCTCGCGAACTCAGGCGTGTTTGCGATTCCAACGGCAAACATCGTTGGGGACATTGGCGGCGTGACCCAGGACGGCAACTGGAACTTCTTCATTGAAGGCTGGGCCTGCTCAGTTGGCGTGGACGCCTCGATCGACGTACACGTCTATGCCGGTGGCGCAGCTGGTGGCGGCACATTCGTCGCTTCGGGCCGCGCCAACTTGGCGACCGACGGAAACGTTGCCAATGCGTGCCAGGCACGCGGAAGTGCCTATTGGTTCAAGATCCCTCTTGACGGCAACGTAAGATCGAATCACGGGGGCAAAGCACTATACGTGCACGGTATCTCGCCTGTTGGCGGTCCGAACCTGACCATCAATCGCTCAGGTGCTTTCACCGTACCTGCTGTGGTGCGTAGCGCCGAGCTGGTTTCCGCTTCAACCTCGGCGCCTCATATCTTCAATGGCCAGTCATCCAGCGTGACATTCCAGTTCCGGAACACTGGCAATGTCATCTGGAATCCAAGCGATACCTATATGGTCCTGAGGACGTTGCGGACCACCGAGGCCATCGGGCTTTCGTCTCCGGTCGCACCAGGCGCTGTAGCCACATTCACCGTGATCGTCTCGCCCGTGAACACCGGCAGTGGGGTTGCGCAATTCGGATATATGGGCCAGTTGGCATCTGGGCCCACCGCTTGGGGGCCGCAGGCACAGGTGACGGTAAGGGCGGAAAACGACAAGGGTAGCTGCAACCCGAAATTCTGCGAAGAGCCACGCTAAGGAAGGCCCAAAAGACATGTCCGCAATTGCCTTGGCCATGATGGGGCTAAATACCATCGTCTCTTCCGTGAACTATCAGTACGACGAGTTGGGGCGTGTGATATCCGAGAGCACTGAGCAGGGAAGAAGCATAAGGTACGTCTACGACGCAGAGGGGAGAGTTACCCAAGTGACCGATTCGCAGAATCGCGTCACCCGTATGAGTTACGATCCGCGTGGACGCCTGATCAAATCAATCGACGCCGCCGGGGGCACGACCCAGATTGCCTACGATCTGGCAGATCGCCCGATCCGTGTGAGCGATCCCCGCAATCTCGTTACCACCTACGAATTCGATGGTTTCGGCCAGCTTTGGAAACAGGTGAGTCCGGACACGGGAACGACACAGCACCAGTACGATGCTGCAGGTCTGCGGACATCGACGGCGCGGGCCGATGGCAGCGTCGTCTCCTTCGGCTACGACGGTCTGGGACGAATGACTTCTGCGAGCGCAGAAGGCCGAACAATGGGTTACAGCTACGATTGGTGCGGCAATGGTAAAGGCCAACTGTGCGGCACTTCAGGGCCCGGAACCGCCACCCATTTTGCCTATACACCGAACGGTCAGCTGCAGATACGCCGCGACTTCACCGATCTGTCTGGTCAGAAGACGGACTACAGCACCACCTATGGATACGACGGCATCAATCGCCTGAGCCAGATCACCTATCCCAACGGTGACAAGGCGACCTACACATATGGCTCCCAAGGAAAACCAAGTGCGTTGATGGCGACGGTCGACGGGACTCAGCGCTCAATCATTTCCCAGGCAAACTGGAAGGTCACGGGAGCGCATGAGTGGCTGGCCTACGGCAACGGGCTTGCCCGGGGCTACAACCACGATCAGGAGGGGCGGCTGACCGCAATGTCGGTCTGGGGACCCAATGGCAGCAAGGTCAGCTATTGGGACTATCAGTACAGCGGCGATGGCGAAATCACCGCCATTGTCGACGCTGTCGACCCGAACATGACCCAGTTGATCGGCTACGACGCGTTGAGTCGTATGACCAAGCTGACCCGCTTCGGTGTCATCAACAATCTTTCCTACGATGCCGGCGGCAATCACGACCGCTACCAGGCAGGAAATCAGCTGACCCAATACAGCATCGACCCGGGGAGCAACCGGGTGCTGAACTACACCAACCAGGACGGCAGCCGTCAGTACCAGTACGACGCATTGGGAAACCGCATCAGCGAGACCGCAGGCAGCCGGATCAGCACTTACGAGTATGACGCCTTCAATCGCATGAGCCGCAGCAACATCGGTGGCATTGCGACTGACTACGTGCTCAATGCGCAGGGGCAGCGCGTTGCAAAGATCAACCAGACCACCAACAGCCGCTACTTCTACGCCGGCCAGAACCAGCTCATGACTGAGCTGAACAACGGGGTGTGGACCAATTACTTCTGGTTTGAAGGTGAACTGGTTGGGCTTGCTCGCAGCGGGCAGCACAATTACGTGCATACCGATCATTTGGGACGCCCGGAGTTCGTCACCAGTCCAAGCCAGCACACCGTCTGGAAGGCATACAACTATGCTTACGGACGTAGTGTCCAGAAGGATGAGATCGGCGGGTTGAACATTGGCTTCCCCGGCCAGTACTACGACGCGGAAAGCGGCCTCTGGTACAACGGTTTCCGCGACTATGACGCGAGCATTGGTCGGTATGTGCAGAGTGATCCAATTGGATTGGCAGGAGGAACCAACACCTACGCATATGCTGGTGGCAATCCCATGAGCAATGTCGATCCTCTGGGGCTTATCGCATATGCATGTACCAAATCAGGAAATAATGTTGGCATCGCTTTGCCAATCAATTTCCAGAATGGAAGCAATGCTCAGGCGGCTGCGATGGCCAGTGCAATCGAAAAGGCATGGACTGGGAGATTCGGGAAATACCAGGTCACGACGGTTGTCATGCAAATGGACAAGTACGATCCTGTCAGAACCAATGCCGTGTCGATTCGCCAGGGCGATCATGAGTCTTGGGTAAATCGGGTGTGGATGAATGAGGGCGTATGGTACCTGCCTGGACAGTGGGGCGCAGCCACCTTCGCTCATGAAGCAGGGCATCTGATGGGATTGCCTGACTACGGAACCGGAATCATGGGCAGAGTGATTAACATGAACTCCGTCAATGAAAAAAACATAGAAGACGTATTGAAGGCGGGCAATGAGGCAATTATCAAAGGGTGTGGGTGCAAATAGGACCGCCATACTGTGCTGTTTAGTCGCTTACATGATGCTGGGCTGCCACGCTAAGGAGCTGACCCCCATAAGTAAGCGATTCAACGTATGCGCAGAGGTTCAATCTGGCATGCGCTTTCAATCCGACGCTCCTGGGCCTGACTTTGAAACCGGGGTGTTCGTAGACGGGAAGCGCCGTATTGACGTACTGATTGGTGGACATCCCGGCTTCACAATCGGCGAGCGCCGGCGTGGAGAGTACGCCAAAGGCGAGTTTACGCTGATTGCAGTGCACGATGGACCAGAAGGTCAGAGTGCGCTGTTCGCGATGGCAACTGGACAGCCCCAGGGGCCACTTTTTGTTCGCCTAACGGCGAATGGCAGTGCTCAAAGGCCCAACGAGTTCAGAGATGGATTTATTAGGAAGTGCCGGTCAGACGGGAACAATCAACATTAGACGCTGCCAATTCCCATATTTCTATACAGAGTGGAGCACAGCATCAGGCTACTGAGGGAGTGGCCATGCAGTGCCGGAGACGAATGCGGGTTGGGACGATGTGTCCTCGATTCGAAAGGCTGCTTCGAATCGAGGACACATCATTCGATCTACAGTGCACATGTCGATGCAAGGAAATCTTTATCGAGAAGGCCAAGTGTATGGCAAGGCTGGGTCTCCAATCCCAGGCTATCCCTTGTCCCTCCCAATAGTCGGGTGAATCAGTCTACGCCCAGCAAATTTTCCGTGCTCTGGACATGTTGAGGTTGGAAATCAAATTCCTGAGGTCTCATTTACGGCGTCTGGACGAAGATGAATTTTTCTCCAGAGGTGAGGGCGCAAGGTGTAGCTCCCGTCCAAGGATCTCTCAGCAGGAGCATTGTTTCCATGGGTCGGTCGGCTGTGGATGAGGCCAGCGTAAGAGAGCTGATTTCGATGTTTCGACACCATGGAATAGACATGCGAAAGTGCGCGAGCTAGAGACGAAAGAGTTCAGCATCATGGATGCGAAGCATATCCGCCTACTGGTTCAAGTCGATGTTTCCGGATCCATGAGCGCATGAAATGAAGATCATCTACTGGCTGGGCATCGCGTTCCTGTGGATGCTCCCATTGAACTTTCTTCTACTGACGGTGGCCAAACTGCTGTCAGCGGATCCGCTAGGCAGCGAAGAGCTCGTCGGCCTCGGCACGGCCGTATTTGGTGGGGCAGCGGGAGGGATCCTGTATCGACGTCGTCCTCGCAAGCGCCCCGGTCCGTCGAGCATCAACGATCCGGTGCTCGGTGCAAAGACGGCTGAAGCCTTGCGGGATTCAAGTAGCGGCGAACAACGGCAGTCGGAGAATGGGCAATGAAAAAGGTACCGTTGCGCCATCTGCTCCTGTGCGCTGTCATTGCGGCCCTGATAGGCGGTACCTATCTTTCAATGTTCGGATCCATCGGAGGTGGCGATTGGACCGGAAAGCCAACAGAAGCAGAACTGCGCGCTGCTACCGAGACCTTTGAACTCCCTTCAGGGATCCATCCCACGAACGTGAAGTTCTTACCGAAGGTCACGTTCATGGGGGCCGTCTTCGACGCCGAACTCGAATCTGATCCAGAGCAGATCGCCGCTTTCTTCATCAAACAAGCCGCAGAGAAGCGGTGGCGACTGCAGAAAGACAAACGGCAGCGCCATTACAGATTGATGGTCTTCTGCGAGGATCGCCTGGCGCGCTCGGTAGAGCTGACGACAAGAGGCAGTACGGTGAAGCTCTATGGAGGAACCTACTGGGACTCGGACAGGGACGGCGACTACTACTGCTCTACTGACGCCCGGTAATCCACCGACGGCATAACGAACTTCCCTGGATACTGGCTCCAATCGGGTCACCCTCCCCCAAACAACTTCTGCGCACTCTGGAACAGGATCCAGCTGGTCGCGATGAACTTGTCCCCACCCTGCGGCCTGTTGCCACGATGGGTATGCGTAAACGCCGTCGGCGCGATCAGCAAGCTGCCGGTGCGTGGTGCGATCTTGCGGCCCTGGAACAGGAACTCGGTTTCGCCTTCGTCGAAGTCGTCGTTGAGGTACAGCGTCCATAGCACATGCCGGTGCAGGGTCTCGGCCTGCGCATCCTTGGGGTACAGCTCGCAGTGCCAGTACGGATAACCGCCCTCGCCCGCCGCATACCACTGCAGGTTGATGGCGCCCGGGCGCAGGCAGGTGCGGGCCAGGTCGGCCAGCTGCTGCTGCGGCATGTCAGGGAAGTCCTCGGCAGACAGGCGTCGCGGTTGGCCCTTGCTGTCCTGGATCTGCAACATCAGCGGCGCGATCAACGCCTGTGGATAACGGCGTAGATAAGTCAGCAGGCCGTTGAACACCGCGTGCTGCAGCTGATGGTCCACATCCTGCCAGCCATCAAGGCCGCTGATGCGCAGATCCTTGCTGTGCTTGAGTTCCGGGAACACGCCACTGCCCACGGCACCGGGCTGCAGGCCACGCGCCGCCCGCATGCGCTCGACGATCGCCGCGCAGACCTCGCTGGGGACCGCGTTGTGGATGACCTCGATGAAATCGACCGGGCCCTGCTCGTGCATGCGTGCATTCCTTAGGCGGCAACGGCTTGATGGTGCCGTTTACCGCCCTCGGTGTCACCCCACGGTCATGTCATCGATCTGCCATGACCGTCGTCAGGCAACCGCCAATCAGCCCTGCGCGTCGTCGTGCGCGTGGTGGTAGCGCACGGCTTCGGCCACTTCCTCGCGCGAACCCAGGAACACCGGCACGCGCTGGTGCAGCTGGTCGGGCTGGATGTCGAGGATGCGCTCGCGGCCGGTCCAGGCGGCGCCGCCGGCCTGTTCGACCAGCAGGCCCATCGGGTTGGCCTCGTACATCAGGCGCAGCTTGCCGGCCTTGGACGGATCCTTCTTGTCCCACGGGTAGATGAAGATGCCGCCGCGGGTCAGGATGCGGTGCACGTCGGCGACCATGCTGGCGATCCAGCGCATGTTGAAGTTCTTGCCGCGCGTGCCTTCCTTGCCCGCCAGCAGATCACCGACATAGGCCTGCATCGGTGCTTCCCAGTGGCGCTGGTTGGACATGTTGATCGCGAACTCCTGGGTCGCCGCCGGAATCTGCATGTTCTCGGTGGTCAGCACGAACTCGCCCTTCTCACGGTCCAGGGTGAAGGCGTGGGTGCCATGGCCGACGGTCAGCACCAGCTGGGTGCTGGGCCCGTAGATGCAGTAGCCGGCGGCGATCTGCTTGCTGCCCGGCTGCAGGAAGGCGTCGTCGCCCGGCAGTTCGACATTGGTCGGGCAGCGCAGCACCGAGAAGATGGTGCCGACGGAGACGTTGACGTCGATGTTGGAGCTGCCGTCGAGGGGATCGAACAGCAGCAGGAAATCACCGCGCGGGTAGATGTCCGGCACCGGCTGGCTGTGGTCCATTTCCTCCGAGGCGCACGCGGCGAGGTGGCCACCCCAGGCGTTCGCTTCAAGCAGGATCTCGTTGCTGATGACGTCAAGCTTCTTCTGCGCCTCGCCCTGCACGTTACCGGTACCGGCATCGCCCAGCACGCCACCGAGGGCGCCCTTGCTGACGGCGATGGAGATGCTGGTGCAGGCGCGGGCGACGACCGCGATCAGCTGGCGCAGGTCGGCGTTGATGCGGCCGGCGTGCTGTTCCTGGATCAGGAAGCGGGTCAACGAAGTACGGGACATGAGCGGGCAGGTCTCGGCAGCGGGAAAACGCCTATTGTCGCCCGTATGGCGGGGGCGTGCGTGAGCGCGGGAAGGCGTAATCGTTTCCAGATGCGTTGCGCTCGTGGCGCCTTCCTTTTGTCGAGGCTCGTGGGAGGGGGAGGCGATGCAGGACACGCTGCAAGTACGTCCATGTAAGCTCGATGGCGCCTTGCTCGTGTGCTGTCCTGCGCACACAGCAAGACCGGGGTGGGGCGTCCTGCCCAACCCGCCCGAGGCATGCCTCGGGCCCATGGCGCCAACGGTCCTGCAGCGCCTCCCCCTCCCACGCGCTTCAGGGTTCGCCGCGAGCGCGGTGGGGATGGCAAAGGCAAGAGCAAAAGCAAAAAAACAAAGGCGCCTTTCGGCGCCTTTGTCTTCAAGCTACTGGAGCGTTGTTTCAGCCCTTGGCGACGGTGGCCACGGCCTTGGCGACGTATTCCAGGTTGTTCTGGTTCAGCGCGGCCACGCAGATGCGGCCGGTGCCGACGGCGTAGATGCCGAACTCGTCGCGCAGACGCTCGACCTGCTCACGGCTCAGGCCGGAGTAGGAGAACATGCCGGCCTGTTCGTTGATGAAGCCGAACTGTGGGGCACCGGCAGCGGCCAGCTTCTCCACCAGGCCCTGGCGCAGTGCGTGGATACGCTCGCGCATCTCGGTCAGCTCCTGCTCCCACATCGCACGCAGTTCCGGGTTGGTCAGCACGCCGGCCACCAGCGCAGCACCGTGGGTGGACGGGCTGGAGTAGATGGTGCGGATCACGCGCTTGACCTGCGACTGCACGGCCTTGGCGTCAGCGGCGGTCGGCGCCACCATCGACAGCGCACCCACGCGCTCGCCATACAGCGAGAACGACTTGGAGTACGAGTTGGCGACGATGAAGCTGTCGATGCCGGCTTCGGCGATGATGCGCACGGCGGCGCCGTCCTGCTCGATGCCCTTGTCGAAGCCCTGGTAGGCCATGTCGATGAAGGGGAACAGCTGCCTTTCCTTCAGCAGCTGCGCGACCTGCTTCCACTGGGTGACCGTGAGGTCGGCGCCGGTGGGGTTGTGGCAGCAGGCATGCAGCAGCACCACGGTGCCGGCTTCCAGCTTGCCCAGGTCGGCCAGCAGGCCGTCGAAGTTGACGCCGTGGGTGGTCGGGTCGAAGTAGGTGTAATCCACCACCTCGAAGCCGGCCGCGCTGAACACGGCGCGGTGGTTTTCCCAGCTCGGGTTGCTCAGCGCAACGGTGGCGTGCGGCAGCAGCTTCTTCAGCACGTCGGCGCCGACGCGCAGCGCACCGCTGCCACCGACGGTCTGTGCGGTGGTGACGCGGCCGGCGGCCAGCAGCGGCGAGTCCTTGCCGAACACCAGCTCGCGCGTGGCCTGCGTGTACGCCGGCAGGCCATCGATCGGCAGGTAGCCGCGCGGTTTGGCTTCAGCGGCGAGCTGCTGCTCGATCTGCTTGACGGCGCGCAGCAGCGGAATGCGGCCGCTCTCGTCGTAGTAGATGCCCACACCCAGGTTGACCTTGGTCGGGCGGCTGTCGGCGTTGTACGCCTCGGTCAGGCCCAGGATCGGGTCGCCTGGGACCAGTTCCACGTTTGCAAAGAAGGACACGGCGGTACTCGTTCGGTAGACGGAAAGGGGGAGGAATTGCGCCACGCGGTCTGCGGCTTTTCGGCCGGAAACAGCCCATCGTAACAAAGCCTGCCGGGGCTGGCCGCCGCCATCGTCATCCGCGGCCCCGTACCATGGCGTGCGTTGCCGCCCGATCCATCAACCTGAATCATGAATCCTGCCGCACGACGCCGTTGCCTGCCGCTGTCCGCCCTGCTGCTGCCGCCCTGGGCGGCCATGGCCGAGCCTGCGCCCACCGCCCTGCCCGCCGTGCAGGTGCAGGTGGCGCGGGTGCCGGGTATCGACCCGTTCGCGCTGCCGGCCAGCCTGGACACCGTCTGGATCGACGCCAGCCGCGCGGGCACCGGCGCGCAGCTGTCCGAGGCGCTGGCCGGCGTACCGGGACTAGTGGCGCGCGACCGGCAGAACTTCGCCCAGGACACGCAGCTGTCGATCCGTGGCTTCGGCGCGCGCTCGACCTTTGGTGTGCGCGGGGTACGGGTGTTGATCGACGGGGTGCCGGCGACCATGCCCGATGGCCAGGGCCAGCTGTCGCATGCCAGCCTGTTGGGCGCCGAACGCATCGAGGTGCTGCGCGGGCCGTTCTCGGCGCTGTACGGCAATTCCTCCGGCGGCGTGCTGCAGGTCTGGAGCGCGCAGGGCCAGGCCGGCGACCCGTGGCGGCTGCGCGTGAACGCCGGCGCCGACAACACGCTCAGTGTCGGCGCGCAACTGAAGGGTGCCGGCCAAGCGCTGGACTACAACATCGCCGCCAATCACTTCCGCACCGATGGCTGGCGGGACCATAGCCGCGCGCGCCGTGAATCGCTCAACGCACGTATTGGTGGTGATCTGGGCGGTGGACGGCTCGAGCTGCTGCTCAACGCGCTCGATGCCCCCGATGCGCAGGATCCGCTGGGCCTGAGCCGTTCCCAGGTGGCGGCCGATCCGCGCCAGGCCACGGCAGTGGCTCACCAGTACAACACCCGCAAATCGGTGCGCCAGCAGCAGGCTGGGTTGCGTTGGACCCGGGAAACCGACACCCAGCGCTGGCAGCTGATGGGCTATGCCGGGCAGCGTGAGGTCACCCAGTACCTGCCGATTCCGCCGACCGCACAGGCCAACCCGTTGCATGCGGGCGGCGTGATCGATCTGGACGCGGGCTACGGCGGACTGGACGCGCGCTGGGGCTGGCACGGCGACCTCGCCGGTCGACCGCTGGATCTTGTGGCCGGGCTCAGCGCCGACCGCCAGCGCCAGCATCGCACCGGCTACGAGAACTTCATCGGCAGTACGTTGGGTGTGCGCGGGCGCCTGCGCCGCGACCAGATCGACACCGTGCAGAACGTGGACCAGTTCGCCCAGGCCTGGTGGCAGTGGAGCCCGCGCTGGTCGCTGCTGGCCGGCGTGCGCCACAGCGCGGTGCGCTTCGCGTCCGACGACCGCTACGTCGTTGGCGCCAACCCCGACGACAGTGGCCGGCGCCGCTACCAGGCGACCACGCCGGTGGCGGGGATCAGCTTCGAGGCCAGCCCGCAGTGGCGCCTGCATGCCGCCGTGGGCCGCGGCTTCGAGACGCCCACCTTCAACGAGCTGGGCTATCGTGCCGATGGCCAGGCGGGACTGGCGCTGGATCTGGCGGCGGCGCGGAGCCGCAGCCTGGAGGTGGGCAGCAAGTGGCGCGCACAGGATGGAACCCAGCTTGATATCAGCCTGTTCCGTGCAGATACCGACGATGAGCTGGCAGTTGCCAGCAACATCGGAGGCCGCAGCACCTATCGCAACATCGGCCGCACCCGCCGCCAGGGTGTGGAACTGCAGTATCGCCAGCCGCTGGCCGGGCAGCTGGAGCTGCAGCTGGCATGGACCTGGCTGCAGGCACAGGTGCGTTCGCCGTACCTGACCTCGAACACCCTGGTTGCCGCCGGCAGCCGCCTGCCCGGGGTACCGCGCCAGCAGGCCTTCGCCCGGCTGCAGTGGACGCCCGGCGACTGGCAGTGGGCGCTGGAGACCTCCGCCAGCAGCGATACCGTGGTCAACGACGTGGCGACCGAACGCGCGCCCGGCTTCGCCCTGCTGCATCTGGAAGCCGGCCGTCGCTGGACCCTGCCGGGTGGCGAGCTGCGCGCCTTCGCCCGGCTGGAGAACGTGCTGGACCAGGCCTACATCGGCTCGGTGATCGTCAACGATGGCAACGGGCGCTTCTACGAGCCGGGACCAGGACGGCGGGCCAACGTCGGCCTGCAATGGTCGTGGCGTTGAAGGGGTAGTGCCGGCCGCTGGCCGGCATCGCGCCGTGCAGGACGTCAGGAGGTTGCCGGCCAGCGGCCGGCACTACCGGTCAGTCGGGGGCCCTGGCCAGAATCGCGCTGTGCAGGACGTCAGGGGGTTGCCGGCCAGCGGCCGGCACTACCCGTAAATCGGGGGCCCTGGCCGGCATCGCGCTGTGCAGGATGTCAGGAGGTTGCCGGCCAGCGGCCGGCACTACCGTCAGTCGGGGGCCTTGGCTGGTACGAACGGCGAGGTCGGGTCGCTGGCCGGGAAGGTCTCCTCCAGCGCCTTATCCTGGTTGTCGCTGGCGCGCTGCTTGCGCTCACGCCGCTTGAGCGGGCTTTCCTGGCCGCCACGATGGCGGTCGCCGCCGTCCTTGCGGTCCAGCGCGGCCTGTTCAGACTCGTGCTTCACCGGCAGATGCTCTCCGGCATGCTCGGCATCGAAGAACGGTGCACCGGTGCCGCGGTAGTCGGCATTGTCGGCATCGCGCTTGCCGCGCTGCTCGCCGGGAATGGGCGGGTGGTTTTCGCGCAGCGGGTCTCGTGAGGTCTCTCGGCTCATGGTCTGGTACCTGCACTCGGGGGCTCCCACTACACCGCCCTGCAGGTAAAGCCGCCGCGAACCTGGCGTCATGAACATCTCGCTCACCCCCCGGTAACGGCACCGCGCGTATTCCTGCCCACCCGCCCCCGCTGCAGGAGCCGGCCATGCCCCGTCTTGAACGACCCGCACCGTCCGTGTTCAACGCCCTGCTCGATCCGCTCGGCCAGCGCACCGCGCAGCGCCGCACGCGCCGCCAGGAAGATCCGCAGGCGGTGGCGCAGGACTACCTGCAGTACATGCTCAGTGACTACGAAGAGCGCCGAGGCCACAGCCACCGCAACTGGCGCGATCTGTGCCCGGTGTATGCCTTCGCGCTGACCACCCATGCCGCGGATTGGCCACGCGGTGACGCCGCCGATACCTGCGAGGAACTGGCCGAGCATTGGGAGCAGATGCGCGGGCAGTCGCGGTTGAGCTGGTCGCAGGCGAGGCCGGTGGTGGAGGACGCCTGGCGCGCACTGGACCATATTCCGGCGGCGGCGGTGAAGCCGTTGCTGCAGTAGTGCCGGCCGCTGGCCGGCAACCCCAGGAAACTTCAGGCCGCGAGCTCTGCCGGCCAGCGGCCGGCACTACGGCATCTGCGTAGAACCCACGTGCACGGTATCGACACGGGTGGTTTACACCGCCCATCCGAAGCTGGATGCCCTGCCCCGCCAAAGGTGCGCCCATGGCCCGCCCGATCTGGACCGGCACGTTGTCGTTTGGCCTGCTCAACGTGCCGGTGTCACTGATGTCCGGCGAACGCAAGGTCGATCTGCAGTTCCGCATGCTCGACTCCCGCGATCGCAAGCCGATCCGTTTCGAACGGGTCAACGCCGACACCGGTGAGGAAGTGCCCTGGAAGGACATCGTCAAAGCCTATGAGTACGACAAGGGCAGTTATGTCGTGCTGGAGGAAGGTGATATCCGTTCGGCGGCGCCGGAAAGCCACGAAGCGGTGGAGGTGGAATCGTTCGTGGATGCGGCGCAGATCGACCCACGCTACTACGAGAAACCGTATCTGCTGGTGCCCGGCAAGAAGGCCGAAAAGGGCTATGTGCTGTTGCGCGAAACGCTGCGTAGTACCGGCAAGGTGGGCATCGCGCGGGTGGTGGTGCGCACGCGCGAATACCTGTGCGCGGTGATGCCGCATGAGGACGCGCTGGTGTTGATGATCCTGCGCTATCCGCAGGAGCTGGTGGATCCCGAGGACTACAAGCTGCCCACCGGAAAACTGTCCGACTATCGCATCACCAGCAAGGAAACGGCGATGGCCGAACAGCTGATCGAGTCGATGGCCGGCGACTGGGATCCGTCGCAGTACCACGATGAATTCCGCGAGCGCCTGCAGCAGGTGTTGAACAAGCGCATCAAATCCAAGGGCGGCACCACCCGGGTGGACGATGAGCCGGCACCGCGCGAGGACGCCAGTACCAATGTGGTCGACTTCATGGCGCTGCTGCAGAAGAGCCTGGATGCGAACAAGCGAACGCCAGCGAAGAAGGCCGCAACGCGCAAAGCAGCCGCCAAGTCGCCAGTGAAGAAGGCCGCCAAAAAGGCCGTAAAGAAGACCACGCGGCGCAAGGCAGGTTGAACCATGTCGCTGCACCAGTACCGGCGCAAGCGCAGACTGGGTGGTGGCGCCGGGCAGACGCCGGAACCTGACGAAACGCCTGCACGGGCTGATCCCAAGCGGCGGCCGATCTTCGTCATCCAGCTGCATCACGCAAGCTCGCGTCACTACGATTTCCGTTTGGAGATGGACGGTGTACTGAAGAGCTGGGCGGTGCCCAAGGGGCCTTCCCTGCGCGTCGGTGAAAAGCGGCTGGCCGTGGAAGTGGAAGACCATCCGCTGTCCTACGCCGGTTTCGAAGGAGACATTCCTGAAGGCCACTATGGCGCTGGCCACGTGGATGTCTTCGATCACGGCACCTGGGCCTGTGAAGGTGATCCACTGCTGGCGCTGGCGGCTGGAAAGATCGACTTCGTGCTGCACGGGCAACGCCTGGCCGGTGGCTGGAAGCTGGTGCGTACGGCAATGAAAGGGCGTCAGGTGCAGTGGCTGCTGATCAAGCGCGACGACGGCGAAGCGCGCGACGCGGAGGCGGATGACCTGCTGACGGCACCCACGCCGAAACGAGCATCTGCGGCGAAGAAGCGTTCCACAGCGAAGGCGGCGCGTGCTGCACCCGTCGCACGCACGACCACGCGCAAGGCCGATGCGCGTTGGCGTGCACGCGCGCTGCAACTGCACGGCGCACGTGATACGCCCTATCCCCTTGGGTTCAAACCGCAGTTGACCGATCATCGCGACAGTGCCCCCGACGGCGAGCGCTGGCTGCACGAGATCAAGTGGGACGGCTATCGTCTGCTGGCCGATCTGCACAATGGCGAGGTGAAACTCCGCTCGCGCAACGGCCTGGACTGGACGGCCGATTTTCCCGAGGTCGCGCAGGCCGTGCTGGCGCTGCCGGTGCGCGATGCGCGCCTGGATGGCGAGCTGGTGGTTCTGGACAAGGAAGGACGCAGCGATTTCGCAGCACTGCAGCGCGTGATCGATGGAAGCTCGAAGCAACCGTTGCGTTACATCGTGTTCGATCTTCCGGGTGTGGCCGGCGTGGACATCAGTCGTGCGCCGTTGCTGGAACGCAAGGCGCTGCTGAAGGATCTCATCGGGCCGCCGCCCGGCACACTGGCCTTCAGCGAACACGTGGTCGACCATGGGCCGCAAGTGTTCGATGCCAGCGGCGAGGCCGGCTTCGAAGGCATCGTCAGCAAGCCGGTGGATGCGCCGTACGTAAACACCCGCGCGCGCAGCTGGGTGAAGGTGAAGCACGAAGACACCGACGAGTTCGTGATCGTCGGCTATACGGCACCCAAGGGTTCCCGGGTGGGATTCGGCTCGCTGCTTCTGGCCACGCCGGACAAGGCCGGGCTGCGCTATGTGGGCCGCGTGGGTACCGGCTTCGACGACGGGCGCCTGCGCGCGCTGCTCAAGGCACTGCAGCCTTTGGCAGTGAAGACGCCGGTGCTGCAGCTGCCGGCGCATGTGCCGTTCCGCGCCGCCAGCGTACGCTGGGTGAAACCGGTGACGGTGGCGGAGGTGGCGTTCCGTGGCTGGGGCAAGGAAGGCCTGCTGCGCCAGGCCAGTTTCAAGCGGTTGCGCAGCGACAAGCAGAAGGAGGACCTGGGAATGAGCAGCGCAGATGCCGAAGCCGGAGGTGAGGTCCAGATCACCCATCCTGAGCGGGCGGTGTTTCCAAAGCAGAAACTGAGCAAGGGCGACGTGGCCGACTACTACCAGCGCATGGCGCGCTGGATCCTGCCCGAAATCGCCGGACGTCCGCTGTCATTGCTGCGCTGTCCGGATGGCGTCGGCAAGGCCTGCTTCTTCCAGAAGCATCATGGCCCCGGCCTGGGCGATGCGGTACATGCGGTGCCCCTCCAGCAGAAGAGCGGCCGCGAGGACTATGTCTATATCGACGATGCACGTGGCCTGTTGCAGCTGGTGCAGATGAACACCCTGGAGCTGCATCCGTGGGGTGCGACCGTGGCTGACCCGGAGCATCCGGACCGACTGGTGTTCGATCTCGACCCTGGTGACGGCGTCAGCTGGGCACAGGTGAAAGCCGGTGCGCGCGACGTGCGTGACCGCCTGCAGCAGGTGGGTCTGGAGAGCTTCGTACGCCTGTCTGGCGGCAAGGGGGTGCACGTGGTGGTACCACTGCAGCCCAAGGCTGGCTGGGGCGAAGCCAAGGCATTCTGCGAGGCGTTCGCACAGGTGATGGCGGAGCAGGCGCCGGACCGCTACGTGGCGACGATGAGCAAGGCCAAGCGCAATGGCGTCATCTTCATCGACTGGCTGCGCAACACCCGAGGCGCCACCAGCGTGTGCTCGTGGTCGCTGCGTGCACGCGATTCTGGCGGCGTGGCGGTGCCGCTGCGCTGGGAAGAACTGGCGCGGGTGAGCGCGGCCGACGCGTTTCCGATGGCCAAGGCGCTGGCGCGTGCCAAGCGGCTGAAGGGTGACCCATGGCAGGGCATCGCGCGATTGAAGCAGACGCTGCCGTCGCTGAAGCGGTAGTGCCGGCCGCTGGCCGGCACCTGTAGCATGGGCGAGGTTGCCGGCCAGCGGCCGGCACTACCTGGATGCGCTCAGCGCGGATCGCGCGACGCGCGGCGGCCGAACCACCAGCCGGCCAGCAGCTGCAACGGCAGCGATGCCAGCAGCGAAATGACGAACCAGAGCGGGAAATCCGCGCCTGCGGTCCACATTGCGTAGGCGCAGCCGAGCGCGATCAACGACCAGATCGAAAAACCATGCGAACGCGGCCAGCACGGTGCGTAGTAGGTGGCGAAGGAAATGCCAGCGACGCCGCCGAGCACGCTGAAGGCCAGGTCCCACCCCAGCTGCACGCTGTTGTTGTCCGGCGACATGCCCACCAGCGGGGGCAGCCAGCTGGCGACGCTGCTGACCAGCGCAAGCGACAGCACGCCGCCGATCAGGGCGACGAGGGACAGGAACAGGGTCTTGAGCAGGCCGGGCATGCGCGCATTGTACGGCTGCCACAGAGTGCCCGGGTTGCCGGCCAGCGGCCGGCACTACCGAACCGACTGGGGTTTGCTGGCCAACGGCCGGCACCACCGGGGGATAGGCATGGCCGCCGCGTCCGTGGGAGAGGGGGACGGAGCGACGGCGGCCATGCACAGGCGGTCAGGCGGCGAAGTCGAGCACCACGCGGCCTTCAATGGTGCCCGCGTGCATGCGCGCGAACACGTCGTTGATGTTTTCCAGGCGGTCGGTGCTGACCGTGGCCGCGACCTTGCCTTCGGCAGCGAACTGCAGCGACTCCTGCAGGTCCAGCCGGGTGCCGACGATCGAGCCACGCACGGTGATGCCGTTGAGCACCATGCCGAAGATGTCCAGCGGGAAATTACCGGGCGGCAGTCCGTTGAGCGAGACGGTGCCGCCACGGCGGACCATGCCCAGCGCCTGCTCGAACGCCTTCGGCGACACCGCGGTGACCAGCGCGCCGTGCGCGCCGCCGATTTCCTTCTTCAGGAAGGCGGCCGGATCGGTGGTACGGGCGTTCACGGTGATCTGCGCGCCGAGCTGCCGGGCCAATGCCAGCTTGCTGTCGTCCACGTCCACCGCGGCCACGTTCAGGCCCATCGCGCGGGCGTACTGCACCGCCATGTGGCCCAGACCGCCGATGCCGGAGATGGCGACCCAGTCCCCGGGCTTGGTGTCGGTCACCTTCAGGCCCTTGTAGACGGTCACGCCGGCGCACAGCACCGGCGCGATCTCGACGAAGCCCACGTCCTTCGGAAGCAGGCCGACATAGTTGGCATCGGCCAGTGCGTACTCGGCGAAGCCGCCGTTGACCGAGTAGCCGGTGTTGCGCTGTGTCTCGCACAGCGTTTCCCAGCCACCCAGGCAGTGTTCGCAATGGCCACACGCCGAGTACAACCAGGGGATGCCGACCCTGTCGCCTTCCTTGACGTGCCCTACCCCGCCTCCCACGGCCACGATGTGCCCCACGCCCTCGTGACCGGGGATGAACGGCGGGTTCGGTTTCACCGGCCAGTCGCCCTCGGCGGCGTGCAGGTCGGTGTGGCAGACGCCACAGGCCTCGATCTTGACCAGTACTTCGCCCGCCCCCGGGCGCGGTATCTGGACTTCCTCGATCACCAGTGGCTTGCCGAACTCACGCACCACGGCGGCCTTCATGGTCGAATTCATGTTCGGATCTCCGTAGTGCGCTTGCCCACAGAATGACGCCGGCTCGAGGCCGGCGCTTTGATCACGATCAAACCTTTGACGATTCGTGCAGCGGTTCAGCCGGCCAGTACCGAGGCCTCGCGGGCCAGACGCTCGATCGCATCCCAGTCGCGGGTCTGCAGCAGCGCCGGGGTGGTCAGCCACGAGCCGCCCACGCACAGCACGTTGGGCAGGTGCAGGAACTGCGGCGCGGTCTGCGCGCTGATGCCGCCGGTCGGGCAGAAGCGCACATCGGCGAACGGGCCGTGCCAGGCCGCCAGCAGCGCAGCGCCACCGGCCTGCACCGCCGGGAAGAACTTGAAGGTGTCGTGGCCGTGCTCCAGGCCCAGGATCAGGTCGGAGGCAGTGGCGGCACCGGGCAGGTATGGCAGGTCGGCATCACGCGCGGCGGCATACAGCGTCGGGGTGGCACCGGGGGACACCGCGAAACGCGCACCGGCCTGCTTGGCTGCCTGCATCTGCGCGGCGTTGAGCACGGTGCCGGCACCGATTACCGCATCGGGCACGGCCTCGACCATCGCCTTGATCGCATCCAGCGCCTGCGGCGTGCGCAGCGTCACTTCGATCACCGGCAGACCGCCGCGGAACAGCGCCTGGGCCACTTCGACCGCTTCATTCACATCTTCGGGGGTGTACACCGGAATCACCGGTGCCAGCTTCAACAGCGCGCGCAGGCGCGGATCAGCGCTGGACATCGTCTTGCTCCTTGCCCGACCGGGCATCGCGGATCGCCGCCGGGTCCGGCAGCGCAGCGGCGCATGATGCCACGTGGCTCACGACGGTGCTGGTGGTGCCCCGCCCTGCCCCCGGCTCAGGCCGGGTCGGCCTGCAATGCCTGGATGCGGCGCTGGTACCAGTCACCACCGAGCGGATCGAACACCGCAGAGCGCTCCATCTGCGCCTCGTACACGTGTACCGAGATCGCCAGCGCTTCGTTGCTGGCGTTGCGCAGGGTGTGGTACTCGTGCGGCGGAATCAGGCTGCCGGCACTGCCGCAGCCCCCGCGCAGCACGGCGTGGCGGCGGAAGCGGCAGCGCTCACCGTTGCGCTCCAGCAGTTCATAGCGGGTGATCTCCAGCTCGCCTGACCACACTCCCTCCACACACCACATGGCATCGTGGTCGTGCAGCGGCGTGCCCTGCCCTGGGCCCCAGCTCATGGCAATCACGCTGTAGCCGTGTTCGCGGCTGTGGTACAGCGGGCGTCGCGCGTAATGATCACTGACCGGATGGTGTACGCACTCGGGCAATTCGATGCGGCTGTCCGCGATGGCTTCCTGCAGCGCCAGCTGCAGGTCGGCGGTGATGCGCTCGGCATCACCGGAGGTCATCGCCGCATCGACCGCAGCGATCAACCTGTCGCGGCCACGGAACACCGGAAACGGAGAAGTCTGCAGGTCCATGCCCCGACTGTAGCGGAGCCTGGTTAAGGGAATGTTGGCGTTCGCGCGCGTCGCGCCCGCATTCAAGGTGAACACGCGCGGAAGAACGGTTCAGATGGACATCAAGTAGAGCGATCACAATGGAACCTCGCGCAGCAGAAGCGGTCGAACACGACGCGATCCATCTTCGCTGCGACATTCCGCAACTTCGCGCCCCACGGGCGCAAGGCTAGAATTCTCCGAATTACCTGGTTCTATACATGTCAGTGCGAATTATTAGCGATGCCGCGTTGCCGGCATCGAAGGGCAAGGCTGCCACGATCAACGACATCGCACGACTGTCGGGAGTTTCCAAGAAAACGGTTTCAAGAATCATCAACAACTCGCCGCTGGTGCGCAAAGACACCCGCGACAAGGTCGAGGCGTTGATGCGCGAGGTCGGTTACGTGCCCGACCCCCTGGCGCGCGGCCTCGCGTTCCGCCGCTCCTTCCTGATCGGCCTGGTGTATGACGACCCGGGCGCCCAATGCATCGTCGACCTGCAGCACGGCGCGCTGGAAGCGCTGCGCGGCACCGGCTATGAACTGGTCGTGCATCCCTGCGACAGCCTGGCTCCGGACTGTGCGTACGGCGTGCGGCGCTTCGTGCAGCAGCAGAAGCTGCACGGCGTGATCCTGGGCCCGCGTGCCTCCGAGTCGGCTGCGTTGACGGAGATGCTCGACGGCATTGAATGCCGCTACGTCCGCATCAACGCGCATGTGTCGGATGACGAGGCACAGGCCGTGGTCACCCATGATCGCGACGGTGCAGCCGCGGCAGCGGGCTACCTGCTCTCGCTCGGCCACCGCGACATCGCGGTGATTGCCGGTCCGGGTGACCGCCGTACCGCACGCGAGCGCACTCATGGCTTCCTCGATCGGCTGGCGCAGGTGGGCCTGACCCTGCCGGGTGAACGCGTGCTGGAAGCGGGCGATACGTTCGAGTCGGGCGTGCATGCCGCCGAACGGCTGCTGATGGGCGGACAGCGGCCCAGTGCGATCTTTGCCGGCAACGACGAAATGGCTGCCGGCGTGTACCAGGTGGCGTTGCGTGCGGGCATCGCGGTGCCGCAGCAGTTGTCGATCGTCAGCTACGACGACAGCCCGCTGGCGTCGCGGCTGTGGCCGCCGCTGACCTCGGTGCGCCGCCATGTGTCCGACATCGGGCGCATGGCGGCGGCGATGCTGGTGCAGGCTGACGTGCCGGATGCGCCGACCGCAACCAGCGTGCATCCGCAGCTGATGGTGCGCGGTTCCTGCCGGGCCGTGGACGCCTGATCGCCCTGCCATCGCCTGCACTGCCGTGACGGTGCAGGCAGGCAGCAACGAAAACGGCGCATCCAGGTGCGCCGTTTTCAGTACGGAGCGGTGTGTGCCGTTCGCCTACACGTCGCCGCCGTCGGCCCAGCCTTCGCCGGTGCCCTTCTGGAACACGCGGTCATCGCCCTGCACATCGCCCGCCGGCAGATGCGCCTGATCAGACAGCGCCGCGTAGATCGGGGTGAAGTCCGGCGAGGTCGCCTGCATCAGCTGTTCGAAGCTGTCGATGACGAAGTAGGTCTTCTGGAAGGTGTCGATGCGGTACTTCGTGCGCATGATCCGCTGCAGGTCGAAGCCGATGCGGTTGGGCGCGGCCGATTCCAGCGAGTACAGCGATTCGCCCTTCGACGACACGATGCCGGCGCCGTAGATGCGCAGGCCTTCGGGCGTATCGATCAGGCCGAACTCCACCGTGTACCAGTACAGGCGGGTCAGGTTCTGCAGCGCGTCCGGGCCGATCGCGTGGGCTTTGACGCCGCCACGGCCGTACGCCTCCATGTAGTCGGCGAACACCGGGTTCATCAGCAGCGGCACATGGCCGAACAGATCGTGGAACAGGTCCGGTTCGGCGATGTAATCGATCTGGTCCGGGCGACGGATCCACCAGGTCACCGGGAAACGACGGTTGGCCAGGTGGTCGAAGAAGTCCAGTTCCGGCAGCAGGCCTTCCACGCCGACCAGGGTCCAGCCGGTGGCGGCGCCGAGCACTTCGTTGAGCTGGTCGAAGCGCGGAATCATGTGCGCGCTCATGCCCATCTCGTCCTGTGCATCCAGGAATTCCTGGCAGGCGCGGCCGACCAGCAGCTCGCGCTGGCGCTGGTACAGCGTGCTCCAGGTGGCGTGGTCGTCGGCGCTGTAGGTGTCCCACGGCTGCTCGACGAGCGCGGTGGTATACACCGGCACGTAGCCCTTGTCGGTCTGCTGGTGTTCGACGCGGCGGGGCTGGGCGAGGTCCATGGGGCACTCCTTGACGGGATACCCACGATGCTAGGGCAGGGCGCGCGCAACAGGGTTGCAAAAGTTGCGCCGATTGGCATTGTTGGCGCAATATCCTTGCGTACTCACCATGTTGCGGGGCAACAATGGCCGGAGAAGTCCAGTTCGATCGCACGGATATACGCCTGCTCGCTGAAATCCAGCGGGATGGGCGCGCCACCAACGCCGAGCTGGCGACGCGGGTGAACCTCTCACCCTCGGCCTGCCTGCGGCGCCTGCAGCGGCTGGAAAGCGAGGGCGTTATCGTCGGCTATGGCGCGCGGCTGGAACCGCGCCAGCTGCGGCTGGGCCTGCAGGCCTTCGTGCGCGTGCAGCTGGAAAAGCACGACCAGGCCGCCATCGGCCACTTCGTGGACAGCGTGCAGGGCTGGGATGAAGTGGTGGCCTGCCATGCACTGACCGGCGACATGGACTACCTGCTGCACGTCTACGTGCGCGACCTGGAGCACTTCTCGCACTTCCTGCTGGACCGGCTGCTCAACGCCGGTGGCGTGGCCGATGCCAATTCCAGCTTCGTGCTGCGCACGGTGAAGGGCTTCCAGGCATTGCCGCTTTCGCAGCTGGAATGAACGCGCCGCTGCGATTTGACGGCGCCGGGCGGGTAGCCGAGCATCTCCGCCCTGCGCGCGTCGCAGCGTTCCTTTCCGGTTCCACGCATGCCCGAACTCCAGCACCCGCTGCCCACCACCACGTTCCTGCCGCTGCAGCGCAAGTCGCTGGCGCGCTACGTTGCCCATGGCACGCCACCGCAGACCGCAGTGGAGCAGGCCGGGCTGATGGCCGCGCAGCTGTGCCGGACGCGCCTGCATCCGGCGGCCGAGATCGAGCGCCTGCTGCATGATGCCTGCGCGTTGTTTGCCGGCAACGAAGGTGCGGCTGCACAGCTGGCCGGGCCCGGTGGCGGTGGCCAACCGGAACTGGATGCCTGGCTGAGCGCATTGGCTGCCCACGGCGTGCTGCTGGCACCGGCGGAGATCCTGCAGGACGTCATCGCGCAGTCGCCACGGGAGTATCCGGGCCTGGCCCTGCAGCAGGCCTGTCAGGAAACCCTGGTCGAACATGAGATCCGCTTTCCCGCCACCTTTTCCAGTGACGATGACGAGGCCACGCAGGATGAGGTTGTCGCCGAGGATGCACGGTCGGTCGAACACCATGGCCTGTACACCTCCGAGCAGGCCCGCGTGCTGCGCGCCATCGCCGCCAACCCCGATGAGCTGATCGACCTCGATGGCTATGCCGGCACCGGCAAGGGCCACCTGGTGCTGGCGCTGATGGATGCGCGGCCGGGCCGCTACACCTACGTGGCGCCCTCGCGTGGGCAGGTGGAAGCCTTCCGCGCCCGCGTGCCGACCAGCACTGCGGTGCGCCTGCTGACCCAGATCGAGTTCGCCAACCGCGTGGCCCAGCACGCCGCGCGCAGCGGCCAGACCGGTGGCTTCGTTGCCAGCTACCGGCGCAGCACCCGTACGCCGCGCGAGATTGCCGGCCGCATCGGCCTGCAGGGCATCGGTGGGCGCAGCCCGGAGCAGGTGCTGCTGACCGCATTCGAGGCCATCAACCGTTGGTGCGCCTCGTCCGCGCCGCGCATGGCCTTCCAGCATTTCGACCGTTCGGTGCCTGCCGCGATGCTCGATGTGTCGCCGTACATGGCGGCCGCCGAGCACGTCTGGCGCTGCATGTTCGACGCCGAACTGCAGCGGGGCACGCTGCTGAGCCTCAGCCCGGCGCACATCGGCAAGTGGTTGGCCCTGCGCGGCGTCACCCCGCCGCTGGACATGGGCATGCTGCTGGTGGACGAGGCGCATGACCTGAGCCCGTCGTGGAAGCAGTTGCTGGCCGGCCATGCGCCTGGCGTGGTCAGCCTGGGTGATCCGCACCAGTGCCTGACCGGTACGGTGCCGCGCTGGGCCGCGTCGAAGGTGCTGGAAATGCACCAGTCGGTGCGCCAGGGCAACCAGGTCGAGGGCCTGGTCAACCAGACCCTGGCACTGGATGGACTGGGCCAGGACAGTGGGCCGTTCGTCGGTGCCACCGACCGCGCCACCGGTGTGCTGCATTACCGCGACTGGGCGCAGGTGCCGAGCGAGGGCCTGCGCATCCATGGCAGCGTCGCCGATCTGGCCCTGGACGCGGCACAGCTGCACGCACTCGGGCTGCGGCCCTACCTGCATCCGGCATCGCTGCGCGCGCTGCGCAGCGTGCTGCAGCGGCCACTGGATGCGTGGCGCCGGCGCCGCGACAGCGCATCGGACCAGGAATGGGAGCGCTTCCTGGCCACGCAGGCCGACGAAGGGCAGGGCGCGCTGGTCGAACTGTTTGCGTCTGCCGATCGGGTGCAGTCACTGCTGCAAGCGCTCGATGACCAGGACACGCCCGCTGAAGGGCGGGTGGCGCTGTGCCTGGCCGAACACGCGAAGAACCTGCAGTTCGACGTGGTCTCGCTGTCGCCCGGTTGCTTCAGTGCGGGGCAGGGCGGGCGCATCTGGCACAACCCGGTGCGCGCGGTCTATCTGGCGCTGACCCGTGCGCGACGCCAGCTGCACGTACCGGCCGATGGCATGGAACAGCTGCAGCACACGGCGACACTGCAGGAGCAGGCCCGCCAGATGCGCAGGCGCGAGCAGCAGCAGGCCAGCGGTTACCGGCCCGCGCGCTAGCACGCGCGTCGCTGTCTGGCAGCGACACGCTGGCTCAGGTCAGCACTTGTCCTTGCGGCCCATCAGCTTGCCCAGGCGCGAGGCTTCCTCGCACTTCGGCGCGGCCACCGGTGCCGGTGCGGCCGCCGCGGCACGTGCGCGCTGCAGCTGCTGGATCTTGGCGCGGATCTGCGGCATGGCTGCCATCGCGGCCTTTTCGCCTTCCAGGATGGCGGTGCCACGCTGGCTGAAATCGGCGGCGCCGATGTCCAGCACCTTCGGGCGGATGACGATGTCGGCGCGTGCCAGTTCCTGCTCGCCCAGGCGCTGGCCCATGATCGAGATGGACTGGTTGACGATGCCCAGCATGTCGGTCGGCGCCTTGCCGCTGGCCTTGCTGGAGATGTCCACGGCGATCACGAAGTCGGCGCCGAGCTGGCGCGCGGCATCCACCGGCACCGGGCTGACCACGCCGCCATCGATGTAGTTGCGGCCACCGATCTTCACCGGTTCGAACACACCGGGAATGCTGCTGGACGCGCGCACCGCCTGGCCGACGTTGCCGCGCACGAAAATCGAGCGCTCGCCGGTTTCGAGCTGGGTGGCGACGGCGGCGAACGGCTTCTTCAGGCGCTCGGCAGGACGGTTGGCGACCTGCTCGTTGACGTAGTCCTGCAGCTTCTGGCCCTGCACCAGGCCGCCGGAGAACAGGCGCACGTCGCGGATGCTGGCTTCGTCCAGGGCGACTGCCTTGCTCTGCATCTGGAACGCGTCCATGCCGCTGGCGTACAGCGCACCGACCACGCTGCCGGCGCTGGTGCCGGACACCACGGCCGGTTCGAAGCCGTTGGCCTCCAGCATCTTGATCACGCCGATGTGGGCGAAGCCCTTGGCTGCGCCACCACCGAGGGCGATGCCGATCTTCACCGGCTTGGCCTGCGGCACCACGGTCGGCGCCGGCGGCGGTGTGGGGCGGACCGGGTCGCCACCGCAGCCGGCCAGCAGGCCGATCAGGGCGACGGACAGCAGCATGCGGGGGCGGAACAGGCTCATCGGCAGTGCGCTCGCGGCGCCGGATTCAGGAAAGGGCGCCAGCATACCGAAGCCGTGGCGGGGCGGGCAGGGTAGGAAACATCGCCCATTCATAAAGGTAGTGCCGGCCGCTGGCCGGCAATCATTGGGAACCTGGCAACGGTTCATGAGGCTGCCGGCCAGCGGCCGGCACGACCGGGGGCGGTCAGAACCGGTTGTCGCCGTCCAGCATCCGGCCCAGGCCGCCCAGCACCGAGCCTTCGCCGCGGTTCTGGCCACCGCCCTGCGGCGCGGCCATCCACATGCGGCCGGCCAGACGCGAGAACGGCAGCGACTGCAGCCAGACCTTGCCCGGACCGGTCAGCGTGGCCAGGAACACGCCTTCGCCGCCGAACAGCATGCTCTTGATGCCGGCCACCCGGCGTACATCCATGTCTACGGTCGGGTGGTAGGCCACCACGCAGCCGGTATCCACATCCAGCCGCTCGCCGGCGGCCAGCTCGCGCTCCACCACGCAACCGCCGGCATGGATGAACACCCAGCCGTCGCCTTCCAGCTTCTGCATGATGAAACCTTCGCCGCCGAACAGGCCGGTCATGATCTTGCGCTGGAACTGCACGCCGATCTGCACGCCGCGCGCGCCGGCCAGGAAGCTGTCCTTCTGGCAGATCAGGCGGCCGCCATGCTGGTCCAGCTTCATTGCCAGCACGGTGCCGGGGTAGGGCGCGGCGAAGGCGACCTTGCCCTTGCCGTGGCCGCTCTGGGTGTAGACGGTGGCGAACAGGCTCTCGCCGGTCAGCACGCGCTTGCCGGCGGCCATCACCTTGCCCATGAAGCCGCCGCCCTGGTCGCCGTTGGCGGCGCCGAACACCGTGTCCATCTGCACGGTGGCATCCTTGAACATCAATGCGCCGGCCTCGGCAATGGCGCTCTCACCGGGGTCGAGCTCGATCTCCACGAACTGCATTTCATGGCCGACGATGCGGAACTCGATGTCGTCGGCGCGGCCGCTGGCCGCGGCGGGGACCGGCGGCGGGGTGTTCGGCATGCCCGGGGCCGCGGACTGCAGTTCGGGCACCTCGGCAATCGAGGTCCACCCACTCATGCCCTGGCACCAGGCCAGGGCGCGCGGGTTGGCCTGCGCATAACGGCGCGCGGACTCGTCATCAAGCGGGCCGATACGCTCGGCCTGGGCGGAGGCATGGAAGTACCACTGGGTCATCGCGGCGGCTCTGCAGGGCTGGAAAACCCCGAGTCTAGCGAGGGCGCGGGGGCCGGAGCGACGCGGCCATGAACGGCAGGCATTTGCGGGGCAGGTGCTGTATTGCAACAATTATCTGGTAGCGCCGTTTTACCACCCCTCCAAACACAGCCTACCGCCATGTCTCCGACCCGCACTTCCCGTGGCCGCCTTCCGGTCGCGCGCCCCCTCGTTGCCGCTCTTTCCGCCCTGTTGCCGCTGGTAGCAGCCGCCCAGGAAACTCCCGCTGCCAAGGATCCGGTTGCCCTTGATGCCCTGCAGGTGACCGCGCAGCGCCGCGTCGAGAACGCCAAGGACGTGCCGGTCGCGATCAGCGCGATCCAGGGCGAGAAGCTCGATGTGCTGGGTTCGGCGGGCGATGACATCCGCTTCCTGGCCGCGCGCGTGCCCAGCCTCAACATCGAGTCGTCCTACGGCCGTGCCTTCCCGCGCTTCTACATCCGTGGCCTGGGCAACACCGACTTCGACCTCAATGCGTCGCAGCCGGTGTCGCTGGTGTACGACGACGTGGTGCAGGAAAGCCCGCTGCTGAAGGGCTTCCCGCTGTTCGACCTGGCCAATGTGGAAGTGCTGCGCGGCCCGCAGGGCACGCTGTTCGGCCGCAATACCCCGGCCGGCGTGGTCAAGTTCGATTCGGCGCGCCCTTCGCAGGATGCTGACGGCTACGTGCGCGTGGGCTATGGCAGCTACAACAGCTGGAACGTGCAGGGCGCCTATGGCGGCCCGCTGACCGACCGCTGGTCGGCACGCGTCTCGGCCATCTACCAGCGCCGTGACGACTGGGTCGACAACACCCGCGCCGGTGCGCCCAACAGCGGTTTCGAAGGTTATGACGAAGCCGCCGGCCGCGTGCAGTTCCTGTACGAAGGCGACGACTTCGAAGCACTGTTCAACCTGCACAAGCGCAAGCTCAACGGCACCGCCCGCCTGTTCCGTGCCAACATCATCCAGACGGGTGGCAACGGCCTGGTCGAGAACTTCGATCGCGACAAGGTGGCCAACGATGGCGTCAACTTCTCCGACCTGAAGACCTGGGGCGGCAGTGCGCGCCTGCAGTGGAACCTCGGTTCGGTGACCCTGCACTCGATCACCGGTTATGAAACCGCCGAATCGCTCAATCGTGGTGACATCGACGGTGGCTACGGCGACGCATCGCTGGGCGCTGGCAACTATGGGCCGGGCTTCATCCCGTTCTCGTCGGAGTCGGCCGACGGCCTGCCGCACCATCGCCAGTGGACGCAGGAGTTCCGCGTCGAATCCAACGAATGGGGTCGCTTCGACTGGCAGGCCGGCGTCTTCTATTTCGACGAAGACGTGACCATCAACAACTTCAACTACAACTCGTTGAAGCCGGGCAACCCGCAGACCGGCCACGTGGTGCAGAACCAGCGCAACAAGGCATGGGCGGTATTTGCCTCGGGTGACTTTGATGTCACCGACCGCTTCAAGCTGCGTGCCGGCGTGCGCTACACCCAGGACAAGAAGGACTTCAACGCCAGCGTGCTGCAGGCCGTCCTTCCGTTCGGCACCCCGGTCAGTGGCCCGTACCTGGCCAACACCGACGTCAACGACGTCAGCTGGGATGTCAGCGGCGTGTACAAGCTGACCGACAACGTGAATGCCTACGCCCGCGTGGCCAAGGGCTTCCGTGCGCCGTCGATCCAGGGCCGCCTGGCCTTCGCGCCGGGCCTGTCGCAGGCCGATTCGGAGAAGGTGATCTCGTACGAAGCCGGCATCAAGGCCGACCTGTTCGAGCGCCGCGCGCGCCTGGGCCTGAGCGTGTTCCGCTACAACGTTGACGGCCAGCAGTTGATCGCGGTGGGCGGCACCAACAACACCGCCACCCTGCTCAACGCTGACAAGACCATCGGCCAGGGCGTGGAGCTGGACCTGGAAGCCTATCTGGCCGACAACGTCCTGCTGACCTTCGGCAGCAGCTACAACGACACCGAGATCAAGGACAAGGATCTGGCGGTAGCGATCTGCGGCGGTGGCTGCACCATCAATGACCCGACCACCGTCATCAACGGTGGCACCTACGCACTGGTCAACGGCAACCCGCTGCCGCAGGCGCCGAAGTGGATCCACAACGCGACCCTGCGCGTCGGCTTCCCGCTCAGCGATGGCAGCGAGCTGTATGCCTACACCGACTGGGCCTACCGCAGCGCAGTGAACTTCTTCATCTACGAGTCGCCGGAATTCCGCGGCCGTAGTTCGCTGGAAGGCGGCCTGCGCCTGGGCTACAACTGGGATTACGGCCAGTACGACGTGGCCGTGTTCGGCCGCAACCTGACCAACCAGACCCGCGTGGTCGGCGCGATCGACTTCAACAACCTGACCGGCTTCCTCAACGAGCCGCGTACCTGGGGCGTGGAGTTCACCGCGAAGTTCTGATGCGGTGACCGCGTAGATGCAATGAAGAAGGGCCGGCGCAATGCCGGCCCTTCTGCTTTACACCCATCGGTAGTGCCGGCCGCTGGCCGGTAACAATTGAACCGCCAGGCGCTTACAGCGCGCTCTGCGGGCGCACCTTCAGCACCGCTTCCTCGGCCGCGCAGTCGCGGCTGGAGTGCAGGCCGGCCTTGCGCGCGGCAGCGATCTCCTTGCGTGCGGCCAGCAGGTCCTTGTTGAACGCGGCGTTGTCGTGCAGGCGGGCCACGGCGGCAGCGCCCATGAAGCGGCCTTCGAGGATGTCGCTCTGCCAGTGCACGTTGCACACCAGGCGGCTCTCGCCGTAGTTGCGGCCGCGCGCCTGGATCGCATCGGCGCGATCCGGTGCGATCTCCGACAGGATCAGGGCCCAGGCCCAGCCGATCGAGGTGTGGCCGGACGGGTACGAGCCGTTCTTGCGCAGGCCTTCTTCGTCCTTCGGCGAGCAGGTCGGTTCACCATTGACCATGAACGGGCGCGGGCGCTGGTAGTGGTTCTTGGCGGCCTTGGTGGCGGCGCTGGCGTCGATCCGGCTGCGCTCCAGCAGGCGGTACAGCGCCGGGGTCTTCACCGCATCGACGTCGATGTCGGCGGCGCAGGAGAAGTGGTTGGCGCCTTCCGGGAAGCCGAGTTCCGCATCGACACCGGCCTGGGCGAAGCGCGGGCTGCCACGCAGCGCGCGGGCTTCACGGCTGACCTGTTCGTCGAGGGCGAGGGCGGCCGAACCGGCCACCGGCGGTGCTGGCACCAGGTCGAGGCTGGCCGGTACCGCGCTCTTGTCCAGATAGCCCACCGCCTTGGTGGTGATGTTGGCTTCGACGGCGGTCGGCTTGGCGGCGGTGGCGGCACAACCGGCCAGGGCCGCGATGACGGCAAGGCCGAGCAGCGGGCGGGCAGGGTGGGAAATCAGCGACATGGACAGGCTCCGGAGGAAAAACATCGCGCCATGATCGCAGCCCGTATACGACACCGCAGTGGCCATCGGTCATACGGCCAGACCCGGCATGGTCATCCCGGCGATATGAAAAGCGTCATCGAGTGACGTCAGTCTCCTGAATCCGGGCGCAGCGCACGGACTTTCACGCGGCCTCGCCGCGAGCATCGGCACAACGGCAAGCACCAGGGGCCGTCCAGTTCCAGCCGGGTCGGGGGGATCCGTTGACAGAGGGAGAGAAGCGATGCGCAGCACCGCAACAGGAAGTACCGTCCTGGCCCTGCTCCTCGGGCTGGCAACCGCGCCGGCACAGGCGGCCGACGTGGTCGGTGTGGCCTTTGTGCATGGCACCGGCGCACAGACCAACGCCACCCAGGACTACTGGCAGCCGGCGATCATCGACACCGTGCGCCAGGGCCTGCCGAACAGCAGCAACTACGTCGTCATCAACTGTGACTTCACCCAGTACATGTGGAAGCCGGAAGCGGCCGGCTGCCTGGCCAATCAGCTGACCGGCTTCATCGACAGCCGTGGCATCACCCAGCTGGTGGTGATCACCCACTCCAACGGCGGCAACGTGATGCGCTGGATCCTGTCCAACCCGACCTATGACAGCCGCTATCCGAAGATCATCCGCACGGTGCGCAAGGTCAACGCGCTGGCACCGTCTTCGGCCGGCACGCCGTTGGCCGATGCGGTGCTCAACGGCAACACCTTTGAAACCTCGCTGGGCTGGCTGCTGGGCTACAAGAACGACGCCGTGCGCCAGCAGCAGGTGGCGAGCATGGCCACCTACAACGCGCAGAACCTCTACGGCACCGCTGGCCGCCCGGCGCTGCCCAAACCGTTCCGCGCGGTGGTGGGCAGCGATGTGGAATCGGCGGTGTGGGACAGCAACAGCTACTGCGGTGGCTATGCCGCCAACGTCGGCCTGGAGTTCACCCAGAACTGGCTGTCGTCCTGCTCCGATGGCTTCCTGGAGTGCAGCAGCCAGAAGGCCGCCGGCACCACCTGGTTCACCGACAAGGCGCGTACCCAGGGTGCAGAACCGCTCAGCCACAACCAGAGCCGCCGCGAGTGCTTCGGCCTCGGCACCCTGCTGCGCAACGACCTGACCCAGTGAGGGAGACGACCATGACGATTCAATCCACCCTGCTGGCCGGCGCCACCCTGGCAGTGCTGTCCCTTTCCGTAGCGCAGGCCGCGCAGCCGCTGCAGGCCGCCCGTGCGGGCGATCAGGTGCCTGCCGCCCTGGTAGCCGCGCCGCTTCCCACCGATGAGAGCGAACACGCGCCACTGGCCTTTGCCTGGGCGCTGGACCCCGCACAACCGCTGCAGGCGGCTACGCCGTATGCCTCGGTCAGCCGCAGCTACTGGCAGCAGGTTGATGGCACGCAGCTGCAGCGAGGCCTCGACCTGCCACTGACGGCGCCGGATGCGGTGATCCAGCTGAGCCCGACCGCAGGTGCCCGCGCGCTGCCGGCCAACACTTTGCAGGTGCGCGACCCGGCCGGCCGCAGCAGCGTGGCGCGCAGTGTCGATGCGCGCGCGCTGCAGGATGCCGGCATGCCGGTGAGCGATGGCAGCAGCATGCTGCGTACCGGCGCGACCAGTGCGGTCGGTGCGTACACGCTGCAGAGCGCGCAGGCCCAGGGCCGCTACGTGGTGCAGGTGCTGGAGCCGAACAGCCCGCTACGCCTTGAGGTGCAGGCCAACCAGGCGCAGGTGCTGGCCGGCGGCAACGTGCAGCTGCAGGCACGCCTGCTGGAAGACGGCACCACCACCGCGCAGCTGGCATCGCGTCGTGGTGGGCTGGGCGGTGAAGCCCTGCTGGTCGCACCGGATGGCCGCAGCTGGCCGCAGCGGTTGCTGCGCACCACCGATGGCAGCCTGCGCGCGCAGGTGCGGATCCCGGCCGATGTCGGCAGCGTGCAGGGGCTGTGGGAATTGCAGGTGTTCGCCCAGGCCGACGGTGTGCTGCGCGATGGCAAGGTCGCCTTTGCGGTGGCACGGCCGACTGCCCGCTTCAGTGGACAGGCCGCGCCGGACCCGGCCAGTCGTCAGGTGGCACTGCCGCTGCAGGTGGCCGCGGCCGGACGCTATGAGGCGCGGGGCACGCTGTACGCCACGGCCCGCGATGGCCAGTTGAAGCCGGTGGCACAGGCACATGCGGCCGCGTGGTTCGATGGCCCGGGCGCAGGCCAGCTGGTGCTGCCGTTCGACCAGGCCGCATTGCCGGCCGGCTTCGGTGCGCCGTACGAGCTGCGCGACCTGCAGCTGCAGGACCAGAGCCGGATGGCACCGATCGAGTCGCGCGCACTGGCGTTGCGGTTCTGAGCAAAGCGGTGGCGGGCCGGAACATCCGGCCCGCTGCCCCGCCTTCTGTAGAGCCGAGCCATGCTCGGCTGCTTCTGCTCGCGGCGAACGGCAGTCGAGCATGGCTCGACTCTACAGACGGTTACGGAGAGCGATGCATCTGTCTATCCCGCGTACGCGGTCAGTCGGCCTTCCTGTTCGACCACCGTGATCGCGCCGCCGAACACCGCCGACAGCGGTTCATTGCGCAGCAGCTCGGCGCGGGTGCCATCGGCCAGTACGCGGCCGTCGCGCAGCAGCACCACCCGTTCGATCTCGGGAATGATCTCTTCGATGTGGTGGGTCACCAGCACCAGAGTGATGCCCTGCTGCGCCAGTACCCGCATGGTCGCCACCAGCTGCTCGCGGGCGACCAGATCCAAGCCGGTGGAGGGCTCATCCAGCAGCAGTGCCTGCGGCCGGTTGACCAGCGCGCGGGCGATCAGCACGCGGCGGGTCTCGCCGGCCGACAGCTCGGCGTAGGCGCGCTCACGCAGCGACAGCGCGCCGGTCATCGCCAGTGTCTCGCCGACGCGTGCACGCATGTCGGCGGTCACCTCGCGAAAGGCCGGCACCACGTAGCTGGCGAAGAAGCCGGACAGCACCGCCTGTTCCACGGTCAGCCCCGGCATGTCGGCCAGGTTGCTGCTGAGGTCGCCGGTGACGATGCCCAGCTGCGAGCGCAGGCGATCCACCTGCCAGCGGTTCTGGCCCAGCACCTTCACCGCCACCGTGCCGTCGCCCTGGGCCAGCGGGTACAGCTCGCGGGTGATCAGCTTGATGAAGGTGGACTTGCCGCAGCCGTTGGGGCCGAGCAGGGCGGTGTGCTGGCCCTGCGCGATGCGCAGGCTGAGCCCGTGCAGCACCTTCACCTGGCCGCGTACCACGGTGGCGCGGTCCAGTTCGATCAAGGGGGGCTGCTCCGCCAGGGGCGGGGCGGCGGTCATGGCGCTGGCGCGTGGATCAAGGCTCGACAACTCAGGTCCCCAACTGTGAACGGTGCCTCGGATGGCGATGCAGAGCATCGCCGCAGGGATGCAGTTTGCAACGCAAGCGCCCATGATGTCTGCCATCCCCGCGTCGACCCGGAGAGCCGTCATGCCAGATGCCCTGATGTCCCTGTTGACCGGTGGTGTGCTCGGCCTGGGCTGGTGGGCCATGCTGGCGGTGCTGCTGGTCTTCACTCAGATCACCATCTTCTCGGTGACCCTGTACCTGCACCGCAGCCAGGCCCATCGTGGGGTCGATTTCCACCCGGCGCTGGCCCATGTGTTCCGCTTCTGGCTGTGGCTGACCACCTCGATGATCACCCGCGAGTGGGTGGCCATCCACCGCAAGCACCACGCCAAGGTGGAGACCGAGGACGACCCGCACAGCCCGGTCACCCGTGGCATCGGCAAGGTGTTCTGGCACGGCGTGGAGTTGTACCGCGAAGCGCGTGGCATGCGCGCGGACATCGAGCAGTACGGGCGCGGTACCCCGGATGATGCGATCGAGCGCCGCCTGTATACCCCGCATGCCACGTTGGGGCCGGTGCTGCTGTTCGCGATCAATACCGTGTTGTTTGGCCTGCCGGGCGTGGCCCTGTGGGCGATCCAGATGGCATGGATCCCGTTCTGGGCCGCGGGCGTGGTCAATGGCCTGGGACACTGGTGGGGCTACCGCAACTACGAGTCCGCCGACACCTCCACCAATCTCACGCCGTGGGGGTTCTGGATCGGTGGCGAGGAGCTGCACAACAACCATCATGCCTTCCCCAGTTCGGCGCGCTTCGCGATGCGGCGCTGGGAGTTCGATATCGGCTGGAGTGCGATCCGCCTGCTGCAGGCGCTGCGCCTGGCCAGGGTGCTGCGGGTGGCGCCGGCCATGGACGTGCGCCCGAACATCGCCGTGCCCGATGCCGAAACCCTGAAGGCGCTGCTGTCGCACCGCTTCCAGGCGATGACCGATTACCAGCGCAATGTGTTCATGCCGGCCCTGCGCGAGGAAGCCGTGCAGGCCGGGGCCAAGCTGCGCCGCCTGCTGCCACGCCGGCTGCGCCGTGGCCTGGTCAACGATGGCCGCTGGCTGAAGCCGGACAGTCGTGCCCAGCTCAGCGAATGGGTGGCACAGCGCCCGCGCATCCGCACCCTGGTCGAGTACCGCGCGCGGCTGGCGGCGCTGCTCGAGGCCCGCGGCCACGATGCCGCCGAGCGCCTGCATCAGTTGCAGGCCTGGTGCCGTGAGGCCGAGGAAAGCGGGATCGCCGCGCTGCAGGCCTATGCCGCACGGTTGAAGGGCTACAGCCTGGTGGGCGCGTGAGGGCAGGGTACGGGCTTCTGCTGGCGGTGCTGTTGCCGGGCGTGGCGCTGGCCCAGGTCACCGACACCACCAGCTACCTGCAGCGGATGGACAGCGATGGCGACGGCAGGGTCAGCGAGGCCGAGTACGTGCAGTGGATGCTGTATGCCTTCGATCGCATGGACCGCAATGGCGATGGCGTGCTGAGCGCAGACGAGCTGCCCGGCGGCAAGGGCAGGGCGATCAGCCGCGAGCAGCAGCGGCAGGTGATCGTGCAGCGTTTCCACAAGCAGGATGCCAACGGTGATGGCGTCCTGGATGCCCGTGAACTGGCGGCACCGCCACGCTGAGCGGGCGTAGAATCGGTTCATGCCTGAACTGCCCGAAGTCGAAACCACCCGCCGCGGCCTGGCGCCGCACCTGCAGGGTCGCCGCGTGCATGGCGTGATCCTGCGTCGCGCCGACCTGCGCTGGCCGATTCCGCCGGAAGTGGCCGAGCTGCTGCCGGGGCAGCGCATCGAGGAGATCCGCCGGCGCGCCAAGTACCTGCTGCTGGATACCGCCATCGGCAGCGCGGTGCTGCACCTGGGCATGTCCGGCAGCCTGCGTGTGCTGCCCGGTGATACGCCGGTACGCGCCCACGACCACGTCGACATCAGCCTGGACAACGGCCGCCTGCTGCGCTTCAACGACCCGCGCCGCTTCGGCAGCCTGCTCTGGCAGCCCGCCGGTGAGGTCCATCCGCTGCTGCAGGGGCTGGGCCCGGAGCCGCTGGACGACGCGTTCGACGGCGACTACCTGTTCGCCCGCAGCCGTGGCCGCAGCGCGCCGGTGAAGACCTTCCTGATGGACCAGGCGGTGGTGGTGGGCGTGGGCAACATCTACGCCGCCGAGAGCCTGTTCAAGGCCGGCATCAGTCCACTGCGCGAGGCCGGCAAGATCTCGCGCGGGCGCTATCAGCGGCTGGCCGACGCGGTGAAGGAAATCCTCGGTTACGCCATCACCCGTGGCGGCACCACCCTGCGCGATTTCATCAGCCCTGACGGCGCACCGGGCTACTTCGAACAGGAACTGCTGGTGTACGGCCGCGACGGGCTGCCCTGCCCGAACTGTGGCCGCGCGCTGAAGCACGCCACCATCGGCCAGCGCGCCAGCGTCTGGTGCAGCCACTGCCAGCGCTGAGGCGGGCGGCCAGCGGCAGCTGAACGGGCAGGGCACGTCTCCGCTGCCCGTTAACGTTTGTCTGCCTATGATGGCCGACCTTCCCTCTGTGCCTGACGCGCCTGCATGCAACGACGCGACTTCATCCGCAATGCCTCCCTCGCCCTGGCTGCATTCGGCCTGCCGTCCCTGCCCGCGTGCGCGGCCAGCAAGAGCGGCCAGATGGGCCTGCGCCGCCTCGGCCAGCCGCAGCCGTTCGACTTCGCCACCCTGAAGGGCCAGGCGCGCGCGCTGGCACAGGCACCCTACAAGAGCCACAAGCGGGTGCTGCCGGGCCGCCTGGAAGGCCTGGACTGGGACCAGTACCAGTCGATCGGCTACCGCCAGGACCATGCGCTGTGGGCTGACCAGCCGGGCAAGTTCCAGGCCAAGTTCTTCCACCTGGGCCTGTACTTCCACTCGCCGGTGCGCATGTTCGACGTGGTCGACGGCAAGGCGCAGGAGCTGGCCTATGACGGCGCGGCGTTCAACTACGGCAAGAGCGGCATCAAGGACGGCGAGCTGCCGGCAGATCTGGGCTTCGCTGGCTTCCGCCTGAACACCCGCAAGGACACCGACCGCGACTTCGCCGCCTTCCTCGGCGCCAGCTACTTCCGCGCGGTCGGCAAGGAAGGCCAGTACGGCCAGTCCGCGCGCGGCCTGGCGATCGACACCGGCATGGGCAAGCCGGAGGAATTCCCGGACTTCATCGCCTACTACCTGGAGCAGCCGTCGGCCGATTCGGAGACGATCGTGGTCTACGGCCTGCTGGATTCGCCCAGCGTGGCCGGTGCCTACCGCTTCGCCATCACCAATGGTGATGTGCTGCTGATGGACATCGACAGCGCGCTGTACCCGCGCAAGGCGATCGAGCGGCTGGGCATCGCCCCGTGCACCAGCATGTACCAGGTGGGCGAGAACGACCGCCGCATGGCATGGGACTGGCGCCCGGAGATCCACGACACCGACGGCCTGTCGCTGTGGACCGGTGCCGGCGAATGGATCTGGCGACCGCTGCTGAATCCGCGCAACCTGCGCTTCAACATGTTCGTCGACCGCAACCCGCGTGGTTTCGGCCTGCTGCAGCGCGACCGCAACTTCGACCACTACCAGGACGACGGCGTGTTCTACGAGAAGCGCCCCTGCCTGTGGGTGGAGCCGAAGGGCGAATGGGGCGAGGGCTCGGTGCAGCTGGTGGAGATTCCCACCGTGGACGAGACCTTCGACAACATCGTGGCGTTCTGGAACCCGAAGGAAAAGCCGCAGCCGGGCCAGGAGCTGCTGGTCGGCTACCGCCTGTACTGGGGCGCCGAGCCGCCGGCACGGCCGCCGCTGGCGCACTGCGTGGCCAGCCGCACCGGCCTGGGCGGCGTGGTCGGCAAGAAGCGCGAGTATTTCAGCTGGCGCTTCGCGGTGGACTTCGAAGGCGGCGAACTGGCCAGGCTGATCGACAAGGGTGAGGTCGAGGCCGTGGTGGAAGCCAGCCGTGGCCGGGTCGAGATCGTGTCGGCGCGCCCGCTGCGCGAGATCAACGGCTACCGCGCGATGTTCGACCTGGTGCCGCCGGAAGGCAGCACCGAGCAGATCGACATCCGCCTGTTCCTGCGCAGTGGCGGCAAGACCCTCACCGAGACCTGGCTGTACCAGTACACCCCGCCGCCGGCAGGTGCGCCGGAGCGCACGCTGTACTGAATGGATGCGGCCCGGTGCCGGCTACATGCCGGCACCGTTGTTTCAAGGCTTGCTGTCGGTGGCGTGCGACTGGGTCGGCACACCCACTTCCACCGTGCCCCGGCGGATCTTCATCCAGGTTTCGTCCTGCCAGCGTTCGTACTGCTTCGGGTCCCAGTACTTCGGGTCGTAGAGGCGATCGGCCTTGATGGTGCGGGAGATTCCGCCGTCCATGTACACGATGTCGACGTTGTTGGACATCGAGCCGACGCGGCTGCCGGTCATCTCGCGGCGCCCCTTTCTGAGCACTTCGGCCATGCGTGGGCGCGCGACTTCGTCACCATACTCGGCGCGCAGCGCGCTTGCCTGCGCGCGCGCCGCATCATGCTGCTCCAGCGGCAGCGTGGCCCAGTACTCGTTGCGCAGCTCGACGAACAACGGATAGCCACGTTCGGCCGCCACCTCCATCCAGGCATAGGCCATGACCGGATTGCGCGGCTGCTCTACCCCGTACCAGTACATCTCGCCGAGGTAGCCCTGGGCAGGCTTGTCCGCATACCGCGCGGCCAGCCGGAAGTTGTCCATCGCGCCGTTGACATCGTTGCGACGCAGCGCGTTGACGCCCCATTGCCGGTACATCATGTCCGGGTGGCTGTCCATGAAACCGGCGCCGATCACCGCCGCATCGTCTTCACCTGACGGGCGCTCGGCCGCGGTGGCCAGCAGGGGCAGCAACAGCAGCGGCAGCAGCAGGAGGGCAGAGCGCATGTCGGACGTCCAGTTCGGCAGCAGGGGAGCCGCAGCCTAGGCGCGACAGCGCGTGCTTGTAAACCGCTGGAGGTCATGGCGCACCGGCGCGCCTGCTACAGCGGCAGCGGCGCCTGCGCCGGATCGATCCGCCCTTCGCCGCGGGTGATCTTCTTGAACTCGGCGCGACTGACCGACACGTAGCGGTCGTTGCCGCCGATCTCCACCTGCGGGCCGTCCTGCACCGCGTGGCCATGCTCGTCCACACGCACCGTCATCGTCGCCTTCTTGCCGCTGTGGCAGATGGTCTTGATCTCCTGCATCTCATCGGCCCAGGCCAGCAGGTACTGGCTGCCTTCGAACAACTCGCCGCGGAAGTCGGTGCGCAGGCCGTAGCACAGCACCGGAATGCGCAGCTGGTCGACCACTTCGCTGAGCTGCCAGACCTGGGCGCGGGTCAGGAACTGCGCCTCGTCCACCAGCACGCAGCCCATCGGGCCGTTGGCTGCCAGATCCTGCTCGACCCAGCGCTGCAGGTCGGTATCGCGGTCGAAGGCCATGCCGTCCGCACGCAGGCCGATCCGCGAGGCGACCACGCCGGCGCCGGCACGATCGTCCAGGCGCGGGGTCAGGATCGCCACCCGCATGCCGCGCTCGCGGTAGTTGTGGGCGCTCTGCAGCAGGGTGGTGGTCTTGCCGGCGTTCATCGCCGAATAGTAGAAGTAGAGCTTGGCCATCGACGGATTGTACGCCGCAGCCCCGCTTCGCCGAAGCCGTTCAGCAACCCCACCGGCGGCCCGCTGTGGTCGTCACCCGGCCCCGCTACAATCCCCATCCCATGCACGGTCTCAATCCCCCCCAAGCCGCCGCCGTCCTGCACATCGAAGGTCCATTGCTGGTGCTCGCCGGCGCGGGCAGCGGCAAGACGCGTGTGATCGTGGAAAAGATCGCCCACCTGATCGGCTGCGGCCGCTATCCGGCGCGCCGCATCGCGGCGATCACCTTCACCAACAAGTCGGCCAAGGAAATGCGCGAGCGCGTGGCCAAGCGCCTGCGCGAGCAGGACGCCGACGAGGTGACCATCTGCACCTTCCATGCGCTGGGCCTGAAGTTCCTGCAGATCGAGCACGCGGCCGTTGGCCTGAAGCGCGGCTTCTCGATCTTCGATGCCGACGATGCCGCTGCGCAGATCAAGGACCTGATGTACGGGGCCAAGCCTGATGACATCGAGGACATGAAGAACCTGGTGTCGCGCGCGAAGAACGCCGGCCTGTCGCCCGAACAGGCGATGGCCGCCGCGCGCAGCAATCGCGAGAAGGAAGCGGCCAGCGTCTACGAGCGCTACCAGCTGCGCCTGACCGCGTTCAATGCGGTCGACTTCGATGACCTGATCCGTCTGCCGGTGCAGATCCTGGAAGAAAATCCGGAGATCGCGCTGGCCTGGCGCGAGCGCATCGGCTACCTGCTGGTGGACGAATGCCAGGACACCAACGACGCGCAGTACCGGCTGCTCAAGCAGCTGGCCGGTGACAAGGGCAACTTCACCTGCGTGGGTGACGATGACCAGTCGATCTATGCCTGGCGCGGCGCCAATCCGGAAAACCTGCAGCAGATGGGGCGCGACTATCCCAAGCTGGAGATCATCAAGCTGGAGCAGAACTACCGCTGCTCCAACCGCGTGCTGCGCGCGGCCAATGCGCTGATCGCCAACAACCCGCACGAGCACCTGAAGAAGCTGTGGAGTGACCAGGCCGACGGCGAACGCATCCGCGTGTGGGAATGCCGCAACAGCGAACATGAGGCGGAAAAGGTTGCCGCCGAGATCGCCTTCGTGGCGCAGTCGCGCAATGTGCCGTGGAGTGATTTCTGCATCCTGTTCCGCGGCAACTTCCAGTCGCGCCCGCTGGAAAAGGCGATGCAGCTGCTGCGCATCCCGTATCACCTGACCGGCGGCACCATGTTCCTGGAACGCCAGGAAGTGAAGGACACGCTGGCCTGGTTGCGGCTGCTGGTGAACCCCGACGACGACACCGCGTTCATGCGTGCGGTGCAGTCGCCCAAGCGCGACGTCGGTGCCGGCACGCTGGCCAAGCTGGCCGAGCTGGCGCAGGAAAAGGACATGCCGATGGCACAGGCCGCCGAGGCGATCGGCGCCCTGCAGCAGTTGCCGCCGCGCGCGGCCAACAGCCTGGCGCGCTTCACCGACATCCTGCGTGACCTGCGTGCACAGACCCAACAGGTCACTTCCGGCGACATGATCCGCAAGGTCGCCAAGGAATCCGGCCTGCTCAGCGAACTGCGCCAGCAGGCCAAGGAAGAGGCGAGTTACCAGCGCCGTGCCAACAACATCGAGGAACTGGCGCAGTGGTTCGAGGGGGGCCCGCGCGGTGCCACTGCCGCCGACCTGGCCGGCCAGCTGGCGCTGCTGTCGCGCAGCGACAAGGACGAGGGCGGCAACCAGGTGCGCATGATGACCATGCACGCCTCCAAGGGCCTGGAATTCCCGTACGTGTTCATCGTCGGCTGCGAGGATGGCGTGCTGCCGCACCAGGTCAGCCTGGACGAGGGCAACCTGCAGGAAGAGCGGCGCCTGCTGTACGTGGGCATCACCCGCGCCAAGATCCAGTTGTGGATGAGTTACAGCAAGCTGACCCGCAAGTTCGGTGAGCACGTGCGGTTGAAGCCGAGCCGGTTCTTCGAGGAGATTCCGGCGGAGGAGATCCAGCGCGATGGTGCTGATCCGGTGGCCGATGCGGTGCGCAAGAAGGAACGGGCGAGTGCGGGGTTGGCGGCGATCGAGGCGTTGTTCGATTGATCGGCGAACGGCGCAGCCCCTCGTGGCTGCCGCCGTTCGCAGCGCATTCGTGGTGGGCCGGGCGGGTGGGCCGGTCGCGACACGCCGTAAACCCATCCATGGGGGCTCGGCCGCGGCTTGCTCGTGTGCGCTGTCCTGCGCACACGGCAAGACCGGGGTTGGGCGTCCTGCCCAACCCGCCCGAGGCATGCCTCGGGCCCATGCCGCGGACGGTCCCGCCCAGCCCACCCGCCCGGCCTCTGACAGGTTCCGTGCGCGCCAGCCACGGAAAAGAAAAAAGAAAATCAAAAGCAACAGCCGGGGGTTGAGGCAGAATCGGGGTTTCGGCTGGAGGTCTGCGCGTGCATCCAATTGAAAGCGAACGCCTGCGCTTGCGTGCGATTGAACCTGATCGCGATGCGGCGCCGATGCTGGCGCTGTTGAATGATCCGGGCTTCGTGCGCTTCATTGGTGACCGCAATGTGCGCAGTGAAGAACAGGCGCGTGAGTACATCGCGCTGCGGGTGCTGCACAGCTATGCGTTGAATGGGTTCGGCATGTATGCCATCGAGCGGTTGTCCGATGGGGCGTGGCTGGGCAATGCCGGGCTGGTGCGCCGCGATGGCCTGCCGGGGCCGGACATCGGCTACGCGGTGCTGTCTGAATTCGCCGGGCAGGGTTATGCCAGTGAGGCGGCGCGGGCGGTGTTCGCGCATGCGCGCGCTGAGCTGGGCCTGCAGGATCTGTACGGCATCACCGATCTGGACAACGTGGTGTCCGGGAAGATCCTGCTGGGCCTGGGCATGCAGGAGCGCGGGGTCATCCAGTTGCCGGGCATCGATACGCCCAGTCGGCTGTACGCCACCTTGGGTGCGGCTGAGGTTTGATCGTGGTGGGTGCCGACCGTTGGTCGGCACGATTCAAATGCAGTGCCGACCAACGGCCGGCACCCACCATCAGCCGCGCAGTTCGGCCAGCTGCGCCTGCAGCTCGGCCACGGCCGCTTCCAGCTGGGCCACGCGCTCGGCCAGGCCCGGATCGGCCGCGTCGCTGCCACCGCCGCTGCTGGCGTATTTGGCCGCAAGCGCCGCGCCGTCCACTTCACCGCACAGCAGGTGCATGTAGCGGTCTTCGCGCTGGCCGCTGGCGCGCGGCAGCACCACCAGCAGCGCGCGCTGCTGCAGGCGCTCGATGGCGTGGCGGGCTTCGTCGGCGTCGGCGAAGCGGTGCAGTCGCTCGCTGCGCGTGACCAGTTCGCCCAGGGTCTGCGGCCCACGCAGCAGCAGCATCGCCAGCAGCACGGTCTGCTGCCGGGTCAGGTCCAGCGCGGCCTGCAGGCGGTGCTCGTAACGGTCTGCGCGCGAGGAGAAGTGCTGGCGGGCCAGGCCCAGTGTTTCCAGCTGGCGCAGCGCGTGCTGCACGCTGCCGGCATCGACGTTCATCACCGGCTCGCGGGCGGTCTTCTGGTTGGCGGCCGATTGGGCGGCGTTGACCGTCAGCGGATAGGTGTCCGGGGTGGTTGCCTCCTTCTCCACCAGGCAGCCCAGCAGGCGGGCCTGCACGGCGTCGAGCAGGGGGACGTCGGGGGTCTGGGTGGAATCGGTCATGGCGGCCTCCGGAAGGGCAACGGGTCAACCGCCAAGCATAGCCGTCCCGGGACCGCCTTTGCCGGTAAAATGCGCCGGTATATCTGATTGCCGGTGAATCCATGCGTCGTCCCGTTTCCCTGTCCCTGACCCTGCTCGCCACCGCGGCGCTGGGCCTGTCCGCCTGCAAGCGCGTGGATGCGCCTGCCGCTGAAGCCGCTGCGCCGGAGGCCCCGGCCGCCGCTGCCAAGGCCGACGGCGCGCTCGATGCCACTGCCAACGACAACCTCAATGCGGTGCTGTGGATGCAGCGCGCGCAGGAGTACAAGGCGATCACCGAACAGACCTACCGTGCCGCCGCCGACCACCTGGATGCCGCGCTGAAGGAAGCCCACTGGGATGCGCTGGTGCCGGAAGAACGCGGCAACGAGGCCAAGGGCCTGAAGCCGGCCGTGGTGCTGGACGTGGATGAGACCGTGCTGGACAACTCGCCCTACCAGGCGCGCCTGGTGCGCGACGGCAAGGAATACGACGAGCTGACCTGGGACCAGTGGGTGGCCGAAAAGAAGGCCAAAGCCATTCCGGGCGTGGTTGATTTCGCCAAGGCCGCCAACGCCAAGGGCGTGACCCTGCTGTACATCTCCAACCGCGCCGTGCACCTGAAGGACGCAACCCTGGCCAACCTGCGCGAGCAGGGCCTGCCGGTGGCCGATGACAGCGTGTTCCTGGGCCTGGGCACCGTGGTCGAAGGCTGCGAGCAGGCCGGCAGCGAGAAGAACTGCCGCCGCCGCCTGGCCGGGCAGAAATACCGCGTGCTGATGCAGTTCGGCGACCAGCTGGGCGATTTCGTCGAGGTGACCGCCAACACCAACGACGGTCGTGACGCGCTGCTGCAGCAGTACCACGACTGGTTCGGCGAGCGCTGGTGGATGCTGCCGAACCCGACCTACGGCGGCTTCGAGCCGGCGCAGTTCAACAACGACTACAGCCAGTCGCGCCAGGCCCGTCACGACGCCAAGCGCGCTGCGCTGGACTACGCACCGTGAGCCGCGCGCCGCTGCCGCTGCGCGATGACGAGCGCCTGATCTTCGCGCTGGACGTGCCTGACCGCGTGCAGGCGCTGGAGTGGGTCGACCGCCTCGGCGACAGCGTGGCGTTCTACAAGATCGGCATGGAACTGCTCGCCTCCGGCGAGTACTTCCAGGTGTTGGACGAGCTGGCCCGCCGCGACAAGCGCGTGTTCGTCGACCTGAAGTTCTTCGACATCCCGGCCACCGCCGCGGCGGTGATCAAGCGCCTGTCGCAGTGGCCGGTCAGCTACGCCACCATCCACGGCTGGCACCCGGCGATGATGGAAGCCTGCGCCGCCGCCAACAGCAGCGACATGCGTCTGCTGGCGGTGACCGTGCTGACCTCGATGGGCCGCCCGGACCTGGCGCAGATGGGCATCGACCGTGAGCCGGTGGACGTGGTGGTCGAGCGCGCGCTGGCCGCGCAGGCGGCCGGCATCGATGGCGTGATCGCCTCGGGCCAGGAAGCCGGCCCGATCCGCGCCGCTACCGGCGCCGGGTTCTCGATCGTCTGCCCGGGCATCCGCCCCGGTGGCCCGGTCGGCGATGACCAGAAGCGTACCGTTGGCGTGGCCCAGGCCTTTGCCGATGGCGCCGATGCCATCGTGGTCGGTCGCCCGATCCGCCTGGCCGCCGATCCGCAGGCTGCGGCCCGGGCCATCCAGCAGGAAATCGCGTCGGCGTTGGCTACGCGCTGAGATTCCGCTGCGCAGTCTGCAGGCCCGAACGCCATCCCGACCCGCGCGGGATGGCGTTTTTGCATCCGCCGAAGGACCGGTTGTGCCCGAATCGCCGCAAAACCTGCCGTAGATTTCATGGCCCCGGCGCAAGGCATCAGGCTACCCAATAAAATCAATGATTTATATGACACTACGTGAAGTATTGCCTTAACTTGAGCGGCAGCGTAGGATCGCCGCCATCCGGTCCTCGGACCGGACATGTGCCACAACACTGTCCACCGGCCCTGCGCCGGCTTGAAGAGCCTGTGATCCTCGTGATCCCGGCTCTTTTTTTATTCCGATCAGTGACTTGCACAAGCAACTGCGGAAACCGTGACGTCCCGGCTTGCCGCTGTCACCTCGCAGGCCGCAAGATGCGGACCGGTCCGGGGAGTCCGAGTGCATGAGCGTGGCAGTGCGAGGAAGGTCTGCGCGTGGATGGGGGCTGGCAGTCATGCTGCTGGCCGTGGCCGCGTGCCGTGAACCGGCCAACGATCCGGCCAGGCCGGCAGCCGAACCGGTTGCGGCGGTGCAGGCGATGGCCCTGCGCCTGGCCGAGGACGATCTGGTCGGCTATGCAAAGCTGTCGGTTCCGCCCAGCCAGTACCAGCGCCTGCAGCAGGCCTGGGCCGAGGGCCACAGCCAGTGGCCGCTGACCGAGCTGCCGCTGGGCGACCAGCTGCTGCCGATGCTGGCCGCACTGCGCACGCCCAATGCCGGTGCCGAACTGCAACGCAGCTTCGACCGCCAGCTGGCCGGCCAGGCCGGTGCCGTGCGCCAGGCCGCGCAGTCGATGGGCAACTTCGGCGTGCAGTACCTGCGCCACCAGAAGGGCTATACGCCCGGCCAGCAGGCCCATTACATCGCCCTGGTGGAAACCCTTGCCAGCTGGGCGCAGGGCGCGCCGATCAGTGACCGTGCGCGTGCACGCAGCACGATCGCCGCGCTGGTTGGTGCCGCCGGCAAGGTTGGCTTCGACGATGAGGCCGGCCTGCAGGCCGCGGGCATGGAAGGCAGCCTGCAGCAGCTGGCGCCGTTCATCCATACCCTCAAGGCGGTGTTGGGCAGCTACGGGTTGGGCGTGGATGACGCACTGCGCAGCGTGCGCGGTGAACTGCTCTCGGTGGAGGGCGACAACGCGCTGGTACGCCTGCACTACGACCTGGCGGGGCGTGAGATGACCCTGCAGCTGCCGCTGAGCCGCCGCGAGGGCCATTGGTACCTGACCCGAACCCTGGCCGACACCGACGCGCTGCTGCGCAAGGCCGACGCGGCCCGCGCCGCTGCGTCGCCGTCACCGGCTGAAGCCCCCGCCGAGGGTGGGGAAGCGGCAACGCCGCCGCCTAAGCCATAATGGCGCCGATGTCGAAACAGAACCCGCTGCCGTTCCCCGGCGAAGAATCCCAGTCGACGCCCGCCGATACGGTGCCGGCGTCCCCCTCGACCGGTACCGGCCCGAACCCGGTACCGCCGCCCGCGCATGCGCGTCCGGCCGGCCGCCGCCCGCTGTGGGCTCGCCTGCTCGGCCGCCTGGTCGAGCCGTGGCTGTCGCTGAAGATCGAACCGGAAGACCCGGGCCAGTACAACGATGGCCGCCCGGTCATGTACGTGCTGGAAGACTACGGCCTGTCCAATGCGCTGATCCTGGACAAGGCCTGCCGCCAGGCCGGCCTGCCATCGCCGTTGGTGCCGCTGGCCGGTGACCCGACCGGCCGCAAGCGCGCCTACCTGGCGTTGTCGCGGCGCAGCTCCAGCAACTCGCTGATTCCCGAGCAGCGCGGCGCCAAGACCCATTCGGACTCGCTGGCCAAGGTCCTGCAGGCACATCGCGTGCGCGATGACCTGGACGTGCACCTGGTGCCGGTGTCGATCTTCGTCGGCCGCGCGCCGGACAAGCAGAGCGGCTGGTTCGCCGTGCTGTTCTCGGAAAACTGGGCGCTGGTCGGCCGCTTCCGCCGCCTGCTGGCGGTGCTGCTCAACGGCCGCAGCACCATCGTCCGCTTTGCCCCGCCGATCTCGCTGCGCAGCACCGTGGACGAAGGCCTTGAGCCGGAGCGCACGGTGCGCAAGCTGCAGCGCGTGCTGCGTACCCATTTCCGCCGCATCCGTGAATCGGTGATCGGCCCCGACCTGTCGACGCGGCGCCTGCTGGTCGACCAGGTGCTGGCCGCCGAACCGGTGCGCGAAGCGATCGCCGCACAGGCCAAGCGCGACAATTCGAAGCCGGCCGATGCCTGGAAGAAGGCGCACGCCTACGCCTGGGAAATCGCCGCGGACTATTCCAGCCCGGTGGTGCGCTCGGCCAGCTTCATGCTCAGCCACGTGTGGAACCGCATCTATGCGGGCGTGCTGGTGCACCACCTGGACAAGTTCAAGGCCGCCGCGCCGGGCCATGAAGTGGTCTACGTGCCCAGCCACCGCAGCCACATGGACTACCTGCTGCTGTCGTACCTGCTGTACGACCGTGGCATCGTGCCGCCGCACATCGTGGCCGGCATCAACCTGAACCTGCCGGTGGTCGGCACCCTGCTGCGCAAGGGCGGTGCGTTCTTCATCCGCCGCTCGATCCGTGGCAACGCGCTGTACTCGGCGGTGCTCAGCGAATACGTCGCGCAGCTGGTGGCCGGTGGCTACTCGCTGGAGTACTTCGTCGAAGGCGGCCGCTCGCGTACCGGCCGGCTGCTGCAGCCCAAGGGCGGCATGATCTCGATGACGCTGCGTGCGTTCCTGCGCCAGCCGCGCAAGCCGGTGCTGTTCCAGCCCATCTACATCGGCTATGAGAAGCTGATGGAAGGCGGCAGCTACCTGGACGAACTGTCCGGCCGGCCGAAGGAAAAGGAATCGATCTGGTCGCTGCTGTGGGGCATCCCCAAGGTGCTCAAGCAGAACTACGGCCAGGTGGTGGTGAACTTCGGCGAACCGATCGCACTGAACGACGTGCTCGCCGAGAAGGCGCCGGAGTGGAAGGGCGAGGCGGTCTCCGAGGACGAGAAGCCGGCGTGGCTGTCGACCACGGTGGATACGCTGGCCGAACGCATCCAGGTGCGCATCAACGGTGCCGCCGACGTCAACCCGATCAACCTGCTGGCGCTGGCCCTGCTGTCCACGCCGAAGCATGCGATGGGCGAGGCCGACCTGATCGCGCAGATCGAGCTGTGCAAGACCCTGCTGGTCGAGATGCCGTACTCGGACCGGGTGACGGTGACCCCGCACTCGCCGGAGCGGATCATCGCCCATGCCGAGGAAATCAACGTCCTCACCCGCATCAAGCACCCGCTGGGCGACGTGCTCAGCGTCAGCGGCGATACCGCGGTGCTGCTGAGCTACTTCCGCAACAACGTGGTGCACCTGTTCACCGCCTCGTCGTGGGTGGCCTGCTGCTTCCAGAACAACCGCCGCATGAGCCGCACCGGCCTGGTCCAGCTGGGCCGTACGGTATATCCGTTCCTGCAGGCCGAGCTGTTCCTGCCGTGGAGCGAGGACGAGTTCGCCCAGCGCATCGACCGGACCATCGACGTGTTCGTGCGCGAAGGCCTGCTGCAGAACGTCAACGATGACGATGGCGGCATCCTGGCGCGCAACACCGGGCAGACCGACGAGGTGTTCCGCCTGCGTGCGATCGGCCATTCGCTGCAGCAGGCGTTCGAGCGCTATTACATCGCCATCTCGGTGCTGGTGAAGAACGGCCCGGGCGTGCTCGGCGCGGCCGAGCTGGAAAGCCTGTGCCAGCAGGCCGCGCAGCGGCTGAGCCTGCTCTATGCACCGGCGGCACCGGAGTTCTTCGACAAGTCCCTGTTCCGCGGCTTCATCCAGAAGCTGCGCGAGCTGCGCCTGGTGTGGCCGGACGAGAACAGCAAGCTGCTGTTCGACGAACGCCTGGACGCCTGGGCCAAGGATGCCAAGTTCATCCTCGGCCGCGAGCTGCGCCACACCATCGAAAGGGTCAGCCCGGAAGCGGCCCGCCCGGACGAGCCTGCGCCGCAGGATTGAAGGCAGCGCCGGGCGATGCCCGGCGAACGGCATGCCAACCAAGGTTGGCATCTACCGTGGCGAAGCAGTAGATCCACGCCATGCGTGGATGGGCCACCGCTCAGGCCGGTTCGTCGGGAATCTGCAGGCTTTCCAGCTTGGCGATGCAGTCCTTCAGCTGAAGCTTGCGCCGCTTCAGGCGCTTGGCTTCCAGCTCGTCCTCGCCATTGGCGGCCATGCGGGTGATCTGTTCATCCAGCAGGCGGTGCTCGGCGCGCAGGGCGGCGAGGTGCTCGACGATCTCGGCGGGGCTGTAGGTGTCCACAGCCTCCGAGCATACACAGCGATGATGACTGCCGGGAGAGGGGAATTCCGACCCCCGGCCGTGGCCGCTCCGAGCCGTTAGAATGGAACCCATGAGTGCCGTGATTTCCCTTCCCGATCCCCAGCCGCGCATCGCCCGTGATCCGCGCGTGGCCGAGCGCGAGCAGCACAAGCTGGCCAAGCGCCTGCGCCGCCAGGTCGGCGAGGCGATTGCCGACTTCGGCATGATCGAGGCCGGCGACAAGGTCATGGTCTGCCTGTCCGGCGGCAAGGACAGCTACACCCTGCTGGACGTGCTGCTGCAGCTGCAGAAGAAGGCGCCGGTGCCGTTCGAGCTGGTGGCGGTGAACCTGGACCAGAAGCAGCCGGACTTCCCCGAGCACGTGCTGCCGGAGTACCTGGCCGGGCTGGGCGTGCCGTACCACATCATCGAGCAGGACACCTATTCGGTGGTCAGCCGGGTCATCCCGGAAGGCAAGACCATGTGTTCGCTGTGCTCGCGGCTGCGTCGTGGCGCGCTGTACAACTACGCCGAACTCCATGGCTTCACCAAGATCGCGCTGGGCCACCACCGCGACGACATGGTGGCCACGTTCTTCATGAATCTGTTCCACCACGCCAAGCTGTCGGGCATGCCGCCGAAGCTGCGCAGCGATGACGGCAAACACGTGGTGATCCGGCCGCTGGCCTATGTGCGCGAAAGCGACATCGTCGAGTACGCACAGGCACGCCAGTTCCCGATCATTCCCTGCAACCTGTGCGGCAGCCAGGAGAACCTGCAGCGCCGCCAGGTCGGCCTGATGCTGAAGCAGTGGGAAAAGGACCACCCGGGCCGCATCGAGCAGATCGCGCGTGCCATGGGCGAAGTCCGGCCCTCGCAGCTGGCCGACACCACCCTGTTCGACTTCATGGCGCTGGGCCGTCGCGACGACGCGCCGCTGCCCGACGCCCATGCCTGGCTGGCCGGCTCCCCGGCCGACGCCGACGCAGATCCCGAGACGCCCACCGTTTAAGGTCGGTCGCCCTTCCTCTTTGCCATCCGGAATTCCATGTTCTTTCGCAACCTGACGTTCTTCCGTTTCCCGACCACCACCGATTTTTCCGAAGTCGACACCCTGCTGCCGCACGCGCTGCTGAAGCCGGTCGGCGCACTGGAAATGAATTCGCGCGGCTTCATCTCGCCGTTCGGCCGCGAGGAGAAGGAACTGCTCTCCCACCGCATCGCCGAACACCTGTGGCTGACCGTGGGCGGCGAGGACAAGATCCTGCCGGCGGCGGTGGTCAACGACCTGCTCGAGCGCAAGCTGGAGGAGATCGAGGAGAAGGAAGGCCGCCGCCCGGGTGGCCGCGAGCGCAAGCGCATGAAGGACGACCTGCTGCATGAACTGCTGCCGCGCGCCTTCGTGAAGTCCTCGCGCAACGACGCCTTCATCGACCTGCAGCACGGCTACGTGGCGGTGGATACCTCCAGCCGCAAGACCGGCGAGTACTTCATGTCCGACATCCGCGGCCTGCTCGGCAGCTTCCCGGCGATGCCGCTGAATGCCGAAGTCGCGCCGCGCTCGATCCTGACCGGCTGGATCGCCGGCGAGCCGCTGCCGACCGGGCTGAGCCTGGGCGAAGAGTGCGAGATGAAGGACCCGGTGGAAGGTGGCGCGGTGGTCAAGTGCCAGCACCAGGAACTGCGCTGCGACGAGATCGACAAGCACCTGGACGCCGGCAAGCAGGTGACCAAGCTGGCGCTGATCTTCGAAGACAACCTGTCCTTCGTGATCGGCGACGACCTGATCGTGCGCAAGCTGAAGTTCCTCGACGGCGCCCTGGACCAGCTGGAGCATGCCGACGAAGACGGCCGCCGCGCCGAGTTCGATGCCCGCTTCGCCCTGCAGAGCGCCGAGATCCGCCGCCTGTTCCTGTTGCTGGAAGAAGCCTTCAAGCTCAGCAAGGCTGACTGAACAGGCAGCCCGACGGCCGCCGGTCATCCGGCGGCCCGAAGCGGCGCTATGCTGGGCGCATGAGCCGTCTGCTGCGCCGCCTGATCAGCCCGACCCCGCCCGCCACCGTACAGCGCGACACCGTTCGCCTGCGCCTGGAGGATGCCGAGATCGAGGTGCTGCGCGTGCGCGATCCACGTGCGCGCCGCATCAAGCTGAGCGTGGACGAGCGCGGCGCACGCTTGACCCTGCCGCCGCGCGCAAGCCTGGTGATGGGCGAACGCTTTCTGGAACAGCACCGCGACTGGCTGGCATTGCAGCTGCGCCAGTACCAGGGCCAGGGCCTGCCGGCACCGCTGCAGCCCGGCGAAGACGGTGTGCTGCCCCTGCGTGGCGAACTGCTGCCGCTGCGCTGGCAGGAAGGCCGCTACGCGCGGCTGGAGATCGACGCGCACGGCGCCTGCGTGCAGTGGCCGACCCGCGGCGGTGATGCCACCCTGCGCCGCCTGCTGCGCGAGTTCTACGAAGCCCAGACCCGCGCCGACGTCGGCCGCTGGCTGCCGAAGTACCTGCCCACCCTGCCGCGCGCACCCAGCCGCCTGCGCCTGAAGGTGATGTCCTCGCAATGGGGCTCACTTGCCCCGGACGGCAGCATGGCACTGGACCTGGCCCTGGTGCTGGGCCGATCCGAGGCGTTCGAGTACGTGCTGGTGCACGAACTCTGCCACCTGATCCAGCCGAATCACTCACCCGCGTTCTGGCACGAAGTGGAACAACGCTTCCCCGCCTGGCGCGAACAGCGCGACTACTTCCAGCTGGAAGGGCGCCGCTTGAAAGCTATGCTTCGGCAACTGCTGTAGCGCCAGCGCTACAGCAGTTGCCCACGCATTCTTCCTCTACCCCCGCCTTCGGCGCGCCCCTTCAACAGAAGGGGCTTCACTCCAGACCGCGTGCTGAGCAGTCGAGCAAGCTTGTATGTTCCTCCCGGCTCCTACGCGGTATGTAGGAGCCAGGGTGGAGGGACCGTCAAGCATGCATCTGCGGATACTAGCCGACAGACGAGTCGAGCGATCCCCATCCCGCACACGAACGTCGATAAAGGATCGTACGGCCCCCAAAGGGGATCGTCGATGTAGGCAAGCTAACGTCGGTGCGGTACCACCCCAGCCCCTTAAAGATAGCTGGGAGCCGTACAAATGTCTGATTCTCTCGATATTGGCGTGGACGTGGACTCCAAGGAGTTCGTACCGGCAGTGGCCGACCGCAAGGCCGGCGACAGGATCGCCAACACCCGGGCCGGCATAGCCCAGTGGCTCAACACCTTGCCCCAGCGATGCCGGATTGGCATGGAGGCGACGGGGCGGTACTACGAGTTGTTGGCTCGGATGGCTGGCCAGGCAGGCCACGTTGTCTATGTGATCAATCCACGTCTGATCAAGCACTACGGCCGGGCGACGGGCTCGCGTGGCAAGACGGACGCCATGGACGCCGAAGCGATCGCCCGATACGTGAAGAAGGAGAACGATCGCCTGCGTGAATACGTACCGCGTACCGATGAGCAGCAGCAGATGCACGATTTGCTGCGCAAGCGGCAGACGCTGGTAAAGACACGCGCGCGGCTGGAGCAATCCTTCGGGGTAAGCAAAAGTGCCCCCGGGGAGCTGTCAGATCTGTTCTGCGCTCTGGCTGGGACGCTGTCCGAGCTGGAAAGCGAACTGCAGCGCTTGGGTCGCGATGGAGAGCATGGCACGCTCTACAAGCGCCTGTTGACCATCCCTGGTATCGGCCCCGCTGTCGCCGCTCACCTGATCTACTACATGACGCGCTGGCCGTTGGCCAACGCCAACGCGTGGATCGCCTGCACGGGCCTGGATCCCCGGCCCAACGAGTCTGGCGGCAGAACGGGACGGCGTCGGCTGTCCAAACAGGGCGCGCCAGTGCTGCGCCAGATGCTCTACATGGCCGCCATGGGGCTCAAGCGGTGTCGTCGGGGGCAACCGCTCTACGACGAGCTGTCAAAACGCGGTCACCCCAGCACCGCCGTCTTCAACATCCTGGCCAGAAAGCTGGCCAGGATCGCCTGGGGTGTCTTCAAAAGCGGCCGGGACTTCGATCCGGCCATGCTGAAGGTGGGTCAAGCCTGCTTCCAGCAGGCTTGACCACGAACATAGGATCTCGACTCTACAGAAGCGCGCGCAGCGCGCGACCCGCTTTCGCTCCTGCTCTTCTTTCTTTCTTCCGTGGTGGGCACACCGGAAAGTGTCCGTGGCCGGGTGGGGTGGGTTGCGCAGGGGCGTGAGCCGCATGGGCCCGAGGCATGCCTCGGGCGGGTTGGGCAGGACGCCCAAGCCCGGTCTTGCCGTGTGCGCAGGACAGCGCACACGAGCAAGCGGCGACCGAGCTTACAGGGGTGAAGGCGCTTTGCTTGCGAAGCACTGCTTCGCAAGCGCCTGAACGCACAGCCGCCAGCGGCTGGGCCGGGCCCCGGAGGGGGACTTGCAGCGACCCCTGCGCAATCCACCCCACCCGGCCAAGCACGGCTTCTGATCTGAACGACCCACCACGAGGGGCTCAGCCGTTGGCCGAAACCCTCACCCCGCCCGCAACGCCGCCGCCGCCGCCCACCGCGCCGCCACCCGCGGCGCCGTAATGCACACCGCCTGATCGGTCACCGTCGTCACCGCGCGCTCCAGCAGCTGGATATCCGCCTCATGCTGGCGCGCCACATGCGGATCCTCGAAGAAGATCGCGCGCTGGCAACGCCCCTCCAGCACCCGGTCGGCAATCTGCGCATCACCGCCCATCGGGCCGCTCTGGTAGCGCGTCACCCACGGCGTATCACGCGGCCAGCCCCGGCTCCAGGCCAGCTCGTTCAAACGCTGGCCGGTGGTCCCGGTGGCCACCCGCTCACCGAACCGGGCCAGCACATCGAAGTGCTCATCGGCGAAGGCCAGCATCGCCGGCTTCATCGCATCGTGCGCGATCAGCGCCAGCGTCTGGCCTTCGAACGCATGCAGGTCGTCGGCGCCGGCATCGGCTGCCAGCCCGGCGTGGACGCGCTCCACCTCCACCCAGTCGCGTGCGGTGGCCACGGTCGAAATGAACGGCTTGCCGTGGATCACGCACTGCCGCTTGAGCGCGGTTGCTTCCGGAAACACCGAGGATGGATCGACCGGGTCGATCAGGTAGATCGCGCCATCCAGTGTCCGATCCGGACCCATGCCAACGACTTCGGCGACCAGCTTCATCAGGCCACCCTCGCGTCCGTAGGGATAACGGTGCAGGCCCGCGTACCCGGTCAGGAAGCCCTGCCGTTCGATCGCGTCATGGGTGCGGCCGACCGCATGCAGCGACACGCCCAGCTCGCGCAGGCCGGCCTCGCTGCTGCGCAGCCAACGGAACAGCGCAGCGCGCGCGTCGTGGTGATGAAGACGGTTGGCAGCCAGGCCGATGCGCATCGAACGCTCCGCAGGTACGGGTGAAGGCGGCAGTGTATGTCGGCATTCCCCCATCTGGATGCTTTTACAACTTTCTTCATTGCCGTCGGCCCGCGCGTCGATAGCGTGGCAGGCAGCGGTACCGCAGCGCGGCCGTTCCTTCCGCCCGCGAGATGAGGATGCCTACCGTGAATGTCGCCGGCTTCCCGGCAGCCATTGCTGTCATGGCCAGCCTGCTGCTGCCTGCCGCGGCCTCCGCCACGGGCTGCAGCACACCGCTGCGCATCGCCTGGCCGTCCGACCGTGCTCCCTTGTCGTCCAGCGAACAGGGCGAAGCCCGGGGGCTCGGCGCGGCGTACCTGAAGCTGCTGGGCGGGCAACGGCCACTGCAGCTGTTGCCCGTGCCGGCCACCAGCGTGGACCGGGACGAGCTGCCGGCCGGCACCCAGGCGCTGCTGGGATGGCCACGCTCGCAACTGCCTGCCGGATGGGTGGTCAGCACGCCCTACCTGCAGCTGCCACAGGTGATCGTGCGCCGGGAGGATGCGCCGCCGGTGCTGGGCCTGGAAGATCTACGTGGACGCATTGTGGCCAGCCCCAGCCGGATGCCGCTGCAGGGGCTGCTGGCCGAGCAGGCAGCGGGTGCACAGCTGCTGCCTCCGGCAGCGCTGGATGATGCACTCCCGCTGCTGGGCACCGGATTGATCGATGCGGTGGTGGCCAACCTCGGCGACGTCGAGGCGGCGTTGCGCCGCTACCAGGGCGATGCACTGCTGATCGCCGCGCCGGCCGGTTTCGATGATGCCCTGGTGCTGGCGGCCACGCCCGCCTGCGCCGATGTCATCGCCGGCTTCGAACAGGCGCTGTCGCAGCTGACCGATACCGAGCGCGATCAGATCCGCGCGGCCTGGCTGCCGGACCGGCCGCGCAATGCTCCGTCATCGTCGCCCCTGCGCTGGCTGGTGCCTGCCTCGCTGATCCTGCTCGCCCTGGCGCTGGTCCATGCCTTCGGCTACTGGCGGGTCCATCGCGAGAGCGTGCGCCGCCGAGGGGTGGAGCAGCGCCTGCAGGAGGTGACCGCGAACCTGCCGGCGGTGGTCTACCAGGCGCGTCGTTCGGCGGGCGGCCACTACAGCTTTCCGCAGATCGCCGGGGACGTGCAGGCCCTGTTCGGAATCAGCGTGGAGACCGCGCGGATCGATCACCAGCGGTTGTTGGCCGCGGTCCACCCGGATGACCGAAACCAGGTGATGGCCTGCGTCGAGATGGCTGCATTGGCGCGTGGCCCGATCGACGTCACCTTCCGCACCCGCTCGCCACAGGGCTGGCGATGGGTGCGCTCGCATGGGCGGCCGTTGTCCTGCGACGACAGCGACGTCGAGTGGAGCGGCTACTGGATCGACGTCAGTGAGGTGCAGTCACGTACCCGTGCGTTGGCCGAAGCGCGCCGCGAGGCCGAGCAGGCGGCACAGGCCAAGGCGCACTTCCTGGCAACGATGAGCCACGAGATCCGCACCCCGATGAGCACGCTGCTGGGCATGCTTGAACGGCTGGCGGGCAGCAGGCTGGAGCCGCGCCAGCAGCAGGTGCTGGCCACCGTCGATGATGCCGCGCGGATGCTGCGGCAGATCCTCGACGATGTACTGCACAGCCAACGCCTGGAGGGCGCACCACTGCAGCTGCGGCCCACCGACCTGGCGGCACTGGTGCGCGCGGTGCAGCAGCTGCTGATGCCGGTGGCCGCCAGCCGAGGCCTGCACCTGCAGGTGGTGCTTGATCCGGAGATGCAGCCGGGATCGCTGGCCGATGGCCTGCGCCTGCGCCAGATCCTGTTCAACCTGGCCGGCAACGCGTTGAAGTTCACCCGGCACGGCCACGTGGAGCTGCAGGTGCAGGTACTGCAGCAACGTGACTGGGGCCAGCGGCTGCGCCTGCAGGTAAGCGACAGCGGCGTGGGCATCAGCGAGGAGCGCCAGCAGGCGGTGTTCGCTGCCTATACCCAGGCGGAGCGCTCGACCACGCGGCGCTTCGGCGGCAGTGGGCTGGGCCTGGCGATCTGCCGCGAGCTGGCGATCTCGATGGGGGCGGAGCTGCAACTGCACAGCTCACCCGGGAAGGGCACCACGGTGTGGCTGGATCTGGACCTGGATGCCTGTGAGGCACCCGTGGCCGCGCCCGCGGCGGCGGTTGCGGACGAGCGTCCATTGCCGGCGGCGCGCGTGCTGATGGCTGAAGACCATCCCACCAACCTGCATCTGCTGGAGCAGCACCTGTGTGCGCTCGGGCTGCAGGTCCACGCCTGTACCGATGGACGGTCGGCGCTTGAAGCATGGCAGGCGCAGCCGTTCGACCTGGTCATCACCGACTGCCACATGCCGGGCATGGATGGCTTCGCGCTGGCACGGGCGATCCGTGCCGATGCCTGCCCGGCGCGTGCGCAGGTGCCGATCATCGCGCTCACCGCCAGCGTGATGGAAAGCACCCGCGAAGCCTGTCGTGCGGCTGGCATCGACCACTTCCTGGCCAAGCCGGTGGAGCCGCACGCACTGCGGGCACTGCTGGCGGCACTGCTGGTACCGGACTCAGTGCGCCAGTAGCCGCACGATGCTGGCGGCGGCATCGCGGCCTTCGGCCACGGCGGTCACCACCAGGTCAGCACCGCGCACCGCGTCACCACCGGCGAACAGGCGCGGATGCGCGGTCTGGAATGGCAGGCGGTCCTTGCCGCCGGCCACGATGCGTCCGTTGGACTGGCCTTCCACGCCCAGCTCGGCCAGCCACGCCGGCACGCTCGGCGAGAAGCCGAAGGCGATGATCACCACGTCCGCTTCCAGCAGCGATTCACTGCCTTCGATCGGCACGGCGTTCTGGCGGCCGTTGGCATCGGGCTCGCCCAGCCGGGTTTCCACCACGGTCACGCCGATCACTTCATCGTCGGCGCCGGCTTCGATCGACAGCGGCTGCCGGTTGAACAGGAAGCGCACGCCTTCTTCGCGGGCATTGGCCACTTCGCGCGCGCTGCCGGGCATGTTGGCTTCGTCGCGGCGATAGGCACAGGTGACCTTGGCCGCGCCCAGGCGCACCGCGCTGCGCACGCAGTCCATGCCGGTATCGCCGCCACCGAGCACCACCACGCGCTTGCCGTTGAGGTCGGGCAGGGCAATGGTGTCTTCCCAGCCGGCAATCGGCCGGCCCTTCGGATCATCGCCGCCAACGATGCGGCTGTTCTGCACCAGGAACGGCAGGGCCGGCAGCACGCCCTTCAGGTCCTGGCCGTCGAGGCCACCATCGGTGTAGCGGTAGGCGCCGGTGCCGACGAACACCGCGTCGTGGCTGTCCAGCAGCTGCTGCACGCTCAGGTCACGGCCGATCTCCACGCCGAGGCGGAACTGCACGCCCATGCCCTCCAGCACTTCGCGGCGGCGGTGGATCACGTCCTTGTCCAGCTTGAAGCTGGGAATGCCGAACTGCAGCAGGCCGCCGATCTGCTCATAGCGGTCGTAGACCACGGCGGCAATGCCGGCGCGGGCGAGGCGATCGGCGCAGGCCAGGCCGGCCGGACCGGCGCCGATCACCGCCACGCTGTGGCCGCTGGGCTGCACCGCGCCCAGGTCAGGGCGCCAGCCGCTGGCCAGCGCGGTATCGACGATGTACTTCTCCACCGCACCGATGGTGACCGCACCGAATTCCTCCAGCGTGCAGCTGCCCTCGCACAGTCGATCCTGCGGGCAGACCCGGCCGCACACCTCCGGCAACGGGTTGGTGCTGTGGCACAGCGTGGCGGCTTCATGGATGCGGTTCTCCTGCACCAGCTGCAGCCACTGCGGAATGGCGTTGTGCACCGGGCACTTCCAGCTGCAGTAGGGGTTGCCGCAGTCCAGGCAGCGGCCGGCCTGGTACTGGGCGTCCTCCTTGCCGAACTTGCCGTACAACTCGCCCCAGTCGCCGGACGTACGCAGTTCCACCGGAATGCGCTGCGGCATGGTGCGGGGCAGGTCGAGGAACTGGAAGGCGTGCTTGCGGCTCATGGCGGGCTCTGGAATGCGGGGGGGAACGTTGCCGGCCAGCGGCCGGCACTACCGGAAAACATCACGCAGCGCGTCGCAGGGTTTCGGTCAGCGACTCGATGCTGGCGGCCTTCGGTTTGACCAGCCAGAACTTGCCGATGTAGTCGCGGAACTCGTCCAGGATCTGCTGCGCCCAGATGCTGCCGGTCAGCTCGCGATGGCGGCCGATCAGGCGGTGCAGGTGCTGGCGGTAGTTCTCGAAGCCTTCGGCGGACACGCGATGGATGTCGATCAGCTCGTGGTTGTAGCGGTCGACGAAATCGCGGTCGACGTCCAGCACGTAGGCCAGCCCGCCGGTGAAACCGGCACCGAAGTTCAGGCCGACCTTGCCCAGCACCAGCACCACGCCATCAGTCATGTACTCGCAGCAGTGGTCACCGGCGCCTTCCACCACCGCCAGCGCGCCGGAATTGCGCACGGCGAAGCGTTCGCCGGCACGACCGGCAGCGAACAGTTCACCGCCGGTGGCACCGTACAGGCAGGTGTTGCCGATGATCGCGGTGCTGCGTGCCTCGAAGCGGGCGCCGCGCGGCGGACGCACCACCAGGCGGCCGCCGGCCATGCCCTTGCCCACGTAGTCGTTGGCTTCGCCTTCCACTTCCAGGTGCAGGCCACCGACGTTGAACGCGCCGAAGCTCTGCCCGGCACTGCCGCGGAAACGCAGTTCCAGCGGCGCCTCGGCCATGCCCTGGTTGCCGTGTGCGCGTGCCACCGCACCGGCCAGGCGGGTGCCGATGCTGCGGTCGGTGTTGTGGATCAGGAAGCGGTGTTCGCCACCGCGCTTGTGTTCGATGGCCGGGGCCAGCAGGCCGTCCATCTGCGTGGCCAGGCTGTCCGGCGATTCGTACAGGCGCTGCGCGGCACAGTGGCTGCCCTCATAGCGGCTGTCGGCCAGCAGGCGTGACAGGTCCACGCGCACGCCGTCGCGCGGCGCCGCCTCGATCTGCCGCAGCAGGTCGGTGCGGCCTACGATTTCTTCCAGCGAACGCGCACCCAGGTAGGACAGCCAGCCACGCACTTCCTCGGCCAGCAGGCGGAAGAAATTCTCTACGCGCTCGGGCTGGCCGGTGAAGTGGTTCTCGCGCAGGCGCTCGTCCTGGGTGGCCACGCCGGTGGCGCAGTTGTTGAGGTGGCAGATGCGCAGGTACTTGCAGCCCAGCACGATCATCGGCGCGGTGCCGAAGCCGAAACTGTCGGCACCCAGCAGCGCGGCCTTGACCACGTCCAGACCGGTCTTCAGGCCGCCGTCGGTCTGCAGCAGGGTGCGCCCGCGCAGATCGTTGGCCAGCAGCGCCTGGTGCGCTTCGGCCACGCCCAGTTCCCACGGTACGCCGGCATAGCGGATCGAGCTGACCGGCGAGGCACCGGTGCCGCCGTCATGGCCGGAGATGGTGATCAGGTCCGCTCCGGCCTTGACCACGCCCGCGGCAATCGTGCCGACGCCGGCGTGGCTGACCAGCTTCACCGACACCAGCGCGGTCGGGTTGACCTGCTTGAGGTCGTAGATCAGCTGCGCCAGGTCTTCGATCGAATAGATGTCGTGGTGCGGCGGCGGCGAAATCAGGCCGATGCCTGGACGCGCGTAGCGCAGCCGCGCGATCAGCTCGTTGACCTTGTGCCCGGGCAGCTGGCCGCCTTCGCCGGGCTTGGCGCCCTGCGCGACCTTGATCTGCAGCACTTCGGCATTGACCAGGTATTCGGCGGTGACGCCGAAGCGGCCCGAGGCCACCTGCTTGATCTTGCTGCGCTTGGCGGTGCCATAGCGGGCGGGATCCTCACCGCCTTCGCCGGAATTGCTGCGACCACCGAGGCGGTTCATCGCAATCGCCAGCGCCTCGTGTGCTTCTGGTGACAGCGCACCGAGACTGATCGCCGCGGTATCGAAGCGCGGGAACAGTTCGCTGGCCGGCGCCACGTCATCGAGTGGTGTCGGCGCAGCGGCCGGCACCAGTTCCAGCAGGTCGCGCAGTGCAGACGGCGGGCGCGCATGCACCGCATCGCAGTACTGCTGCCAGGCACGCGGATCGCCGCTGCGCGCCGCGCGCTGCAGGGTGGTCACCACGTCCGGGTTGTACATGTGGTACTCGCCGCCGTGCACGTACTTCAGCAGGCCGCCGACATCCACGTCCTGCTGCGCATCCCAGGCCTGCGCGCACAGCTCGCGTGCGTCGGCATCCAGGCGCGCGAAACCGGCACCACCGATGCGCGAAGCGGTATCCGGGAAGCACAGGTCCACGACTTCCGGTTCCAGGCCGATGATCTCGAACAGCTGCGCGCCGCGGTAGCTGGCCACGGTACAGATGCCCATCTTCGAGATGATCTTAGACAGGCCCTTGTAGACGCCCTTGCGGTAGCGGCGGCCGATCTGCGACTGCTCACCGCCCTTGCTGAGCTTGAGGATGCCGCGTCGGCCCAGGTCGAACAGGGTCTGGTAGGCCAGGTACGGGTACACCGCGGTAGCGCCGAAGCCGAGCAGGCAGGCCATGTGGTGCGGGTCGCGCGCGGTGCCGGTCTCGACGATGAGATTCACGTCGCAGCGCAGGCCCAGCCGCGAGAGGTGGTGGTGGATGGCGCTGGTGGCGAGCAGGGCATGCACCATCGGCCGCCCGGCCACCGGGTAGCGGTCGGACAGCAGCAGCATCACCATACCCTCGCGCGCGGCCTGTTCGGCCTCGGCACAGATGCGCTCGATGCCGGCGCGCAGGCCCTCGTCTTCGCTGTAGGACAGGTCCAGCAGGCGGTTGGCCTGCACGTACTGGTCCATCTTCAGCAGCTGGCGCAGCTTGCGCTGGCTCAGCACCGGCGAGTTGAGGATGACGTGGTTCACCGTCTCCGGGCCGGCGTGGAAGATGTTGGTCTCCCTGCCGAGCTGGGTGGACAGCGACATCGCGCAGTCTTCGCGCAGCGGATCGATCGGCGGGTTGGTGACCTGCGCGAACGCCTGGCGGAAGTAGTCATAGAGCGGACGGCTGCGCTGGCTCAGCACTGCCATCGGCGTGTCGTCGCCCATCGAGCCGGTGGCTTCCTGCTCGGTCTCGGCCAAGGGCCGCAGCACCTGCTCCACTTCCTCGCTGCTGAGCTGGTAGAGCTTGTGGTAGCTGCGCAGCGTGCCTTCGTCGAAGGGTTCCTCCACCAGCGAGGGATCGATCAGTTCGGTCTGCAGGTAGGTCACGCCCTGCTGCAGCCATTGCTTGTACGGCGCGCGACCGCGGTTGATGCGATCCACCGCATCGGAGTCGAGCAGGTCACCGCGCTTGAGATCGATGGCCACCATTTCGCCGGGGCCGAGCTTGCCCTTGCGCACCACGCGCTCGGTCGGCACTTCCCACACACCCGCTTCGGAGGCGACCAGGAAGTGGCGGTCGGCGGTCAGCATCCAGCGCGCCGGACGCAGGCCGTTGCGGTCCAAGGTGCACACCGCATAGCGGCTGTCGCAGGCGACGATGCCGGCCGGGCCATCCCACGGCTCGCTGTTGAGCCCATGGAACTCGTAGAAGGCGGCCAGGTCCGGATCCTTGAATTCGAGCGACTGGGTGGCCGGCGGCACCAGGATGCGCAGCGCCTGGATCAGCTCCATGCCACCGGCCACCATCAGCTCCAGCATGTTGTCCAGGCTCTGCGAGTCAGAGCCGTGCATGGAGATGACGGGGTCGAATTCACCGATGTCGAAGCGCGGCGTCTTCCACACCTTGCTGCGCGCCTGCGCCCAGCGCCGGTTGCCTTCGATGGTGTTGATCTCACCATTGTGGGCGAGCATGCGGAACGGGTGCGCCAGCGGCCAGCGCGGCAGCGTGTTGGTGGAGAAGCGCTGGTGGAACACGATCGCGCTGGAGGCCAGCTCGCGGCGCTGCAGGTCCGGGAAGAAGCGGCTGAGCTTGTCCGGCAGCACCATGCCCTTGTAGCTGATCGCATCCGGGGTGAGGGTGGTGACGTAGAAATCGGCATGCTCGCGCAGCTGCTGTTCGCTGCGGCGACGGGCCAGGAACAGCGCCAGTGCGAAACCGGCGTCATCCTGGCCGATGCCCGCGTCGACGAACACCTGCTCGATGCGCGGCAGCGTGTCGCGCGCCAGCTGGCCGCAGACGCTGTCATCGGTGGGCACCTCGCGCCAGCCGGCGACCTTGCAGCCGACCGCTTCCACCTGCGCCTGCAGCTGCGCGCGGCAGGCCTGCGCCGCGTCGGCGTCGTGCGGCAGGAACACCAGGCCGGCGGCGAAACGCGCAGCGACCGCGATGCCGGCTTCGCTGGCCAGCAGTTTCAGGAACGCATCGGGGCGGCGCAGCAGCAGGCCGCAGCCATCGCCGGTCAGGCCATCTGCGGCGACACCGCCACGGTGGGTCATGCGCGAAAGCGCGGCGATGGCGGTATCAACCAACAGGCGCGATGGTTGATCGTCGAGCTGGGCGACCATGCCAAATCCACAGGCATCGCGCTCGGAGCGCGGGTCGTAAAGCCCTTGGCGGTTGCGGGGGGCCATCTCTACCTCGATGCGGAATGAATTGAACGGGGACACTCAAGCCCGCTCAATCCCTGGAGCGCATCGTGAGGCCACCGGATGCCTCGACTAGATCACAGGTTGCTGCAACGCCGCAATACACGGTTGCAGGTGCAACAGAACGCGCCGGCAACCCAGTGCCGGCGCGGGGCCGGACTCAGCCGCAGCGCGCGCCGCTGACGGCGCCCTTGGCGTCCACTTCGATGTTCAGGCGGTCGCCGAGGAACTCCATCGTGGCCACGTCGTTGGGCTTGAGCACGCGCACCTGGTTGGCGCCGGCATCTTCCTGCGCCTGCTTGCCCAGCGCGTCGGTGTAGGTCTGGCCGACCAGGCTCTGCACCTGGCTGGCATCGCAGGTGCCGACCGGCGGAGCCTCGGTGGCCTTGCCGGCTTCGTCGGCTGGTGCCTTGGCGGCTTCGGCGGCCTGCTGGGCGTGGGCCGTGGCCGAATCCTGTTCATCCAGCGCCGGTGCCTGGCAGGCGGTCAGCGCCAGCACGGCCGGCAGCAACAGGGCGGAGAGCGAACGGGCGCGAATCGGGAACGACATCATGACTCCGGAAGGGGTTGTGAAGACCCGAGCATAGCGGCGAACCGGCCCTCACGTGTTTGTCTTGTGTTATCGACAGGATCGCGGCATGGCGACGGCGACACTACCGACATGCCAACCCCCTCCACCCCCGAACGACAGGCCGCGCGCGCGGCCGGCCTGCGCTATGTCGATGACACCCAACCGGGCATCAGCCGGCGCCGCGCCGGCAAGGGTTTCAGCTACCGCGATGCCGATGGTCACGCGATACGCGACGCCACCACCCTGCAACGCATCCGTGCGCTGGCGATTCCGCCGGCGTATACCGCCGTATGGATCTGCGCCCACGCCAACGGCCACCTGCAGGCCACCGGCCGCGATGCACGCGGACGCAAGCAGTACCGCTACCACGCCGACTGGGCCAAGGAGCGCGACGCCGGCAAGTTCGACCGCATCATCGCCTTTGGCGAGGCCTTGCCCACGCTGCGGCGGCGGTTGTCGCGGGATCTCAAGCGACCTGGGTTTCCGCAGGAAAAGGTGCTGGCCATGGTGGTGGCGCTGTTGGCGGACACCCTGGTGCGGGTCGGCAATGAAACCTATGCACAACAGAACCGTTCGTTCGGACTGACCACGCTGCGCAACCGCCATCTGGAGCTGCTGCGCGGCGGCCGGGTGCGCATGCGCTTCCGCGGCAAGTCCGGGCAGCTGCAGGAGGTGACCGTGGGCGACCGCAGGCTGGGGCTGCTGGTGCGGCGCCTGCAGCAGCTGCCGGGGCAGGCGCTGTTCCAGTACCGCGATGATGACGGTGCGCTGCAGCCGGTGGATTCCGGCGCGGTGAACGACTACCTGCGCGAGGCGATGGGCGAGGACTTCACTGCCAAGGATTTCCGCACCTGGGGTGGCACGGTGGCGGCGGTGCAGGCGTTTGCCGCCACCGAACTGCCGGAACCGGCCAGTCAGCGCGCGCTGGCGCAGGCGCAGCGCGCGGTGGTGTGCGAAGTGGCATCGCTGCTGGGCAATACCCCGGCGGTGTGCCGCAAGGCCTACATCGACCCGTGCGTGTTCGCCGGCTGGGAGCGCGGTGAACTGGCGAAGCTGGCCGGCCTGCGTGGGCCGCGCCAATGGGAACAGGCCACCCTGCGCGTGCTGCGCAGGGCGCGCAGGCTCAGCCGCAGTAGATCGCGGTGATGTTGTTGGTGCGGCCCTTTTCGATGGTCAGGCGGTCGCCGCCTTCGCTGGCCGGCGGTACCCGCGGACCGTCATGGCGCAGCACCCGCACATGCAGGCTGTCGCTGTCCACGCGTGCGCGGGCCACGGTGGCGTCCGAAGCGGCCAAGCCCAGTGCGCCGCGCACCATGTCGCTGTGGCACTGTCCGGAAATCACGCCGTCGATCGGCTGCACCTGCGCCATTGGCGTGCTGCTGCAGGCGGCAAGGGCAAAGCAGGCGGCGGCGGTGGCGATGGCAAGTTTCATGGAGGCGTTCCTTGTTTGATTGCGTGCAGGGTGCGACGTCAGACGTGGTGGCGGAATGAATGCCGTGCACATCGTGGACACGGCGCGCTCACCGCCGCCAACAGCGTGGGTGGAGACACTGCAGGAGCGGCAAGGGCCGCCCCCGGTAGTGCCGGCCGCTGGCCGGCAGCCCCTTTCCCTCCCGAGGAGACCTGCATGGCCACCACCAAGAAAGCCCCCGTCCGCCGCAAAGCCTCGCCGAAGGTGCGCAAAGGCAGCACCGCAACCAAGACCGTCGCCGACCCCGATCGCCCACGGGTGGTGAAGACCGCAACCCGCAAGGCGGCCGCCAGCGATCCGCGGGCAGCGCGCGTCGCGGCCCGGCAGCGGCGCCTGCAGGACCAGGAGAAGGCCAAGGACGTGCGCGCGGCAAAAAAAGCAACGAAGAAGACCGCGACCCAGGCCGGTGCGCGCCGGCAACCGGAGGCGATGCCGGCGCAGCAGCTGGCCAAGCCTGGGCATGAACACGAACTGGAGCTGGCGCCGCGTTTCCTTGCACCGGACTACGCCGGCAGCGGCAAGCTGCAGGGCATGCGCGCGATCATCACCGGTGGCGATTCTGGTATCGGCCGTGCGGTGGCAGTACTGTTCGCACGCGAAGGCGCCGATGTGGCGGTACTGCATTTGGACGAGGCCGAGGACGCGGACATCACCCGCCAGCACGTGGAGCGCGAAGGCGGTCGCTGCGTGGTGATCGCCGGTGACGTGCGCGATCCGCGCTTCTGCAACAAGGCGGTCAAGCAGGTGGCCAAGGCGTTCGGCGGCATCGACATCCTGGTCAACAACGCCGCGTTCCAACTGCATTGCGAGCGGCTGGAAGACCTGGAAGACGCGCATCTGCAGGAAACCCTGCAGACCAACATCGGCGGTTACATCCAGATGGCGCGCGCGGTGCTGCCGCACCTGGGCGAGGGTGCCAGCATCATCAACACAGGATCGGAAACGGGAATCTTCGGCAGCAAGGCGCTGATCGACTACTCGGCCACCAAGGGCGCGATCCATGCGTTCACCAAGGCGCTGGCCAGCCAGCTGCTGCCACGTGGCATCCGGGTCAACTGCGTGGCGCCGGGGCCGGTGTGGACGCCGTTGAACCCCGCCGACAAGCAGGCCGAAGATGTTGCGGAGTTCGGCAAGGACAGTGACATGGGGCGGCCCGCACAACCCGAAGAACTGTCGCCCGCCTATGTGTTCCTGGCTTCGCCGGTCTGTGCCAGTTACATCAGCGGGGTGATCCTGCCGGTGATGGGCGGGCCGCGGGGGTGAGCCGACGGTAGTGCCGGCCGCTGGCCGGCAGCCTCAGGGCACGGTCACCGCAGGCGCATGGAGATCGGCAATGCGCGGAATGAACTGCTGTGGATTGGCACCGACCAGATTGGTCAGCACCACCACCGCCACGCCGCGGTCGGGGTAGACGATGAAGGCCGATCGCGCGCCACCGATGCCGGCCACCTGCAGGTCGGGCGATGCGCGCAGCACCGGCCAGCCGCCCGCCCATGGGCCGGCACGGCCATCGGTGAGGCGCTCTGCGGTCCACATCCTCTTCCGAGCTGCATCCTGAAGCAGGCGCCCGTCGGTCAACGCGACCAGCCAGCGCGCGGTGTCATCGGCGGTGGTGAGGATGCCACCACCGGCCCACAGTGAAGGCGGAATGTCGTAGAACCAGTGCGACAGGCGCGCCGGTGCATCGGCTGCGTCGGTGGCACGCGGGGCCAGGCTGTACATCGTCGCCGCATCCGGAATCAGGTCGTAGCTGTCGCCGAAGGTGGTGCGGGCCATGCGCGCGCTGCTGAACTGGCCGGTGGCGAGGAAACGTTCGTAGGGCATGCCGGATTGCTGCGCGATGATCCGTGCCAGCAGTACGTAGTTGGTCTGGTTGTAGGCGAAGCGCTGCCCGGGTGCGGCTTCGACCGGCCGCGCAGTGACGGCTGTCCACGCCTGCGCTTCGGAGCCACCACCCAACAGCCCGTTCGCATCAAGGATGTCCGGAAGGCCTGAGGTATGCGCAAGCAACTGGCGTACGCGTACGTCTCTCCACGCTGGTGGAAGATCATCCAGGTAACGCGAGGCCGGCGCGTCCAGATCCAGCTGCCCCTGCTGGGCCAGCTGCGCGGCAGCCACGCCGGTGAACGCCTTGGTGGCCGAATTGAGCGGAAAGCGGGTGTCGCGCGAGGCAAGCACACCGTTCTCGACATTGGCCAGGCCGTAGGCCTCGGACAACACGATCTGCCCGTCTTTGATCACCGCGACCTGCAGCCCGGGAATGCGCTGCTCCAGCATGATCTGGCGGATCAGGCGGCGGGTCTGGTCGTTGGCCTGGTCCTGGCTGGCGGAGATGGCGGCGAAGGGCAGGGCAGTGATGAGCATGAGCATGACTCGAAGCGTTGGGCGGAACATGCGGGATTCCGGCGGGGCGTCGAGGATCGGATGCAGCGGGTGCGTAAAAGGTTTAAGCAGTACCTGCGCTGCGTGGCAGGTACTGGTTGTGCGCGCGGGGCGTGCCTGCTGCGGCTAGCGGATCCGGGAAGGAGACCTTCCGAACTGCCGCTTGAACGCGGCACTGAAGCTGCTGGTATGGGCGTACCCGGCCACGCTGGCCGCCACGTCCACTGACACCCGTCGTTGCAGCAGGGCATCGTGCGCCCGTTGCAGGCGCAGTGCACGCAGCCAGGCGGCGATGCTGCTGCCGTGCAGCTGCTGGAAGGTGCTTTGCAGGTCGACGGCGTTGGTCCCCAGCCTGCGCGCCATCTGGTTGATGGTCAGGCCATCGGCCTCGCCGCTCTGCAGCCACTGTTGCAACTGGTCCACGCAACGCCGCAGATGTGCGCTGGGGGCAGGCGCCTCGCGTTCGGCGATCACGGATCGAACCACGCTGGCCGCGACTTCCAGCGCAAAGCTCTCGCGTTGCAGGTTGGCCAGCAGAGGCGGCTCCGCCGTTTCCGCCCCGAACAACGCTGCGGCCCGCCGCAGCAGTGGCGCAGGCGGTTGCCACGCCTGGTTGCGTGCGTGGCTCAGTCGCAGGCGGGTGAGTCCGGCCGATGCAATACCATCGAGCTGGCGCGACAACCAGTCCTGGCCGAGGTGCAGGCTGACCTTGGTTTCCTCACGACCCGCCTGCCAATGGCGCTGGAACGCTTCCTCCTCACGAAGGTGGACCAGCATCGCCGGGCTCCCGGTCCGGCGGCTGTCCATCTGCAGGCGCTGGTTGGCGATGACCACTTCGGCCTGCCCCAGCAGCAGGAAGCTGGCGGTGAGGCCCGCAGGCAGGCAGTTCTGGCTGCGGCCGCCGACCATGTCCTGGCTGCGGCTGAGGTAGAGCACCAGGCCGCTGTCCATCGACTGCACCTGCTGCCAGCCGGCCAGCACCGGCAGCGCATCGGGGAGGCCCGATTCAAAGTCGACCCGGCCACCCAGCGCGTGGGCGGCGCTCATCAGTTCGGCGCAGGAATAGACCTGCATGCAAGGCACCCGCGAATGCTGTCGTGCCTAAATTTTCTTTCGTCGCGCCTAAACTTTCAATGGTATTGCAAATTATTCTCATTTGCGGGGGCTCGCTGCCCCTTTCCCCTGTTCAGCAAGAAGGTCGATGGCGATGGGTCTGGTGATCAACGAGGCGGTGGTGCTGCGTGCCGTCTTCCATGGCGCGGTGGATGCGCACCAGATCCGGTACTGGCTGGACCGCGTGCAGGCGCTGATCGATGCCCACCGCCCCTTCTACTTCGTTGCCAGCACCGCGCCCGGTGCCACCTTCTGCGACGATTACCGTGCCCTGCAGGCGGTCTGGTACAAGCAGTACAAGGCCGCCTTCCGGCAGTACTGCCGGGGCCTGGTGCGCATCGCCAGCGATGCCGCCGAGCAGCAGCGGCTGGACACTCCGGCGCTGCACGCGGCCTGGGCCGTGCCGTACTTCGTCACTACCGATGCCGGCGCCGGAATGCGCTGGATCGGCGAACGGCTGGAGCAGGCCGATGCGCACTGATCGTTCTGCCGCGTCGCCCTTTGGCCTAGGTGTGATCGTCGCGCTGTACATGGCGCATGCCTTGCCCCTGTATTTCTACAACGTGGCGGTACCGGCCATCCTGCGCAGCCAGGGCGTGGATCTGCGCTGGATCGGCATGTTGTCGCTGCTGTACCTGCCGTGGGCGCTGAAGTTCCTGTGGGCACCACTGGTCGACCGCTGGAATCTGCCGGCCCTCGGTCGCCGCCGCAGCTGGCTGTGGCTGACCCAGCTGTTGCTGCTGGCCGGGATCCTGGTGCTGGCGTTCACCGGCCTGGATCATGGCCTGGTCGTGTTCGTGCTGGTCGGCATGTGGATCTCGACCATTGCCGCCACCCAGGACATCGCCATCGACGGCTATACCGTGGAGGCGCTGGCGCCGGCCGAGCACCGGCTGGGCAGCATGGCGCAGAGCGTGGGCGTGGCCTTGGGCAGCATGATCGGTGGCGCCGGCGTGCTGTGGCTGTATGAAAGCCGCGGCTGGGGCGTGGCCCTGCTGAGCCTGGCGGCAATGAGCGCACTGACCCTGCTGGCAGTGCAGCAGATCAACGAAACGCCGGCCAGGCCCGACGCGCCGCGGCCGAGCATCCTGCGTGCGCTGCGTCGCCCCGAACTGCGCTGGGCGCTGCTGCTGATCGTGCTGTACCGGCTGGTGGAAGCGCCGGCCATGGCGATGATCAACCCGCTGCTGGTCGACCAGCAGTTCAGCCTGACCGAGATCGGATTGCTGATCTCGGTGGGCGGTGCCGGTACCGGCATGCTGGCTGCGGTGGGCACCGCCTGGCTGCTCAAGCAGCGCCGGGCCGAGCAGTTGCTGATGCACGCTGGCTGGTGGCGCACCGTGTTCTATGTACTGCTGGCGTTGATGCTTTACAGCGGTGCGATGGCGACGTCACGGTGGGGCCTGGGCGCGCTGGTGATCGCGCTGCTGGCGCTGCGCTATGTGGCGATGACCAGCCTGTATGCCCTGTTCATGCGGGTCAGTTCGCGTGCCCAGGCCGGCACTGACTTCACCCTGCTGGTGTGCTTCGAGCTGCTGGTCAATTTCATCGGCGGTGCATTGTCCGGCTTCCTCGCCAAGGGCCTGGGCTACCCCATCTACTACATCGCGCTGGCGGCAGTTTCGGCGCTCGGGTTGCTGCTGTGCCGGCCGCTGATGCGCCGCTTCGCAGCACCCACGAACTCCCCCTGATACGCAACGAGGACACCATGCGGCATACCGCAGCAACCTTTCCGCTGGCGATGCTGGCGTTGGCCATCAGTGGCCAGCTGGCGGCGCAGAATACGTCCGCTACGGCTGGTACCCGGCAACTGGATGCGGTGAGTGTCACCGCCGTGCGAGGCGCACGCAGCGTGGCCGAGATCGCCGGCACCGTGTATGCCATCGAGCGCGAGCAGATTGCCCAGCAGATCACCGCCGGGCGCAGCACCGCCGACATCCTCGGCCAGCTGGTGCCATCGCTGGCGCCGGCCAGCGGGACCACCAGCAACTACGGCATGACCATGCGCGGTCGCAGTGTGCAGGTGATGATCGATGGTGTGCCGTTGACCGGCGCACGCGATGGGTCGCGTCAGCTCAACAGCATTTCGCCAACCATGATCGAGCGCATCGAAGTGATCTCCGGCGCCACCGCGCTGTATGGCGCCGGTGCCAGTGGCGGCATCATCAACATCATCACTCTGCAGCCCGGTGAGCAGCCGGTGCAGCTGGCCAGCCAGTTCGGCCTGCGCAGCCCCTCGCATCTGTCCAGTGACACGCTGGCCTGGAACGCCGCGCAGACCATGACCGTGCGCGGCGATCAGTTCAGTGGCGCGTTCGGCGTCGCCTATGGCCGGCAGGGCGCATCGCTGGATGCGCATGGCCGCCGTGTCGGCCCGGAGATCGCGCAGACCGATCGGCAGGACACCGAGACCCGCGAACTCAATGCGCGCTTCGACTGGACCCCGACGGACAGCCAGCAGTTGAGCGTGGGCGTGCGCTGGTTCGACGATCAGCAGGACAGTGATCATGGCCCCGACTATGGCCCGCGCCTGGCTGCGCTGTTCAACCCAGCATTCACGCCCAGCCACCAGGCGCTGCCCGGCCTGCTGCTGGAGGCGCAGCCGCGTACCCGGCACCAGGGAGTGAATGCGCAGTACCGCAACCGCGATGTACTGGGCGGGCAGGAACTGAGCGTGGAAGCCTATTACCGCAACGAGCAGGGACGCTGGTTCCCGTCGGTGTCGACGCTGGTGCACCCGGCACTGCGCGGTGGCTTCGCCTATGTGGCGATGCAGTCCAATACCGATATCGATGTGTGGGGCCTGCGCACGGCGCTGCACAAGGGTTTCGACGTGGCGGGCCGCAGCCTGCAGCTGTCGTACGGCGTGGACCACGAGCGCGAGCAGGACAGCCAGCGCGGGCAGATGTATGACATCAACCGCTTCATCGCCAGCAACGGTCTCGATTACCAGCCCACCGCGCAGTACGCGATGGGGCCGGACGTGCGCGTGGATACCACTGGCCTGTTCCTGCAGGCCGACCATTCGCTGAGTGAGCGCTTCAGCGTGCAGGCCGGCGTGCGCCACCAGATCCTGCGCAACCGCGTAGAAGACTCGCTTCCCTACACCGAAGCGATCACCGCCGATGCCATTGCCGGGTATCAGCCGCACCTGCTGCGGGGCGGCCGCGTGCGCCACTCGCAGACCCTGTTCAATGCCGGCGTGGTGTACCGGCTGGATGCATCGCAACAGCTGTTCGCCAACGTCTCGCAGGGCTTCAGCCTGCCGGACACCCAGCGCATGCTGCGCGATGTACCGGCAAGCTTCGTCATCGACAGCCGCAACGTCGGCCCGATCAAGGTCGACAGCTATGAGCTGGGCTGGCGCCGCAGCGATGCATCGCTGCAGAGCGCGGTGACCGCGTTCTACAACCGCTCGGACAAGACCGTGCAGTTCAACCGCGACTACAGCGTGTCGGTGGCCGACACCGATGAGCGCGTGTGGGGCGTGGAGGCCAACCTGCGCTACACACCGACGGCGCAGCTGGAGCTGGGCGCAAGCCTTGCCAGCACCCGGGGCCAGTACCGCGATGCTGCCGGACGTTGGCGTGAGCTCAATGCGTTCCGCGTTTCACCCTTGAAGGCGGGTGTGCATGGGCAGTGGCGCTTCGCCAATGACAGCCTGCTGCGCTTGCAGGGACAAGTGGTGGGCGGGACCGATCGTGCCTGGCGCGATGCACCACTCGCAGCGATCAGTCCCAGCATCCGCGCTACCCCGGCGGCGAAGGTCCACGGCTATGCGGTGTTCGACCTGATCGGCGAGCTGCCGCTGGCAGGCGGCCGCTTCAGTGTCGGCATCTACAACCTGGCCGATCGTGACTACCGCACGGTCTATGGCCAGCAGGCCGAGGCGACCTACGGGAAGATGTCCAGCCTGCCGGCGGCAGGGCGGACCTTCTCGATCGGGTATCGGGTGGAGTACTGAGGGGCACGCCCCCCTACCGTTCGTCGGCCCATGACTTCCGGGGGGTTGACTACAGTTGTCGTCACACTGAAAGTGGCGACACGTGTAGTCAAGGGAGTGGTGTCATGCGTGGCAAGACGATCGGGGACCAGGAACTGGCCCTGCTGCAGTACATCGATGAACATGCACCGGCCAGCGTCGGCGAGGTCGCCAGTGGCTACGGCGAGGCCCGTGGCCTGGCCCGGTCCACCGTGCTGACGATGATGGAGCGGCTGCGGGCGAAGGGGTATCTTCGTCGCCAGCAGCAGGACGGCGTCTACCGCTACCAGGCCACGCGTGGCCCGGAAAGCGTGCTGCAGGGTGCGGTGGCCCAGTTCGTCGACAACACCCTGCAGGGCTCGGTGTCACCGTTCGTGGCCTACCTGTCGCAGCGCCAGCAGGTCAGCGACAACGAGCTGGCCGAGCTGGAAGCGCTGGTCGCCGAACTCCAATCGCGCCGCCACGAGGGCTGAGCCATGGACACCACGATGCTGATCCCGTTGTTGGAACGGCTGGGCTGGACCAGCCTGCAGACCGTGCTGCTGGTGGCCCTGGTGTACGGCGTGTGCCGCGCGCTGCCGTCGCTGTCGGCGGCCACCCGCTGCCGCCTGTGGTGGCTGGTGTCGCTGCAGGCCGTGCTCGGCCTGTTCTGGAGCCAGCCGTTGCAGCTGGCCTGGCTGCCGGCACCGCAGGCGGTGGCGATGACCGCCACTGACGTTGCCGCAGATCTGGTCTACCCGCTGGCGCCGGAAGCCTCGGCGCAGCTGCTGGCGACGATGCCGGTGCCTGCAGCGGACGTGCCGGCAGTGGCGTGGTGGGCCGTTGCACTGGCTGCGCTGTGGGCATCCGGTGTGCTGCTGATGGCCCTGCGCACCTTCGGTGAGTGGCGCCGCTGCCGGGCGCTGCTGGCCGCCGCCTATCCCTGCGAGGACGAAGCGCTGGTGCAGGCCCTGCAACTGGCCTCCGATGCCCACGGCGTACGCCCTGCGCCGCGGCTGTGGATGAGCGCGCAGGTGGACGCACCGCAGCTGGTCGGGCCGTTCCGCCCGGTGCTGCTGCTGCCGGCCGGCGACAACGCCCTGCAGGGTGATGCGCTGGACCTGGCACTGACTCACGAACTGCAACACCTGCAGCGGCGTGACCTGCAGTGGGGCCTGCTGCCCGCACTGGCCCAGCACCTGTTCTTCTTCCACCCGCTGCTGCGCCTGTCGGTGCGCGAATACGCACAGGCCCGCGAAGAAGCGGTGGATGCGGCCGTGGTTGGCCAGCATGGCGCGAGCCGTCAAGCCTACGGTCGCCTGCTGTTGCAGCTTGGCGTGGCACCGCAGCCACACCTGGGCGTGGCCAGCGCCGCGCCGAACACCACCAGCCTCAAGCGTCGCCTGCTCTCGCTGCAGTCGCGCCGGTCTTGCCCGCGCATCCTGGCGATGGCGTTGACCGCTGTGGTGGTGCTGGTGGGCGTGGCGCCGATGCGACTGGTCGCTGCGCCGGTGCCGCCGGCCCCGCCCGCGCCGCCGGCCGCACCGAAGGCCGTGGTGCCGCCGCCGCCGAAGGCTCCGAACGCGCCGCCCGCAGCGCCTTCGGCCGCGCGCGTTCCGGCCGTGCCGGTGGCGCCCGCGCCGCCTGCCGAGCCGGCCGATGTCGAGGCGCTGTCAGGCCCGGACGATGCCGATGTGGCGGTCGACGTGGATGTCGATGTGGATACCGACATGCACAGTGAGCATTCGACTTCCCACACCACCTCCATCACCACCTACGGGCGCCTGGATCTCGGCAAGTCGCCGTTGCAAGCCTACGTGCTGGTCGATGGTGATTCGACCTTCGCCAATGGCGGCATCGACGATGTAACGGTGGCCCGCAGGCAGCTCGGCAAGGGGCCGGCGCTGTGGTTCCGCCAGGGCGACAAGCGCTATGTGGTGCGCGACCCGATGCTGATCCAGACCCTGCAGCGCGCCTACAGCGGCGCCGCAGACCTCGGTCGCCAGCAGAGCGAACTGGGCCGCCAGCAGAGTGCGCTGGGTCGCGAGCAGGGCGAACTTGGCAGGCAGATGGGTGAGATGGGCCGCCTGCAGGGCGAGGAGTCACGCCGTCTTGCGCTGGCCGCCGCTGAGGTAGCGCGCAGCGCGATGGCCGCCCACGACATCAACCGTGAGGCCGCCGCAGAAGCAGCGAAGGCGGCGCGTGGTGCGACCAGCGATATGGCCGTTGCACGTGAGGCTGCACGCGAGGCCGCCGCTGAGGCACGTCGTGCAATGCAGGAAGCCCGCAGCGAGGCCGCGCAATCCGGCCGCACCCGTGACATGCAGCGCCTGGCCAGCCAGCAGTCTGAACTGGCCAGCCGACAGGCGGCACTGGGCAGCCAACAGGCCGCGTTGGGCGAGCGTCAGGCACGCGTGCATGCGCAGGCATCGCAGCAGGCACAGCAGGTGATCGCGCGCGCACTGGCCAGCGGCAAGGCCGAGCGCCTCTGAGCGGTAGTGCCGGCCGCTGGCCGGCAATGTGGGGTGCCGGCCAGCGGCCGGCACTACCCTGAGGTGATCAACCGCAGCTGGCGCGCTCGATGCGGTTCTGCGCATCCACCTGCACGGTCACGCGGTCCTGGCGGAAGTCCATGGTCACCGCCATGCCCGGCTTGACCACCCGTGCACCGCGCGCGCCGCTGTCAGCCACCAGTTTCTTGATCGTGGCTTCGTCGGCGGTCTTGCCGGTGAAGGCTTCCAGCGCCTCCGGCCTGCATTCGTGTGCGGTATCGGCCACGGGCGCTGGCGCGGGATCGTGGGAGGTGCTGCTGCCAGCGTGACTGCAGGCGGCCAACGGCAGGATGGCGAGCAGGACCAGGGGATTGAGGCGCATCGTCGGGCTCCAGGCGTGGATGGTGGCGGCAGTGTCACCGCTGCCACCGTCAGGCCGCGTCAACGCCTACTGCCCGACCAGCGCCAGGGTTTCGCGCTCACGTTGTTCTTCTCGTATCAGCCGCTGCAGCAGCAGGGCCAAGGTCACCACGTCCTGGTGGTTGTGGTCGGCCACCCGGCGCAGGTTCACCGCGTCGCCGCCGCGCAGGAAACGCAGCCATGCGCCGGGCGCTTCAGAACCGGGCAGGTCGTCCTCGCGCACCACGCGCAGCAGCTGGCGCTCGATGGTGGACAGCTTGCAGTTCTCCCACGTGCCGCGATAGCGGCGACGGGTGGGATAGAGCAGGTCGACGTGATCCAGCGCGCTGATCGGGCAGCGCTGGCGGGCCAGCCGGTAGCGCGCCTTCAGCAGCGGCGCATCGTAGCTGCGGCCGTTGTAGCTGCAGAACACGGTGGACGGCTGCAGCCAGCGGGCGAAGGTGGCCAGCATCGCGTCCTCGGCGGCCATCGTCGCCATCAGCAGCTGGCGGATGCGCAGGCCTTCGCCGCGTTGCGGGCACACATGCCAGTCGGCGGCACCGATCATGAAGGCGCGGGTGCCGGTGCCGCCGGCCAGGCCGGTGGTTTCGGTATCGAAGAACAGCAGGTCGAGCGGGGATACGTGTTCGCCTTCGCGGCGGGCGAAATCCAGTGACAGCGGCTGTGCCGGAATGGGCTGCGGCTGCAGCGATTCGATCAGGAACAGGCCCGGTGCGATTTCCTCGCCGGGCAGCTGGCGATCCTGCGCGCTGGCGCGTGCCGGCGCGGCTCCACCCCGCGAACGCAGGCCGAGCAGGCGATGCAGGCTGCCCACTTCCGGCCGACGCAGCGGTGCGGGTGCCGGCGTGGAGGCCGCTGCACCGGTCGGCTTGTGGCGGATTTCCTGTTCGACCCAGGCGAACACCGAACGCTCGGCCGGTGGTTGCCGCGCATCGTTGGCGGCAACCGGTGCCGCAGGTGCTGCGGGCGGCGGCTCGGGCGCAGCCGGCGTGACTGCCTTCGGGTCACCGGCCTGCTTCCGCAGCAGGCGCAGCTTGTCCAGGCTCAGGCTCACGGGGCCAGCAGCTCCATCGGGTCGCGGGTGGTCACCACCACGTCGGGCACGTGCTGGCAGGCCTCGGCATCGAACAGGTCCAGCACACGCAGCGCCAGCGCGCGCGGCGAGGTGTCATCCTCTTCCTGCGCGGCCAGCACCGGGCCGACACAGGCCGGGCAGCCGGCCTTGCAGTCGCAGCGCTGCACCAGTTCGCGCGCGCGCTGCACCAGCTCGGCCTGGCGCTGCCACAGCGGTTCGCTGAGGCCGACGCCGCCGGGGAAGTTGTCGTACAGATACACGGTGGGCACGAACTCCTGCAGCAGTTCCACCACACCGGGATCGCCCTCGCTGCCGCGCAGCTGGCCACGGCCGCTCTGGTCGGCGATCGCGAACCAGGAACCATCGCCGTTGCCGACCGACTTCTGCAGGTCGCGCGCATCGGCCATCACCGCCACGGTGGCGACGATGTGCAGCGCATACGCCGCGCCGAGGAAACCATCGAGCGCATCCTGCTTGCTGGCGAACGCGCGCAGCAACAGCGCCTGCGGCAGCTGCCACCACACCGCGGTGGTATGCAGTTCCTGGTCGGGCAGGTTCACCGGGCCGTAGCCGATGTTCTCGTGGGTGTAGTAGCGGATCTTCTTGTAGCCGGCCACGCGGCGCACCACGTGCACTTCGCCATGATGCGAATCCCCCCGGCCGGCCACGCCGCCGTCGAAGCGGTCCAGCACCTTGAGCTTGGTGAAGTCGATGCTGTCGGTGTAGTAATCCACATGCGTGCGGGTGACATAGGCCTTGCGGCCGTCCCAGTCGAGCGTCTCCACCTGGTAGGGCGTGGACTGCACCATGTGGATCGCGCCCTCGTACAGGGTGAGCGCGGCGGCGGAGTAATCCACTTCGGCGATGATCTGCTGGCGGCCATCGCTGCGGTCGACCACCACGAAGTTGCCATCGGCCACCGCACGCAGGCTCACCGCGTTGGCCGGGTAACTGTCGGCGATCCATTCCCAGCGCTCGCCTTCGCGGTGGATCACTTCTGTCTCTGCCAGCGCTTCCAGGAACACTTCCGGATCGATCGGGCCGAAGCCATCGCCGACCCGGAACGGCAGCTCGAAGGCTGCGCAGCGGATGTGGTCGAACAGGATCAGCGGCTGGTCCGGCGCGATGCGCGCGTGCTCGGGCGAGGCCTCGGCGAAGAAGTCCGGATGCCGCACCACGTACTGGTCCAGCGGCTGCGAGCTGGCCACCATCACTCCCAGTGCCGGCTGCTGGCGGCGGCCGGCGCGACCGAAGCGCTGCCAGGTGGCGGCCACGCTGCCGGGGTAGCCGTTGAGGATGACCACGTCCAGGCTGCCGATATCCACGCCCAGCTCCAGCGCCGAGGTGCTGACGATGCCGTCGATGTTGCCGGCGCGCATCGCACGCTCGGTCTCGCGGCGCTCGGTGGGCAGGTAGCCGCCACGGTAGGCGCGGATGCGCGGCGGCTTGCGCGGGTCGTGGTCGAAGATGTCCTTCAGGTACTTGGTCAGCACCTCGACCATCAAGCGGGTCTGCGCGAACACCAGGGTCTTCAGCCCGGACTTGATCGCGATGCGCGCGATGCGGTTGCTCTGCGAGCGTGCCGAGGCGCGCAGGCCCAGGTCCGGATTGATCACCGGCGGGTTCCACAGCAGCACCTGCTTGGGTCCGCTGGGCGCGCCGGATTCGGTGATGGCGGTGACCGGTGCCTCGATCAGCGCCTCGGCATGCGCCTGCGGGTTGCCGATGGTGGCCGAGCACAGGATGAACTGCGGTTGCACGCCGTAGAACGCGCAGATGCGCTTGAGCCGGCGCAGCACGTTGGTGACGTGGCTGCCGAACACGCCACGATAGGTGTGCACTTCGTCGATGACGATGTAGCGCAGGTTCTCGAAGAACTGCGCCCACTTGGTGTGATGCGGGAGGATCGCCTGGTGCAGCATGTCCGGGTTGGACACCACGATGTCGCCGTGCAGGCGGATGGCCTGGCGCGCATCGCCGGGAGTGTCGCCATCGAAGGTGAAGGCCTTCACCCCGAGGTCGCCGGCGCGGTTGAGTTCCAGCAGCTCGGCCACCTGGTCCTGGGCCAGTGCCTTGGTCGGAAACAGGTACAGCGCCTTGGCCTTGTCCTGCATCGCCGCGCTGACCACCGGCAGGGTGTAGCACAGCGACTTGCCGCTGGCGGTGGGGGTGACGATGGCCACGTGCTCGCCGCGCTGGCTGGCGTTCCAGGCCTCGGCCTGGTGGCTGTAGAGCTGTTCGATGCCACGCGCCTTCAGGGCGGCAGCCAGGGCCGGCGGAACCGAATCGGGAATGGGCGCATAGCGGCCTTCGCGGCCGGGAATGGCAAAGCTGCCGGTGATGCGGTCCTGGTAGCGGCGCTGCAGGCGCGCGCTGAGCAGTGCGCCGTCGCGGGCGGGCAGGCCATCGCGGGTGGCGAGCTTCTGCTCGGCATCGGCGGTGCGCTTGGCGAGTTCGTAAGCCATGGAAAGTGGAGCCGGGACGGATTGCGAGGGGTCACATGGCACCACACTCACGTCTCAGGATGTGAGACACCGCACACCAAGGGCATGAACCGTTCAGTGCTCGCGTCCCGTGGCGTCGCCGCATCTCCCCTGGCTGAACAGCTGCCCGTGCAGCAACGAAATCTGAAGCCGGTATCCGTATCCTTGGGCGCTGGACGCAACCAACAGGGTGGATGGCTGTGGCACGACGTGGAACGCAGGGAGCCGTCCTGGCCAGCATGCTGCTGGCCGGTATCGCGCAGGCGCAGCAGGCCACGCCGGTAGCGGTGCCCGACCCAGCGCCCGAACCTCCTGCAGATGCGCCGGCGGCAACCACCGCGCCGATCTCCACCACCCTGCCGCAGGACAACGTCACCACCCTTGGCGAAGTGCGTGCGCTCAAGCCCGAAGACGAGCCGCTGGATCTGTACCGTTTCAAGAACCCGGTGAAGTTCGGCGACAACCGCTTCAGTCGCGACTGGAGCGAACCGCCGTCGCCGGAGCAGGTCAGCATGGGCGGTGGCTACATCATGATGGGCGTGGTCAAGGGTGTGATGGCGGCGGCCAAGGGGATCAACAAACTCACCGGCGGACCGGCGCAGATCCAGGCCGCCGTGGCGCGGCCACCGCCGGAGCTCAGTGCCGAACAGCAGCAGCGTGCGCTGCGGTTCTCCCAGGGACAGGATGCCGGCGATGCACCGCCGGTGAAGTAGGCCGGTATATCCTGCCGGCTCCCCACCGCTAGTGCTGCCATGTTCCTGCGTTCGATCTGCCTGCTGGCCGCATTGCTGCCGGCGTCCGCCTTCGCCGATGGCATCGCCGATGATGGCGCCTGCCGCAATGGCGCGTTTCCCTCTGAACAGAGCCGGTTCGCCCTGGCGCGGGTGGTCGATGCGCCCCGTCTGTACCTACTTGGCGACATGGACGGCTGCCCGGCGAAGGGCGAACCGGCCTGCCGACAGCGCAGCTATGTGGTCAATGGCGATACCGTGGTGACCGGGCGTGATCTTGGCCGCTACCGCTGCGCGTTCTTTCCGAACAAGGTGGGTGGCAGTGCTGGCTGGGTGGACCGCAGCAAGCTGCAGGCGTTGCCGGTGGTCGTGCCGTCGCTGCAGGATTGGGCGGGCCACTGGAAGGACGGCGACAACGGCCTGCGCATCACCGTGCAGGGCGGGCAGCTGCATGTGGAGGGTGACGCCTACTGGCCCTCCGCCAACCCCACGCCGGAGCAGCGTCCCTACGGGCCGAACATGGGCCAGGTGGAAGCGCGCGCGGCGCCGCGTGGTGCCGATGTCGAGTTTGCAGAGGACACCTGCAAGGTGCGCGTGCATTCGCTGGGGGAGGTGCTGATCGTGGCCGACAACAGCGAATGCGGTGGCATGAACGTGCGCTTCAACGGCGTGTACCGGCGCGCCGGCACGCGTTGACCCCGCGGAAAGGCGCCAACCAAGGTTGGCATCTACCAGGGCAACCGGCCAGTAGATCCACGCCATGCGTGGATGCTGTCCGCGATCCAATCGATGGGCTCAGCGTCGCCGTTCCAGCCACCACAGCAGCGATGCGCACAACACGAACGCCAGCCACCACGGCCAGCGTAGGCCTGCCACGGGTTGCATCACTGACGCGTCTGCCGGCGTGCTGGCAGCCAGTGCACGTGTGGTCGCATCGATCATCGCCTGCCGATGCAGCGTCGGTGCATCCTTCGGATCGAACACATAGCGCCAGACAACGCTGTCGCCATGCTGCAGGCGCTGCCAGCCTGCCTCACGGGGCCACCAGCCGACGCAGCGCAGCGCCGACGTCGCGCCATCGACGATCAGGGGTACATCGTCGCCACGCTTGTTGAAGACCTGCAGCGGCGCCTGCACACCGCACAGCGCTTGTCGTTCGCCTGCCCAGCCGATCGGTTGCGGTGACCACAGCGCATCAGCGCTGCCCTGTGCACGTGCCAGCGTGGCCACCACGCCGCTCCACAGTTCGCCGTGGCGGTCGTCGCGCCCGGCCAGTACCCAGCGCCAGCTGTCGGTCAGCGGCAGCAGGCCGATGCGGCCCTTGCCGGCAGCGCGCCAGCCACCGACAGCCTTGCCCGTGCCATCCTGCAGCAGGGCGGTGCTGCCCGGTGCCTGCAGCGCGAGTGCTTCCAGCGCAGGCAGGGGAGCATTGTGCGAGCTGCGGTCAGCCTCTTCGCCGTAGCCGGTCGGCAGCGTACCCGCGGCGAGCGGGCCACGCCGTGCAGCGAGGACCGCGCTGTCGCCGTCGCCGGGAAGTTCGAGGGTGCGGCTGCTTCCATCGCCCTGCACCGGCAGGCCCAGATCGCGGAGGCGCTGGCGCGCGCTGGCCGAAGGTGCGCCCGCACTGCGTACCAGCACGCCCAGTCCCTCGCGCAACGCCTGCCGCACGGCAGCCAGCTGGCCAGCACTCAATGCGGCCAGGCTGCGCTCGTCCAGCAACAGCAGATCGCTGCGCGCGAGTGACGCCGCATCCAGCGCGACCGCGCCATCTCCCACGCTGACACCCGCCCCGGTATCGGCCTGCACCTGCACGCGGATGCCGGCATCGGCCGCCCAACGCCGCAGGTACTTCAGCTCTGGACCCGGCGCACTGGCGCGCACCAGCAGGCGCAGCGGTGCGGCCGGCAGGGTCTGCTGCGGTACCGGTACGCTGTCCACCACATGGCCGTCGGCATCGAGCAGGCGCAGCTGGAACACGCTGCGGCCCTCGGCGCGGGCGATGCCGCTGAGCTTCACGCGCCCGTCCTCGGCAACGTCCGTGCGATCAACCACGCTGTCGGCGGGGTCAAGCAGCTCTGCTTTCGCTTTGGCCGCGCCACGCGCCTGTGCCTGGACGTCAAAACGAGCACCGGGAGCGACATCGGCCGGTGGTTGCAGTGCGATCCAGCCGCGCGGCTCCGGTGCGGCCTGCCAACGTACATCCGGCGGCAACACCGCGTCACGGTCACGTGCGGCCAGGCCAGCACCGACCAGCGTCAGCGTGGCGGCCGGATGCTGGCGCAGCGCGGTGGCCAGGTCGGGTACGCGCTGTGCGCCGGGTATATCGGCAGCTTCCGGCAACAGCAACAGCGGGCCTTCGCTGGCCGGGAGCGCGCCGGCCTTGCCGGCATCGGTTCCGAGCACGACCAGCCCGCCTGCGGGTTGCTGGCGGGTGGGCGGTACCAGGCAGAAATACAGCAGCGCGGCGACGATGATCTGCAGTGCGATCACGATCCACCGGCGGCCAGGGTGCGCGGTGTCTCCACGCAGCTGGCGCACGCTGGCGATGACCACGATCAGGGCGAGTGCCAGCGCAATCCACAGGTTCACAGCGGAGGCGTTCATGGCTGCGCCTCCAGCGCGTCGAGGTAGCGCTGGCCCATCGCATCGGCGGCACTGCGCCGCATCGCCTGCGGCAGCGGACGCTGCAGCGCCCGCCACAACTGTGCGCGCAGTCGCTGGCGACAGTCGTGGCAACCGGGCTCGATGCGCAGCTGCTCGATGGCCGCAGCCAGATCGAGTGCATCGGGCAGGTAGGCCGCGTTGCGCTGCTGCCAGGTCGCGAGCGCATCCAGATCCGGCGCGCCGGTGTCGTCGCCGAGACGCTGCCAGGCTTCGACGATGGCCGGATCGGGCGGGGTGCGGGCGGCCAGCGGCAGTTCACGACTGGCCAGCCCGGCACGGTCACCGCCGAGGCGGCGGCCTTCATCGATCGGTGGCAGCTCCGGTCCGACCCGGGCCAGATAGATGCGCTCGGCCTGCTGCACCTGCTTGATGAAGCCCAATGCCTTGTAGGCGAAGGGTAATGCCTGCTCCGGTCGGCCCTGGCGCAGCTCGCCTTCGGCCGACCACATCTGGTCAAGCGCCGCCTTCAGCGTGGCACGGGTCTGCGGATCGAGCAGAGTGGCCGCCTCGGCATGGTCATGGGTGTGGCCGTACTCGGAGAGCACGTCGGTGGCGCTACCGAACACCGGCGGCGTATCGGCATTGGTCGCCTTGCCACCGTGATCGTGGCCATGCTCATCGTGCGCTCCGGCCTCGGCGCCATGGTCGTGATCGTGATCGTCGTCGTGATCGTGGTCGTCTGCGGCGGGCGTATCGCTGGTGGGCAGGTCGCTGGTCGGCGGTGGCTTCGGCGCACCTTCGCTTTCCTCACCCAGGAACTGGCCGTAGCGCAGGCGCAGGATGCGCTGGTCGACACCGATCGCATCGCTGCGCTTCACGAAATCCTCGGCGGCCAGGCTGCGTCGTTGCCGGATCAGCGCTTCGGCATCGATGATGATCTGCCGCTGGCTGCGGAAGTAGGCCGGCAGGGTCTTCTTGATGCGGCCTTCCAGCTCTGCACCGAGTGCGACTTCGGCGCTGGGCAGGCGCAGGATCACGCTGCTGCTGCGTCCGGTCTGCGGCGTGGGCGCATGATTGTCGCGCACCTCCAGCTGGGCGATGACATCGTTGCCCGGTTGTGCGCCCAGCGCAGCCAGATCAAGGGTGTGGGCGAAACGCCGCGCGGTGGCTTCGCCGCTGCCGGCAAGCGTGACGCTGCGCTTCACGAAGGTGATGTTCTCGCCGCTGCCCTGGGTGGTGGTGATCGACAGCGTTGCCTGCGCCGCGACACCGTAATCGTCGCTGGCCTCGAAGCGCAGCGCCCACCGGCGTTGCCCCGGCGTGCCCAGCACCAGGCTGGCGGCCGGCTCCAGCACGCGCACGCTGGGCGCGCGGTCGGCCACAACATCCAGCCGGTACAGGCGGGTCTCTGCCAGTGCCGGTTCGCTCACCACGCGGTACAGCACTGGCGTGCGTGCCACATCCTGCGCCTGCCACTGACCTTCGTGCTCGCTCAGCGGCAACCGGCGACCATCATGGAACTGCAGCCATGCCTTGTCCGGTGCGTGGTCGAAGCGCAGGGACCACGACAGCCGGCTGTCGGCGGCGACCTTGGCATCCAGTGCGTTCTGGGTGAGCGTGGACTGGCCGGTATAAGCCGGTGCGTCGATGCGCAGGCGGGTGGACTGCAGGTGCAGTGGGCCTGCGGCAGCCGTACTGCCAGGCGCCGACGTGCGAGCAGGCGCGGGACCGGGGTCCGAACGTGGCCAGCCGAGTGCCAGCACAACAATGGCCAGGCCTGCGATCCAGCACAGCGCCAATGCCCCACGCGGCCAGCGCGGACGCAGTTCCGGCAGCGCGCGTTCCAGCGTGGCCAGCACATGCGCACGCTGGCGCTGCTGCAGCGGATTGAGGGTGAGCGTATCGGCGAACAGCAGATCGGCACTGTCCTCGCTGGCACCACTGTCATCGAGTTGGCGCTGCAGCCACTGCTGGTCGAGTTGGCGGGCACGCGCAGTGGCGAAGGCCGCACACGCGAGCAGACTGACCGTGCCAACCACGCAGGCGATGTCGAAGCCCGCCAGGCGCAGCGCCAGCGTCGTCGCGGCCAGCGCCCACGGCAGGCCCAGCAGCAGGGTGATGAGTGCACGACGGCGACGCGCGCGTTGCCAGGCGTGCTGGAGGGTGTTCATGCGGCCACCCTGCGTCGGCTATTGCTGGCCATCCAGCGCTCCAGCGCGAACAGCAGCACGATGGCCAGCAGCAACCATGGTGTGAGCTCGCGCAGTGGCGGCGTTGCCGCAGGCAGTGCTGCATGGTGAGGTGCCTGATCCTGGGCATCGCCGAGGCGTGGCAGCGGAGGCGGTTGCAGGGCCAGCAGCAGGGCACGCGGCAACTGCGGATCGCGCAGCGCAGTGTTGCCTGAGGCGTCCCAGTCACCGGGCAGAGACAGCAGGACACCGTGGCCGATGCGTTGCTGCCACAGCAGCGGGGTGCCCTCGGTGTTGCGCAGCAGGATGCTGGCCTCGGCGGCAGGCTTGCCGGCAGTCACTACATGTCCGCCATCTTGCAGCCACGCCTGCCAGTTCGCCGGCAGTGCGTCGTTGCGGCTCCATACGCCGATCTCGCCGCGTTCGGGCAGGGCATCCGCCACCAGAGGAGCGAGCGGCGCCTGCACGCCCCACGCGCGCTGCAGTGCATTCAACCAGTGCTGGGCAGCGGCCGAAGCATCGCTGTGCACGCGCAGGCGCGGCGACGTTGCGGCACGCGGTTGCGCAGTGACCGGCATCGGCTGCGTGTGCCATTGCACCTCACGCGACAGCTGCAGGCGGGCGCCATCCAGGCCGGGCAGGGGATCGGGAACGTGCACGGTCAATGCGGTGCCAACGGGCAGCTGCGCGTCCAGTTCGCGCAGCAGGCTGGGCAGGGATGCGCTGGCTGCAGGTGGCGCCTGATCAATGGCCGGGAAGCCGGGCGCCAGCCAGTGCCAGTTGCGATCCGCAGCGGTACCGCGCAGTGCAGCGGCATCCAGCCCCGGGGCCACCACCGTCCATGCACTGGGGGCCGGCACGGGGCCGGTCAACGCAGGCCGTGCCAGCAACAAGGCCAGCGCGGCCAGCAACAGCAGGCGCACCAGCAGCAACGGCCAGTCATCGAAGCGGATGCGCTGGCGTGGCCGGATCTGTGCGCGAAGCCAGCGCAGCGCGGCAAAATCCAGCGGCGTATACGGATGGCGGCGGGCGAGGTGAATCAGCAGCGGCAGCAGCCACGCGGCCAGCGCTGCCAGCCCCAGCGGGAACAGCAGGGTCATGCACCGCCCCCACGGCCAAACAGCGCCTGCAGTGGTTGGTCCAGCGGCTGGTCGAGCCAGCCGGTGGCATTGGCGATGCCGCTGGCCTGCAGGCGCGACTGCAATGCGCTGCGTGCGTCAGCGAAGCGCTGCAGGTAGTCGGTGCGGATCGCCGCGCCATCGCCCAGCAGTTCCTCGCCGGTCTCCGGATCGCGGAAGCGATGGCCGGCGTCGAACGGGAAGTCGCGTTCGTCGGCAGTCAGGATCTGCAGCAGGGCCACTTCGCGGCGCGCGCTGGCCAGTTGTTCCAGCAGCACGATGCAGGCTTCGTCGAAGCCGTCGCCAACTGCCAGCAGCAGGTCGCCCGGACGCACGCGTTCCCACAGCGGGCGCAGGCGATCCGCCGCAGGCCAGCCACCGCGCGCCTGCAGCGCATGAAGTTGCAGATGCACGCGGTCACGCTGGCGTGCGCCGTTCGCTGCGGGCACCAGTTGCAGTCCATCGCCGTTGATCGCCAGCAGGCCGAAACGGTCGCCCTGCTGCAGGGCCAGTTCGACCACGCAGGCGGCCACGCCGCGCATGTGGTCCAGGCGCGTGCGCTGTGGTGCCGCGCGATCGGCCTGGCCGGCCGAGGCGGTGGCATCGAGCAGCAGCCAGACCGTGATCGGGCTTTCGCGTTCGGATTCGCGCACGAAGAAGCGGTCCGAGCGTGCATACAGCTTCCAGTCGATCTGGCGCAGCTCGTCGCCTGGTTCGTAGGCCCGGTACTGGGCGAATTCGAGGCCCGCACCGCGGCTGCGGCTGGCGTGCTGGCCGATGCCGCTTGCGCCGCTCGCCAGGCGCGGCCGTAACCGCAGCAGGCGCAGGCGCGCACGCAGTTCCGGTGGCAACGTCAGCGGGGCACCTGCGTTCACGCGTGGCTCAACCCGGGAACGGCACGGCCTGCAGCAGGGCGGCGACCACGTCGTCGGCACGCTTCTGCTCGGCCTCGGCGGCGAACGACAGCAGCAGGCGATGGCGCATCACCGGTGCGGCCAGTGCCTGCACATCCTCGCGGGTGGCGGCGAAGCGGCCCTGCAGCAGTGCGCGTGCCTTCGCCGCCAGCACCAGCGACTGCCCGGCGCGCGGGCCGGCACCCCATTTCACCCACTGGTTGATCGCCGCCGGTGCGCCTTCGCCTGGGCGGCTGGCGCGCACCAGGCGGGTGATCCAGGCCAGCACATCAGGGCTGACATGCACCTGGCGTACTGCGGCCTGCAGCGCGATCACCGCTTCGGCATCCATCACCTTCGGCACCGCGTCGGTGGCACCGCCGGTGGTCTGTTCCAGGATCTGCCGCTCTTCGTCCTCGCTCGGGTAATCCACCAGCACGTGCAGCAGGAAACGATCCAGCTGTGCTTCCGGCAGCGGGTAGGTACCGGCCTGCTCGATCGGATTCTGCGTGGCCAGCACGAAGAATGGCGCGGGCAATGCGTAGGTGGTGCCGGCGTAGCTGACCGTGCGTTCCTGCATCGCTTCCAGCAGCGCGGCCTGGGTCTTGGGCGGGGTGCGGTTGAGTTCGTCTGCGAGCAGCAGGTGGGTGAAGATCGGGCCCTGCTGGAAGCGGAAATGGCGATGGCCGGTGCCGTGATCTTCCTCCAGCAACTCGGTACCGAGGATGTCGCTGGGCATCAGGTCCGGGGTGAACTGCACGCGCCGGAACTGCAGCTCCAGCGCCTGCCCGAGCGAGCGCACCAGCAGGGTCTTGCCCAGCCCCGGGGCGCCTTCCAGCAGGCAGTGGCCGCCGGCCAGCAGGCCGATCAGCAGCTGCTCGACCACGGTGTTCTGGCCCACCACCGCGCGTGCGAGCGCAGCGCGCAGATCGTGCAGGCGCGGCAGCAGGGAGTCGAGGTCAGCGGTGGTCATGGGCGTGCAGGTCCTATCAATTGTTCAACGCGTACATCACGATGTTGACGCCGAAGCGGGTGTTGTCTTCGGCCAGGAAGCGCTTGTTGCGCCAGTCGTAGTCCCACTCGCAGCCGTAGTCCTTGTTGCTGTAGAGCAGGCCCAGGCGGCCATCGACCTCGATGCCCTTCAGATAGTCGTGCACCAGGTCGTCGCCCCAGCCGTTGAGTTCGAAGCTGGTGGCGGGCGGGCCATCGGGGAAGCGGAAGAAGCTGCGGTACAGCGGGTGGCTGTTGGGCAGCTTCTGCAGTGCCTTGGGACCAAACAGGCGACCCATCTGCGACTCGAACGAGGTGGCGAACAGGCCGTCGATATCGTGGTTGCAGTCGTCGACGAAGACGAAGCCGCCATTGCGCACATAGCGCACGAAGTTCTGCCGCTCGGCGGCGTTGAACTCCACCAGCGTGTGCCCGGCCAGGTAGCAGAACGGCGCTTCCAGCATGCGTGGGTCGGCCAGCGCCACCACATGCTCCTGCGGATCCACGCGCAGCGAGGTGTAGTCGATCAGCGAGGTGATCAGGTTGGACGGCATGCGCGCGTCCACATCCCAGTCGCCGGAGTCGTACTGCAGGCGGGTGAACCAGAAGTCGTAGCGCGAACTGCGCGGGCCTGACTGCGCCAAGGCCGGCAGCGCCGCCGCCGAAGCGGCAGCGGCCAACCAGCGCAGGCAGGCCCGGCGATCCATCAGACCGCGTCGGACAGCGAGGTGAAGGTGAAATCGCGCAGCTTCATCGGCGGGATCATCATCACGTAGCTGGATTCATCACCGGCCACGCGCACCGGCTTGCCCAGCTCTTCGATGTTGTTGAGCATGATCACCGGCGATTCGTTGAAGCGGAAGTTCTTCACCGGGTGCTTGATCTGGCCGTTCTCGATGTAGAAGGTGCCGTCGCGGGTGAGGCCGGTCAGCAGCACGGTCTGCGGATCGACCATGCGGATGTACCAGGTACGGGTGACCAGGATGCCCTTCTGGGTGCCGCGCACCAGCTCGGCGGTGCTCTTGTCGCCACCGCTCATCAGCAGGTTGCCCGGCGTTGCCTTGGCGGTCTTGCCCTGCTTCTGCGCCCAGAAGCGCGAGTAGTCCAGGTTGGCGATCTTGCCGTTCTCGATGATGGCCATGCGCTCGCGTGGCATGCCTTCGCCGTCCCACGGCAGCACCGGTGCGTCCGGATGCCACGGATCGGCAATCATGGTCACGCGCGGGTCGTAGACCTGCTCGCCCAGCTTGTTGCCGCCGCCTTTCTTCGACAGGAAGCTGCGGCCCTCATCGGCCGAGCGTGCGCTGAAGAAGTTCATCATGAAGCTGATCAGGCCTGCGGCCGCGGCCGGTTCCAGGATCACCGTGTACTTGCCCGGCTCCAGCGCCTTGGCTTCGGCCGATTCGGTGGCCTTGCGCATGGCGATGCGGATGTCCTGGTCGGCCTTGAAGTCGGCGGCATCCTTCAGGTTGCGGCCGACCCAGCCCGAACCGCGGCCATCTTCGGTACGCACGGTGCAGGTGTAATCGAAGTTGGTGGTGCGCTGGTAGGCGAAGTTGCCGTTGCTGTTGGCGGTGGCCTGGAAGCCCTGGCCGTCCTCGAGGAAGCCGGCGGCGATCAGGCCGTGGCCACGGCACGGGGCGATCGAATCGGCGGCGACCTTGGCGCGGAAGGCTGGATCGATCGCTGCAGTGGATTCGCTGAAGGTCGGGCTGGCGCGATAGCTCTGCTTGCCGATGGCCGGCATGAACTCCGGGTTCTCCGGCGCCAGGCGCGCCAGGTCTTCGGCACGGCGCACCACGCGTTCCAGCGCGGCATCGTCGAACTCGTTGATCGAGGCGGTACCGACGCGCTTGCCGAAGGCAACGGTGACCGCCAGCTCAGTGTTGTCGACGATGCCGCTGGTGGAGACGTTGTTCAGTGCGAAACGGATGTTGCCGCTGATCGCGCCGGCCAGCACGGCGGTGCACTCGTCGGCCTTGGACAGGGCGATGACCTTGTCGAGGATGGCCTTGGCCTGGGCTTCGGTGAAGATACTCATGGTGTAAGGGCTCCTGACCGATCAGCCGAGGCTGCGTGCGGTGTTGATGACATTGATGCCGTTGAAGCGCGCGGTCGACGAACCGTGCGAGACCGCCGAGACCTGGCCCGGCTGGCCCTTGCCGTCGAAGAACGAACCGCCCAGGCGGTAGTCGCGCTCGTCGGCCACGGCGGTGCAGGCGTTCCAGAACTCCGGTGTGCGGATCTGGTAGGCCACGTCTTCCAGCATGCGGGTGATCTGGCCGTTCTTGATCTCGTAGAACAGCTGGCCGCCGAACTGCGCGTTGTAGCGCTGCTGGTCGATCGAGAACGAACCATCACCGATGATGTAGATGCCGTTCTCCACGTCCTTGATCAGGTCCGGCACGCTCAGCGGCTTCTTGCCCGGTGCCATCGACACGTTGGCCATGCGCTGGAACTGCACGCTGGACCACGAGTCGGCGTAGCAGCAGCCGTCGGACTCGGTCTTGCCGAGGATGTGGGCCTGGTCGCGGATGGTCTGGTAATCCACCAGCTTGCCGTTGCTGATCAGGTCCCAGCGCTTGCACTTCACGCCTTCATCGTCGTACGCCACCGCACCGAGGCTGCCCGGCTGGGTCTTGTCGGCGAAGATGTTGACCAGCTCGCTGCCGTACTGGAAATGCTGTTCGCGCTTGTCCAGGGTGGCGAAGCTGGTGCCGGCGTAGTTGGCTTCGTAGCCGAGCACGCGGTCCAGCTCCAGCGGGTGGCCGATCGATTCGTGGATGGTCAGCCAGGTGTGCGACGGGTCGAGCACCAGATCGTACTTGCCCGGCTTCACCGACGGGGCCTTCAGCTTATCCTGCGCCTGCTTGGCGGCGGCGATGGCATCTTCCTTCATGTTGTAGGAAGAGCTGTAGTTGACCACGCCATTCGGGCTGACCACCTTGCCGGCAGCCGCGCCGTCCAGATACTCGTAGCCCAGGCCCATCGGCGAGGACAGGCCTTCGCGGGTACGGAACTTGCCGCTGGACTTGTCGATGGCGGTGATCGTCATCGGTGCCCAGATGCGGTGCACGTCCTGGTCGATATAGGAACCATCGGTGGAGGCGAAGTACTTCTGCTCGTTGACCAGGAACAGCATCGAATTGACGAAGCTGGCGCCGGCGCCCATCGCCGCAGCGTTGACGTCCAGCAGCAGGCCGACCTTGTCCTTGATCGGCACTTCCATCGCATTCTTGCGGATCGGCGTGCGCCAGCTCACCTCACCCACGCCCGGCGCCTTGGCCAGCTGTACCGGTGCGGTCTGCACGCCGGCATTGGCCTTGGCGATTGCTGCTGCCTGCTGCGCGGCTTTGGCTACATCGGCCGTACCCAGCGCATTGGTGGCGGCGAAGCCCCAGGCACCGTTGACGATCACGCGGATGCCCACGCCGGTGGACTCGGTGTTCACCACGTTCTGCACCTTGTCCTCGCGGGTGATCACGAACTGCCGCAGGTAGCGGCCGATGCGCACGTCGCAGTAGGTGGCACCGGCCTGGCGGGCAGCGGCCAGCGCCGCATCGGCCAGGCGCTTCTTCAGCCCCAGGTCCAGCGTGCTCTGCAGTTGTTCGGCGGCAATCGCCTTGCCGAAGAAGGAAGGCACGATCAGCCCGCCCGCGGTAAGCCCGGTCAGGGCCAGGAAGTCACGTCTTTGCAAGGCTGCTCTCCATGTCGAAGGATGGGTGGCTCAAGCGCCGAGACTGCGCGCGGTGTTGATGATGTTGATGCCGTTGAAGCGGGTGGTGGACGAACCGTGCGAGACCGCCGAGACCTGGCCGGGCTGGCCCTTGCCGTCGAAGAACGAACCGCCCAGGCGGAAGTCGCGTTCATCGCAGATGGCGGTGCAGGCATTCCAGAATTCCGGCGTGCGGATCTGGTAGGCCGCATCCTCGACCATGCCGGCGATCTTTCCGTCCTTGATCTGGTAGTACAGCTGGCCGCCGAACTGCGCGTTGTAGCGCTGCTGGTCGATCGAATACGACCCACGGCCGTGGATGTAGATGCCGTTCTCCACGTCCTTGATCATGTCCTCGACGCTGAGCGGCTTTTTGCCCGGCGCCAGCGAGACATTGGCCATGCGCTGGAACTGCACGCTGGACCAGGAATCGGCGTAACTGCAGCCATGCGAGGCATCGCGGCCGAGGATGTGGGCCTCATCGCGGGTGGCCTGGTAATCGACCAGGATGCCGTCGCGCACCAGATCCCAGCGCTGGGTCTTGACGCCTTCGTCGTCGTAGCCGACCGCACCGAGGCTGCCCGGTTGGGTCTTGTCGGCGAAGAAGGTGACGATGTCGCTGCCCCAGCGGAAACCGGCATCGCGCTTGTCCAGCGTGGCGAAGCTGGTGCCGGCGTAGTTGGCTTCGTAGCCGAGCACGCGGTCCAGCTCCAACGGGTGGCCAACGTTCTCGTGGATGGTCAGGAACAGGTTGGACGGGTCCAGCACCAGGTCGTACTTGCCCGGCTTCACCGACGGCGCCTTCAGTTTCTCGCGCGCGTGGCGGGCGGCGGCGATGGCGTCCTCGACCGGGTCGTAGGAATCGCGGTAGGCGGTGATGCCACCGGGCAGCTGCACCTTGCCGCGCGCATCGCCATCGAGGAACTCGTAGCCCATGCCCATCGGCGAGGACAGCCCGGCACGAGTGCGGAACCTGCCGCTGGCCTTGTCGATGGCGGTGGCAGTGAACGGCAGCCAGATGCGATGGATGTCCTGGTCGATGAACGAGCCGTCGCTGGAGGCGAAGTACTTCTGTTCATTGACCAGGAACAGGGTGGAATTGATGTAGTCGGCGCCCGCATTCAGCGCGGCGGCGTTGAGCGCCAGCAGCAGCTCGACCTTGTCCTGGATCGGCACCGCCATCGCGTTCCTGCGCACTGGGGTCTGCCAGCGCACCTCACCGACCGAGGGCGTCGGCGCCAGCTGCACCGGCCGGGTCTGGATGCTGGCGTTGGCACGGGCGATCGCCGCGGCCTGCTCGACCGCTGCGCGCACGGCAGCCTCGGTCTGCTGATGGGTAGCGGCAAAGCCCCAGGCGCCGTTGACGATCACCCGCACGCCGACACCGGACGATTCGCGGTTGGTCACATTGCCGACCTGGTGCTCGCGCGTGATGACCGACTGGTTGAGATAGCGGCCGATGCGCACGTCGCAGTAGCTGGCCTTGGCGGTGCGTGCGGCGGCGAGCGCAACGTCCGCCAGGCGTCTGCGCTGGGCGGTATCGACCGGGGCGAGCAGCTGCTCGGCGGCGATGGCACGGGAATGCGGCAGCAGCAGGCCCGCCAGGCCCAGACCGGAAAAAGCCAGGAACTCACGTCGTTGCACAGCGTTTCTCTCTCTCGCTTGCGTGCGGTTGGCAACGGGCCGGACCGATCACGTCAACTCCTCGACTTTCGCCAGCGCGGCGCGTCCGGGCAAGTGACTGCAGTCATGGTTGGGTGGGTTTCGGCAGGGCTGCGCCCTGCACCCGCAGAGGCTACAAGCCAAGGCAACGTCAAGGTCAACGTCGAAAGCTGGCCATCCGTGGGTTGGCGGGGTGGGTCCGGTTGCGGGGGACGCCGTAAATCCGTCCATGGAGGCTCGGTCGCGCCATCCATGGCGCTCACGCCCCCGCAACCGGACCCACCCCGCCTTCGACGGTTTTCTGCGAGCTGTTGGAACCTGCTGCTGTTGGTGGGTGCCGACCGTTGGTCGGCACGCGGTCGGATCACGTCTTAAAAATTGATATCTGACAGATGTGTCGACCAACGGTCGACACCTACCAACAGCACACGAAATCTGTCAGAGGCGGGGCGGTGTGGGTGGGCAGGACCGTTGGCGCCATGGATGGCGCCATCGAGCCCCCATGGATGGGTTTACGGCGTGTCCTGACCACCCACACCGCCCCGCCATCCCACGGAATGCCCGCTTCTGACGTTGACGTTGTCCTGGCCTGAAGCAGGTGCAGGGCTGCAAGCCCTGCCGAGCAACACCCCCTCGTGCACAATGGGGTCGACCCCGCCTGGACACCGTCCCTGATGTCGAGCAAGCCGTATTCAGAAGCCTGCGAGCGCAACCGCGAACCCATCGCCACCGCACTCGACCCGTGGATGGGCGACCGTCATCGGGTGCTGGAGATCGGCAGTGGCACCGGCCAGCACGCGGCCTTCTTCGCCGAGCGCTGGCCCTGGCTGCGCTGGCAGCCCAGCGATCATCCGGACCATCTGCCCGGCATCGAGGCCTGGCGTGCGGAGGCCGCGCTGCTCAATCTGCTGCCGCCGGTGGCGCTGCAGGTGGAACTACCTCCGGCGTCGGGCCTGTCGTTGCCCGAGGGCAGCACGTTCGATGCCGCATTCAGTGCCAACACGTTGCACATCATGGGCTGGGAGCATGTGCAGGCGCTGTTCGCCGCGCTGCCATCGGTGCTGCGGCATGGTGCGCTGCTGGCGGCGTACGGCCCGTTCAACTACGGCGGCCGCTACACCAGCGACAGCAACGCGCAGTTCGATGCCTGGCTGAAGGCGCGTGATCCACGCAGCGGCATCCGCGATGTGGAAGCGGTGCAGGCGCTGGCGGCGGACAACGGCTTCACCCGCCTGGGTGATGTGGCGATGCCGGCCAACAACCGGTTGCTGCTGTGGCGGCTGGGGTGATCAGGCGTCCGGCGACATGCTGGAAAGGCGTGCCGCCGCAGCGCGCAGCCCGTTGAAAATGGGTTCGGACACGTTTACGGGGAAATCACTTGGGAGCTGACGCGTGACCTGCTCGATGGCGGGTTCGACGGCTGCGATCAGCGCTTCGATCCACGGCTCCGCACCATCAGCGACACCACAGGCGCGTGCGGTTTCGTTCCAATGGCGTCGTCGCACAAGGTGCAGCTTCCGGTGGCGATTCTTGCCCTGTACGGACATGGCGAGCTGTGCATTCCGCGGGTCGAGCTGGTTTGGCCCCCTGCCCAGGATGGGATGCACCGACAATACGTCGTAGACGGGTGTCAGGCGGAAGCGTCCACCGGCTTCGAGGTAAACACTGAAGTTCTTGGCATGTCCATCGGTTGCAGCCAACATCCAGAAAAGAATCTGCGTCTTGAAGAAGGTCGCCCGATCCTCGAAATGCTCGGATTGTCGAAGCAGATCCATGATGGTCACGATGCCTGGGCCGCCATCGGATTCATACTTCCTGGCAGCGGGTAGACCGAAGACCTGGCACATGTCTTCCTGCGGCAGCCGCAGCCACCACCGGCGATCCGCAGAAAGGCGGCGGTCGAATCGCTCCACAATAAGCGCGCGTTCGTCCTTGAAGCGTCCCATCTGCGTATTCGCAACGGGGATTCCAAAGGCGGAAAGCAGTTGCATGCACAGCCATTCGTTCTCGACGGATTGGTGCATGTCCGCCCGCATGTTGCCCACAATGCCAAGCGGCAGCTTGAAGATATGGGTGGATGGGGTACTGCCGGTAGGAATGCACCACTGGCCAGCATGCAGCAGAAGTCCCGTCTTCTCCTGCGCACCGGCGATGGATATGCGGAACGCATCATCACTGGTGGGTGCGCCAGGTAGATTCCCTGCCGTCACCTGACGCAGGATCGCAGCGACGCCTGATTCGTCCAACGCTTCGCACGTAATCTGCTGGATGTCCCCCGGTGTATGCGAAAGCGGCAGCAGTTGCACTGCGCCGACGCAATCCCGGCCAATGGCTTCGAGAAGATCGAACGTGTCGCTGCTGCGCGTGGAGAACCTGTCGCGGATCCGGTTGCGGATGACGGCGTTGTCGGGAAGAAGGTTGTCGAAGTAGTTGTTGACGACATCGCCCCGATGGCTCTCACCCTCCGGGAGCAGGGGCAGTGAGAGTGACAACGGCCGGGACTGGGCGGAGCTGATCCACGAGTCGACGTACGAAAGCCGGGAAGAGCCGCTCCGGGCATCATCCCAGAGCGCGACCTCGACACCATTCATCCAGACCCGCAGCGTACCCATGGCTCACCACTCCAACGTTGACGTTGTCTCCGGGGGGCTTCGCTGCTGCAATCTGACTTCCAGACCCAGCACTGCCCAGACCCGCATCAGCCGTTCGAAGCTTGCCGATGCCGGGTCGCGCTCCAATGCGCCTACTGCCTGGCGGCTTATGCCGAGCTGTGCCGCCAACTGCGCCTGGCTCAGGCCCGCCTGGCGCCTGAACGCACGCATCAGCGGTGCCAGTTGTTGAGGTGTCCTCACCGTGTGCAGCGGCCTGTCCATATCGGCAGTCCCCTAGAAAGTGGCCGTACGCGAACGTGTACGCAAAGGATAGGTTGCATTACGACAAGCAACCTATCTCTTTCCTTCGCTGGAGGCAACCTATCGATTGCTATCTCAATATGCAATCAATAGGTTGCTTTCGTGCCGTCAGCGGTGCTCAAGCCACCTGCACGATGTGCAGCGCCTTTGGGTTCCGCCACTGCGCCAGCAGGGCGGCTTCGCGCGCCTTGGCCTGCTCGAAATGCGCTTCCTTGACGTGGCCGAAGCCGCGGATGTGCTCGGGCACGCTGGCGATCTCCACCGCCAGCGCCAGGCGGTCGTCATCCAGGCCGTCCAGCAGCAGCTGCACGGTGGCCTCATAATCGCCGATCAGCTTGCGCTCCATGCGGCGTTCCTCGGTACGACCGAACACATCAAGCCGGCCGCCGCGAAGGAACTTCAGCTTGGCCAGCAGGCCGAAGGCCTTGAACATCCACGGGCCGTATTCCTTCTTCAGCAACCGGCCCTGCTCGTCCTTCCTGGCGAACAGCGGCGGTGCCAGGTGGAAACGCAGCTGGTAATCGCCCTCGAACTGCTGCTGCAGGCGGCGCTGGAAGTCGCCGCTGGTATACAGGCGGGCCACTTCGTACTCGTCCTTGTAGGCCATCAGCTTGAACAGGTAACGGGCTACGGTCTCGGTCAGCGCGGTGGAACCGCCGATGCGGTCGGCTTCGGCGGCGCGCACGCGCTCGACCAGGCTGCGGTAGCGGTTGGCGTAGGCAGCGTCCTGGTACTCGACCAGGAACGCGGCGCGGCGCTCGATCATTTCATCCAGCGAGCGCGACAGGCGCGCGTCGTCCAGCGGCAGGAATGCCACGTCGCCACCGTGCGAGGGCAGGCCACGCAGTTCGCGTTCGTCGCCGGTGTTGCGCGGTGCGGCGGTGGCGCCCCATTCGTTGCCCTCCCACTCGCCCGGCGGCAGCGGATGCAGCGGGCCCGGGGTGGATTCGGTATCGGTGTGGCGGTTGCGCACCAGGCCGGCAGCCTGCTGCACAGCCTGCGGGTCGACCACGGCCAGGCGGCCCCAGGCGAAGGCCTGCTGGTTCATCGCCACGGCCGCACCGTTGAGCTCGATGGCGCGCATCAGCGACTCGAACGACAGCGGCACCAGGCCCTGCTGCCACGCATAGCCGAGGATGAACAGGTTGGCGGCGATCGCATCGCCCAGCAGCGCGGTGGCCAGCTGGGTGGCATCCAGCAGCAACGGCTCCTGGCCGCCCAGCGCCACGCGCACACCGGCCACGATGTCGGCGGCGGGGAACTGCATGTCCGGGCGGGTGGTGAAGGTACCGGGCATCGCTTCGTAGGTGTTCAGCACCACCTGCGAACGGCCGGCACGCACCTTCGACAGGGCCCAGTAGTCGTTGACCACCACCATGTCGCAGCCCACCACCAGGTCAGCCTCACCGGCGGCGATGCGCACGGCGTGGATGTCTTCAGGGCGACGGGCAATGCGGATGTGCGTGGTCACCGCGCCGCCCTTCTGTGCCAGGCCGGTCTGGTCGAGCACGGTCGCACCCTTGCCTTCCAGGTGGCCGGCCATGCCCAGCAGCGCGCCGATGGTCACCACGCCGGTACCGCCGACGCCGGTGATCAGGATGTTCCAGGGCTGTTCGAGGGTGCCGCGGATGGCCGGTGCCGGCAGGTTGTCCAGCAGGGTGGAAGCATCGCGCTTGCTGCCCTTGCGCGGCTGGCCACCGTGCACGGTGACGAAGCTCGGGCAGAAACCGTTCACGCAGGAATAGTCCTTGTTGCAGTTGGACTGATCGATCTCGCGCTTGCGCCCGAACTCGGTTTCCTTCGGCAGTACCGACACGCAGAAGCTCTTCTTGCCGCAGTCGCCACAGCCTTCACAGACCAGCGAATTGATCAGCACGCGCTTCTGCGGATCTTCCAGCTTGCCGCGCTTGCGGCGGCGGCGCTTCTCGGTGGCGCAGGTCTGTTCGTAGATCAGGATCGAAACACCCTTCACCTCGCGCAGGCGCTTCTGCACCTCATCCAGCTCGCTGCGGTCGTGGAACTCGACGTCGCTGGGGAAGTGCTCGCGCTGGCCGGTCCACTTGCCGATGTTGTCCGACAGCACCACGATGGTGTGGATGCCTTCGGCGCGCATCTGCTTTGCGATGTCGGGCACGCTCAGCGGGCCGTCCACCGGCTGGCCGCCGGTCATCGCCACCGCGTCGTTGTAGAGGATCTTGTAGGTGATGTTGACGCCGGCGGCGACCGCCTGGCGGATCGCCAGCGAGCCACTGTGGAAATAGGTGCCGTCGCCCAGATTCTGGAATACGTGCGGGGTGTCGGTGAACGGCGCCTGCCCGGCCCAGGTCACGCCTTCGCCGCCCATGTGGGTGAAGGTGTCGGTGCTGCGGTCCATCCAGGTCACCATGTAGTGGCAACCGATGCCGGCCAGCGCCCGCGAGCCTTCCGGCACCTGGGTGGAGGTGTTGTGCGGGCAGCCCGAGCAGTAGTGCGGTACGCGCGGGAAGCTGGCGCGCGGCAACGCAAGCTCGGCTTCCTTCTCCTGCATCCACTGCAGGCGCTGCTCGATCGATTCGTTGTTGAAGAACTTCTGGATGCGGCGGCCGATCACGCCGGCGATGGTGGCCGGCGTCAGCTCACCGGTGGACGGCAGGATCCATTCGCCGCTCTCGTCGTACTTGCCGACGATCGACGGGCGCTGGCCCCAGCTGGCCGGCCAGTTGAAGAACTGTTCCTTCATCTGGCGCTCGATGAAGGCACGCTTCTCCTCCACCACGATGATGTCTTCCAGGCCCTGCGCGAAGCGCGCGATGCCCTGCGGTTCCAGCGGCCAGGTCATGCCGACCTTGTACACGCGGATGCCGATGTCGGCGCACGCGGCTTCGTCCAGGCCCAGGTACTCCAGCGCCTGCAGCACGTCCAGGTAGCTCTTGCCGGTGGTGACGATGCCCAGCCGCGCGCGCGGCGCATCCATCACCACCTTGTCGATGCCGTTGGCGCGGGCAAAGGCCTGTGCGGCCTTCACCGCATAGCGGTGCAGGCGCATTTCCTGGTCCAGCGGCGGGTCTGGCCAGCGGATGTTGAGGCCACCCGACGGCATCTCGAAGTCTTCCGGCAGCACGATGCGGCGCGCCATCGGATCGACCTGCACCGACGCCGACGATTCCACCGTCTCGGCGATCGTCTTGAAGCCGACCCAGCGGCCGGTATAGCGGCTCATCGCCCAGCCCAGCAGGCCCATGTCGAGGATGTCCTGCACGCCGGCCGGGTTCAGCACCGGCATCATCGCGCTGACGAACTCGTCCTCGCTGCCGTGCGGCAGCGTCGAACTGCGGCAGGCATGGTCATCGGCGGCCAGTGCCAGCACGCCACCGTAGCGCGAGGTGCCGGCGGCATTGGCGTGCTTGAACACGTCGCCGCAGCGGTCCACGCCCGGGCCCTTGCCGTACCACATGCCGAACACGCCCTGCACGTTGGCGCCGGGGAACAGGTTGGTCTGCTGCGTGCCCCACACCATGGTGGCGCCCAGGTCCTCGTTCAGGCCCGGGGTGAACTTCACCTTGGCTGCTTCAAGGTGCTTGCGCGCGCGCCACAGCTCCAGGTCGAAGCCCCCCAGCGGGCTGCCACGGTAGCCGCTGACAAAGCCGGCGCTGTCGATGCCTTCGGCGGCGTCGCGCAGCCGCTGCATCAGCGGCAGCCGCACCAGCGCCTGCACGCCACTCAGATAGATCCGCCCCTCGCTGCGGGTGTACTTGTGGTCGAGCGTGTAATCACGGTCGAGCAGGTCGGCGGACGAGGGCGAAGTGAGTTGCGCGGTACTGGTCATGGCTGGCCCGGTAGGATCGGCTGGCACCGGCCGCGTGCAGGCACGCGGCGGGAAAGGCGCGAATTGTAGCAGCGGGGCCGCGAGGCCCCGGCACTCGCGCCCGCGGCGGTGCTGGGGTTAGGATCGGGGAGAGAGAGGGAGGCTGCAGTTGCGGCCTGGGGAGAAGGGATGTCAGTTCCAGGAAAGATCCTGGCCAGCGTGCTGCTGGCCTCGGGAGTGGCCACTGCGTGGGCCGCGCCGGCCGTGCCGGCACCACAGGAGTTCTACTTCGACAACGACCTGGCGGCAACGCCGATGGTGGCGGTGCAGGGCGAGGGCGATGAGCTGGTGGCCCAGCTGGTCAAGCTGCGTGAGCGCGGCCGCCGCGCGGTGGAAGCGACGGTGCAGCTGGCATCGGTGGCCGGCGCGCAGGGCCGTGGCGAGCTGGCCGAGCAGCTGTATGGCGAGGCGATGAAAGAGGCGCCGGCACAGAGCAGCAGCGGCCGCAGCGTGCGCTGGAACTACGGTTGGGACCTGCTGCGCCAGGGCAAGCCGGAGGCGGCGCTGGAACAGTGGCTGGTATCGGCCAGCAACGCCCGTACGAAGCCCACCTGGGTGCCACCGACCTATGCGTTGGCATTGTGGCGGATGGGGCAGAAGCAGGAGGCGGTGCAGTGGTATGCGGCTGCGGTACGCACCGAGCCGACGCAGTGGAGTACCACGGCCAACTATGGGCAGCTGCTGCCGCAGTGGCGTGAGGATGAGCGCGCGTCGCTGGCCGAGGTGCAGCAGGCCTGGGCGGCCGCACCACCTGCCTGGCCCTGAGGGAAGGGGTTCGGCCGGGTTGCACCCGGCACCCGCAGAGGCAACAGCCAAAGCCAAAGCAACAGCAACAGCGGGCAATCTGTGGGATGGCGGGGCGGTGTGGGTTGGCAGGACACGCCGTAAACCCCCCTCCGGGGTCCGGCCCAGCCGGTGGCGGCTGGGCGTTCGGGCGCTTGCGAGGCATGCCTTGCAGGCAAAGCGCCCTCACCCATGGGGGCTCGATGGTGCCTTGCTCGTGTGCGCTGTCCTGCGCACACGGCAAGACCGGGGTTGGGCGTCCTGCCCAACCCGCCCGAGGCATGCCTCGGGCCCATGGCGCCAACGGTCCTGCCAACCCACACCGCCCCGCCTCCGACAGTTCCCAGCTGCTGGTAGGTGTCGGCCTTGGTCGACACGATGTCCACGCCATGCGCGAATGAATCCACATCGGAATCGAGTATTCGATATCTGATCGAAATGCAGCCGAGTGTGGGCTCGGCTCTACAAAGAGCGGCCGGCCAAGCGCTTTTGCCTTTGCTTCTGCTCTTCTTTTTTCTTTTCCGTGGCGGACGCACTCGGAAATTGTCAGAGGCCGGGCGGGATGGGTTCGCGGGGGTGTCCGCGGCATGGATGCCGCGGCCAAGCCCCCATGGACGGGTTGACGGCGTCCCCCGCGAATCCATCCCGCCCGGCCAAGCGCGGCTTTTGATGTTCACAGTCAACCAGCCGCCACGAGGGGCTGCGCCGTTCGCTGGAAACCCCTCAGTCGTCCGCGGAAACCGTCCGCCCCGACGCCCACGCACGCAGTGCTTCTACCTGCTCGGCCATCAGCACCGACAGCGGCCGCGTGGCACGGATCTCGTTCATCAGCAGCTCGGTGTCCAGCGGCCGGCCCTCGGCATGCGCCGCATACAGGCCAGCCACGATCGCCTGCTCGATCTCGGCGCCGGAGAAGCCGTTGGCTGCCGCCGCCAGCGCCGGCAGCGCGAAGTCGTCACCATTGAGCTGGCGTCGCCCCAGGTGCAGCCGCAGCAGTTCCACGCGCACTTCGGGCGTGGGCAGGTCGACGAAGAAGATCTCGTCGAAACGGCCCTTGCGCAGCAGCTCGGCGGGCAGCTCGTGCACCTGGTTGGCGGTGGCGACGATGAAGACCGGCGCCTTGCGCTCGGCCATCCAGGTCAGCAGGTAGCCGAGCACGCGGCGCGATACGCCACCGTCCTCGCCACCGCTGGCCAGGCCCTTCTCGATCTCGTCCATCCACAACACGCAGGGCGCGAGTTGTTCGGCCGAGGCCAGTGCCTGGCGCAGGTTGGCTTCGGTCTCGCCGTGGTACTTGTTGTACAGCGCGCCCACGTCCAGGCGCAGCAGGGGCACGCCGAAGCCGGCGGCGGTGGCTTTGGCCAGCATCGACTTGCCACAGCCCTGTACGCCCAGCAGCAGCATGCCGCGCGGCGGGTCCAGCCCGGCCGGGGCGGAGCCGGCAATGAACGCCACCCGCCGCTGGTTGATCCAGCGCTTGAGCCGGTTGGCGCCGGCCACATCGCCGAAGCGCGCGCTGTCATGTTCGAAGAACAGGTGGCCGCTGCGGTTGAGCAGCTCGAATTTCAGCCGCGCCAGCTGTGGCAGGTCGTCGTCGCGCAGTGCGCCGTCGGCGTAGATCAGCTGGCGCGCGATGCGCCGGGCATCGACCAGGCTCAGGCCCTGCAGGTTCTTCAGGATTTTCTTCACCGCCTCGCTGTCGACTTCAACCCGGCGGCCGCCATGCTCGCGCGCATAGGCGTCGGCCTCCTCGCGCAGCATCTTCAGCAGGGCATTGGCATCGGGCAGGCGCGGGTTGAAGCGCACCGCCAGCGCTTCCAGCTCGGCCGGCAGCTCCACTTTGGCACCGATCAGCACCAGCACATGCGGCTCGCTGTGGCGGCGCTGGATCAGGTCGCGCAGGGCGCGCTGGTGGCTGGCATAGCCCAGGTAGGGATGGAAATCGAGCAGCAGGTAGACGCCGCGCTGGTCGGCCTGGCGGATCATCTGCAGGGCCGCGCTGGCATCGGGCGGCCCGACCGGCGGGTCTTCGCTGTCCAGGTCGATCCGGCGCAGGCCCTCGGTGATCGACCAGCGGTGCAGGGCCCGCCAGACGTGCATCAGCGTCTGCCGGAACAGCTCGACGATGCGACCCTCGTCCTGGGTCTCGATGACGATCAGTGGGGTATTGGCGCGGATCAACGCGCTCAGATCCTGCAGTTCGCTCATGCCGGTTCGATCCTTCGGGGGCGCCACGATAGCAAAGGCGATGGCCGCTGGTTCAGCACGACGCTACCTCCCGTCACCATCACCGGTGTACGCTCGGGGCACGTACCCGGAAGCGAGGCTGGCATGAAGACGATCCTGGTGGCCGGTTCCAAGGGCGGGGTGGGCAAGACCACCGTCGCCACCCACCTGGCCGCGTACGCGGCATTGCAGGGCAAGGCCACGGTGATTGCCGATGCCGACCCGCAGGGTTCCAGCACCCGCTGGGCACAACGCCGTGCCGGGCTGGAAAGCGCGGTGCTCCCCATCGACGTGTATCGGAAGAAGCAGTGGGCGCAGAAGCTGCCCGACGGCACCGACACCGTCATCATCGATGCGCCGGCCGGTGCCCTGGCTGACGATATTCCCCATTTCCTCGACGCAGCCGACGCGGTGGTGGTACCGGTGCTGCCCTCGGCGCTGGACATCGAAGCGATCGTCGGCTTCCTCAACAGCCTGGCCCAGAACCCGCGCGTGCACAGCCGCAAGCTGCCGGTGGGGCTGGTGCTCAACCGTACCAAACCATGGACCCAGACCTCGCAGCAGGCGCTGCAGATGCTGGGTGAATGGCCGTACCCGGTGGTCGCGCAGCTGCGCGACAGCCAGAGCTATGTGGTCATGACCGGCCTGGGCCGCAGCCTGTTCGACTACCGCTCGGCCCAGGTGCGCGAGCACCAGGCCGACTGGGAGCCGCTGCTGTCCTGGCTGAAGCTTTGATGCCTGCGTCACTCTTTCTGCTGCATCCTCTTCTTCATGGAAACCCGCGATGCGTGAACTGATCCTGCTGCGCCATGCCCATGCCGAACCGGCTACCCCCGGCCAGGCCGACCTCGACCGGCCGTTGTCGCCGGTGGGGCTCGCCGAAGCCGAAGCCGCCGGCAAGTGGCTGAAGGAGAACAACCTGCTGCCGGACTGTGTGCTGTGCTCACCGGCGCGGCGCACCCGGGAGACCCTGGAAGCCGTGCTCGGCACCATCGGCTATGTCGAGAAGCGCCTGGAAGACCGCATCTACGAGGCTACCCCCGGCACCCTGGCGGCGCTGGTGGACGACCGCCGTGACCTCGACCGGGTGCTGATCGTCGGCCATAACCCCGGCCTGGAGCGCCTGGTGGCGTTGATGACGGAAGGCACCAGCAGCGACTATCGCGGCATGCCGCCGGCCGGCATTGCCGTGCTCGGCTTCCCGCGCGAGGCCTCGATCGAGCCGGGCGTGGCCAGCCTGAACGCGTTCTGGTGGCCGTGATCCAATGAGCCTGGCGCGGCGCAGCCGCTTCCTGCTGCCCGTGCTGCTGGCTTCCGGCGCGGCCTGGGCTGCCGCGCCACCGCCAACGCCCTTGCCGCCGGTGGTCGCTGAAGCGCACCGGGTCCTGCACCTGGATACCCAGCGCTCGCAGATCGGTTTCGAGGTGCGGACCCGCTTCGGGCAACGCATCGAAGGCCTGTTCCCGCACTTCGAGGGTCGCATCGAGATCCTCTCCGACGGCCGCCATCAGGTGCACCTGAAGATGTTCACGCGTTCGGTCGAGATCCCCGGCAAGGCGCGCTACACCGGCTGGATGCGCGGCGAGGAGTTCTTCGACGCAGGCCGCCACCCGGTGGTCGAGTTCGACTCGCTGCCGTACTGGCCGGAGACCGTGGAAGACGGGGGCGACATCAACGGGCGGCTGACCCTGCGCGGGATCAGCCACCCCGAGACACTGAAGGTCGAGAAGGCGGATTGCGCCCGACCCGGCTATGATTGCGACGTCGTCAGCCGCGGTACCGTGCAGCGAGGCCGGTATGGAATGGACAGCTGGCAGCTTGCCTTGAGTGACCGAGTGACCTTCGTATTGCGAGCGCGCCTGAGCGAGGCGCCGAAACCGTGAACCTCCTGCTGCGTGTACTGGCGCTGGCAACCGTGTTGCTGGGCAGCGGTTGTGCATCGCTGTCCAATGCCGAGCGCGACCGCGCCGAAGCGATCGCCGTGCAGGCGCGCTCGATCCAGGTCGACTGTCAGCGCGCCGACCGCTGCGCACAGGATTCGCCGCTGCGGGCGTTGGCCGGCCGGGCGTTCACCGAATCCACCCCGGAGCAGCCGCGCCACTACGCCACCCTGCTGGACGAGGGGGAGGGCGCCCTGGTGGCGCGCCTGAACCTGCTGCGCAGTGCCACCCGCAGCATCGACCTGCAGACCTACATCTTCGACAAGGACGACAGCGCGCGGCTGGTCATCGACGAACTGCTGGCCGCGTCGCGGCGCGGGGTGAAGGTGCGGGTGCTGATCGACCAGCTCTCGGCGATCTCCGACCTGGAGATCCTCGGCGCGCTGTCCGGTGCCCACCAGAATTTCCAGCTGCGGGTCTACAACCCGACCTTCGGCAAGGCCCGGCTGAACTACTTCGATTACGCCGGCAGCGTGCTGTGCTGCTTCCGTCGCTTCAACCAGCGCATGCACAACAAGCTGCTGGTGATCGACGATGCGATCGGCGTGGTCGGCGGCCGCAACTACCAGGACGACTATTACGACTGGGATCGCGAGTACAACTTCCGCGATCGCGACGTCATGATCGCCGGCCCGGAAGCACGGGCGATGGCGGCCAACTTCGATGCGTTCTGGCGCGCCAAGCGCAGCGTGCCGGCCGAGCGCCTGAATGACGTGGGCCGCACCCTGCTGCGCGAAGGCGTGCCGGTGCTGCCGCCCGCCACGTTCCGCCGCCCGGAGCGGGTGCAGCGGGTCAGCGCTGAAGCCAATGACATGGAGTTCGTCACCCGTTCCTTCGTGGATACAGCGCTGCCGGTGGCCTCGGTGCGCTACGTCGCCGACCTGCCGCGCAAGCACCGCCGCGAGAAGGCCGATGCCCCGCTGGCCGGCCAGCACGTGACCGAGCCGCAGCTGGATGCACTGATCGCCGGCGCGCAGAAGGAAGTGATCCTGCAGACGCCGTACCTGGTGCTGTCCAAGCCGGCGCAGAAGCTGTTCCGCGAGCTGCGCAAGCGCCCGCAGCCGCCGCGCGTGGTGGTGTCCAGCAACAGCCTGGCGGCCACCGACAACCCGATCGTGTATGCGCTGTCGTACAAGTACAAGCGGCGCAACATGCGCGAACTGGGCTTCAACATCTTCGAATACAAGCCGTTCCCGCTGGATGCACCGGTCGACTACCGCAATCTGCTGCCCGACCCGATCGCCGCGCCCGGAGGCGACGACGACGGTGGGCGCAATCCGCTGATCGGCGGCAGCGCCGCTGGCAGCAATGCCGGTGGTGGCAGCGACGGGGATCTGGCCGCGCCCCGCAAGCAGGTGGCGGTGCATCATCCGCGTACCGGCAGTGCCTACCAGAACGCGCGCGAACGTCGCCGCGCCGCCGGCAGCGAGGTGGAAACGCGCCTGCTGCGCACCGAGACGCGTCCGTCGTTCCTGGGCAGCAAGGCGGTCAACAAGCCGTTGCCGGTCACCCGCAAGGGCGCCCGCATGGGCCTGCACGCCAAGTCGCTGGTGGTCGATCGCCGCATCGGCGTGGTCGGCACCCACAACTTCGATCCGCGCAGCGAGAACTACAACACCGAAGGCGCGGTGATCATCGACGATCCGGTGTTTGCCGAGCAGCTGGCCGAGAGCATCCTGCGCGATACCCATCCGCAGAACTCGTGGACAGTGGCGCCGCGGGCCAAGCCGCCAGTGCTGTCGGGCCTGAACTACAGCGTCGGAAAAGCCTCCGAAGCGCTGCCGATCCTCGACTTCTGGCCGTGGCGCTACGCCACCGACTACGAGTTCAAGCCCGGTCCGGACTGCCCGCAGCCGCTGCCACGGCAGGACCCGGCGTTCCACAACTGCTACGTCGCCGTCGGCGACTTCCCCGAAGTCAACGTCGGCCCGAAGTGGCTGCTGGTGCGCATGCTGACTGCATTCGGCGCCGGCCTCGTTCCCATCCTCTGAAGGTGCCCGCATGACCCAGGTATTCCGCGAAGCCGTTTCCATCGAGCAGCTCAACGCGCTCAGCCGCAACACGGCGATCGAATCCCTCGGCATCGTCTTCAGTGCTGCGGGCGAAGACTGGCTGCAGGCCACCATGCCGGTGGACGAGCGCACCCGGCAGCCGTACGGCATCCTGCACGGCGGTGCCTCGGTGGTGCTGGCCGAGACCCTGGGCAGCAGCGCCGGCAACCTGTGCGTGGATACCGGCAAGCAGATCTGCGTGGGCCTGGAAATCAACGCCAACCACGTGCGCGCCGTGCGCTCGGGCACGGTCACCGGCACCGCCCGCGCGCTGCACGTGGGCCGCAGCACCCAGCTGTGGGAGATCCGCATCGAAGACGAGCAGGGCCGGCTGGTGTGCATCTCTCGGCTGACCCTGGCGGTGGTGGCCGCCGGCCACGGTTGAGCCCCCGGCGGGCGTGTTGACGGCGGCAGAACCCAGCGTTCCCTGCCGATTGCCCCGGTCAATGGCGGTTATGGCCTAAATCGGCTGGCAGCTGCTGCGGCGCTCCGGTATCGTGCGCGGATGACTTCCCCCACTCCGGCCCCCCGTGGCGGCGTGGCGCGTGTGTGCCGTTACCTGTACCGCGTACCGCTGCTGTTGGTCCACATCATCGTGTTCCTGCCGCTGATCCTGATCGGCATGCTCCCGCCGTGGGGCGAGCTGCGCGTGGGCGAGGATACCTTCGGGGCGAAGGTGGTGAACTGGTGGCAGGGCGGCCTGATGTGGATCTTCGGCTTCCGCCTGTCACGGGTGGGCCAGCCCTTGCCCGGTGCCGTGCTGTTCGTCGCCAACCACGTCAGCTGGGTCGACATCTCCATCCTGCACAGCCAGCGCATGATGGGCTTCGTCGCCAAGCGCGAAATCGCCAGCTGGCCGCTGGTCGGTTGGCTCGCCGCGCGCGGGCAGACCATCTTCCACCAGCGCGGCAACACCGAATCGCTCGGTGGCGTGATGCAGGTGATGGCCGATCGCCTGCGTGCCGGCAAGGCAGTAGGCGTGTTCCCGGAAGGGCGCACCCGCGGTGGCCATGAAGTGGGGCCGTTCCATGCCCGCATCTTCCAGGCCGCGGTCGAAACCGGTGTTCCGGTGCAGCCTGTGGCGCTGGTCTATGGGTTCAAGGGTGACGCACAGACCATCGTGGCATTCGGCCCGGGCGAGAGTTTCGCCGCCAATTTCCTGCGCCTGCTGGGTGAGCCGGCGCGGCATACCGAAGTGCATTTCCTGGAGCCGATCGGTACCCAGGACCTGGAAGGCCGTCGACGCATCGCGGAAACCTCGCGCGCGCGCATCGTGGCGGCCATGAGCACCGGCTGAGGGCACGGTGGCCCTGGTCCCGCCACCCGTCCTGGACGCCGGTACACCGACGTTGCATGCGACTGACTACCAGCCGCCGCGCTGGCTGCGCAATCCGCACCTGCAGTCGATGCTCAGCTCCAGCCGCATGCGCCTGCAGCGCGGCCTGCTGCTGCTGGCCGCCACCGGTGCGGTCAGCGAAGAGCTGATCCTCGACGGCGGTGATGGCGTGCGCCTGCAGGGCTGGCACAGCCATGTCGAAGGCCGCGAACCGAAGGGCATGGCCCTGCTGCTGCATGGCTGGGAGGGCAGTGCCGAATCCAGTTACATGCGCATGGCTGCCGCGCGCATGATCGAACAGGGTTTCGATGTGGTGCGGCTGAACTTCCGCGACCATGGCAACACCCACCATCTGAACCCCGGCATCTTCCACTCCAACCTGATCGATGAAGTGGTGCATGCCGCGGGTGACATCGCCCAGCGCTGGCCGCAGCTGCCGCTGGTGGCCGCCGGCTATTCGCTGGGTGGCAACTTCGTGCTGCGCCTGGCCCTGCGCGCGCCGGCTGCCGGCGTGCCGCTGCTGCGGGTGGCCTCGGTGTGCCCGGTGCTGGACCCGGGGCTGACGATGGAGAGCATCGAAAACGGCCCGGCGATGTACGACTGGTACTTCCGCCGCAAATGGGCCGGCTCGCTGCGCCGCAAGCGCGATCTGTTTCCCGAGCTGAGCGACTGCGACGACCGCGTGCTGAAGCTGGACATCCGTGCACTGACTGCCTGGCTGGTCGAACGGCACACCACCTTCGGCTCGCTGCAGGCCTATTTCGATGGCTATTCGATTGCCGGTGACCGCCTGTCCACCCTGCAGGTGCCGGCCGACATCCTGATGGCGCAGGACGACCCGGTGATCCCGTACGCGACTTTCAGCGATTGGCAGCTGCCGCGCCAGGCGCACCTGGAAACCGCCTGCTGGGGAGGCCACTGCGGCTTCCTGGAAAACTGGCGGGGTGACGGCTTCTCCGAGCGCTGGGTGGCGCAGCGCCTGCAGCGGGTGCTGGCGGGCTGAACCGGCACCGGTGCGTGGACCGCTACAATGCGGGTTTGCACTTGAACCGGACCGCCATGCAAGACCAGATCATCCAAGCGTTGCGCCAGAACCAGGCCGACCAGGCCGTGCAGCTGGCCCAGGCGTGGACCCGTGATGAACCCGGCCAGGCCGAAGCCCACCGCTGGCTGGCGCTTGCGCTGCAGCAGCAGGGCAAGGCCGAGGATGCGATGGAGGCGCTGCAGCAGGCGTTGCAGCTGGCCCCCGATGATGCCCAGCTGCACCTGCAGCACGCTGGCCTGCTGCTCGCCCTGCGCCAGTACCAGGGCGCTGACGAAGCGCTGGCACGTACCACCGGGCTTGACCCGAACTCATTCGCCGCCTATCTGATGCAGGCGCACCTGGCGATCGGCCGCAACGACTTCGATGAAGCCCAGCGCCTGTCCACGCTGGCCTCGCGCGTTGAGCCGGACCACCCGGAACTGCTGACCATCGACGGCATGATCGCGCTGCGCCGCGACGACCCGGATCGTGCGCTGACGCTGCTGTCGGCGGCCAACCAGGCGCAGCCCAACGACACCCGCGTGCTGTACGCACTGGGCTTCGCCTACCTGGGCAAGGACATGCTGGCCTTCGCCGAGCAGGCGTTCCGCCGCGTGCTGGAACTGAACCCGGCCATCAGCTCGCTGCATGGCCTGGTAGTGCAGTTGGCGCTGCGCCAGGGCAACCTGGAGGCGGCTGCCGAAGCGATGCAGATCGCGCTTCAGCAGGAAGGCATGGATACGCCGTCGATGCGTCGCCTGGCCGGTGAACTGTCGCTGCGCGGCGGCCAGCCGCTGCAGGCGCTGGACCATCTGCTGCCGTTGCTGGAATCGATCCCCGACGATCGCCAGGTGCTGCAGCTGCTGCTGATGTCCTGGCAGCGCCTGGGCCGCGAAGACGAGGCCCGCGCGCGCCTGGACGCGGCCCTGGAACAGCATCCGCAGCTGCATGACCTGTGGCTGGCACGCCTGGCCGTGGAAGAAGTCGGCAGCCCGACCGCCGCGGCGACCGTGGAGCGCTGGATGGACGCGATGCCGGGTCATCTGCCGGCACTGGAAGCACGCCTGCGCCTGCATGACATGGTGGGCGAACACGAACAGGCCGAAGCCATCGCCGAACGTATCGTCAGCCTCGAACCGGGCCGCGTCAGTGGCGAAACACGCCTGGTCGAAGGCCTGCTGCAGCGTGATCCGGTCGCCGCGATCGCGCGCGTGCAGGCGCTGATCGACAGGGCGCCGGACGGCCATCGCGCCGACCTGCGTACCTGGCTGGGTGAAATCCAGGACCGCGCTGGCCAGCCGGAACAGGCGCTGCAGACGTGGATGGCGCTGCAGGCCGACCAGGCACCGCAGCGCCTGCCGCTTCCGCCGCAGGCCAAGGCGCCGCCGAGCTGGCCGGAGAAGGGCGAGATCGACAGTGATGCCAGCTCCGCGCCGATCTTCCTGTGGGGTGCGCCGGGTTCGGGCGTGGAGCGGGTTGCGACCGGCCTGGCGGCCGCCAGCCCGGTGCTGCGCAGCGACCGCTACACCAGCAATCCGCCGGATGATGCATTCCAGAACTACCACACGCTGCAGGACCTCGCCTCCGGCGTGCTGACCCCGGAGCGGCTGGTGCAGCGCTGGCGCGAGCAGCTGCCGGCGCGTGGCCTGCAGGGCGATGCCGTCATCGACTGGCTGCTGTGGTGGGACAACGCCCTGCTGTGGGCGCTGCGCCCGCAGCTGCCGCAGGGACGACTGGTGCTCGTGCTGCGTGATCCGCGCGACATGCTGCTGGACTGGGTGGCCTACGGCGCTGCCGCTCCGCTGGCGATGACCTCGCTGGCTGAAGCCAGCGAATGGCTGGCGCGCGGGCTGGCGCAGGTTGCCACCCTGCATGAGGAAGAACTGTATCCGCACGTGCTGCTGCGCATCGACCAGATCGGCAATGATCCGCACGCGATGGCCGAGCTGCTGGGACGCCTGTTCGAGCGGCAGATGCCGCCGGCCGCACAGCTGGGCGCACCGCGCTTCCCGCCGGGCCACTGGCGCAACTACCGCGACGTGATGAGCGCCGCCTTTGCCAAGCTCACCCCGATTGCGGTGCGCCTGGGTTACCCGGAAGAGTAAGGAGAAGCCGATGCAACTGAGCAGCCACAGCCTGACCAACGGCGCGCCGATCGACCGCGCGTTCGCCGCCGGCGATGCCACCGGCTTCGCGCCGGACCGCAATCCGCACCTGGCCTGGAACGGCGCACCGGAAGGCACGCGTTCGTTCCTGCTGGTGTGCGTGGACCCGGATGTGCCGACCGTTGCGGAAACGGTCGGCCGCAGCGACATGACCGTGCCGCGCGACCAGCCGCGCTGCGACTTCGTGCACTGGGTGATGGCCGATATTCCGGCCTCGGTGCAGGAGATCGCCGCCGGCAGCTGCAGCGATGGCTTCGTGGTGAAGGGCAAGACCGCACCGGCTGGCCCGGCGGGCAGCCGCCAGGGCCTGAACGACTTCACCGGCTGGTTTGCGGGCAACCCGGACATGGCCGGCGATTACCTGGGCTATGACGGCCCCTATCCGCCGTTCAACGACGAACGCGTGCACCGCTATTTCTTCCGCGTGTTCGCGCTGGATGTGGCCTCGCTGGAGCTTCCGGCGCGCTTCACCGCCGCCGACGCATATCGCGCCATGCACGGCCACGTGCTGGCCGAAGCCGCACTGCATGGCACCTACACGTTGAACCCGGCGCTGGGCTGAGCGGCACGATGGGGAGAGCCGGCCGCTGGCCGGCTTTGCTTCCGTAGAGTCGAGCCACCATGAAAAGGGGCGGCCGGCCAGCGGCCGGCTCCACCCACCACGAAGAAGGGCGACCTCGCGGCCGCCCTTCTGTCGTCTTACTTCTTCTCGATGGCCGACTCGACCACCATGTCCAGCACGTACGCCTGCGACGGCGCATCGGCCGGCGGGTTCTTCACTTCGTAGCGCTTCACGCGCACCACGTTGCGCACGCCGTCCTCGTGGGTGTAACCCTCGATGTTGCCGTAGAAGTTCTCGAACTTGCCCGGCTCACCCTGCTTCAGGCCCTTGTCGTCGAACTTCACTTCACGCACCTGCAGGCACTGGTAGTCCGGGATCAGCGGGTGCGAGCACTTCTCGGTCTTGGCGGCCACTTCCAGGAATACGGTTTCGCCGGCGCCGCCGTAGCGGGTTTCAGCGGTCGGTTCCGGGTTGAACACCAGCACATCGCCCTTCGCGTTGGTCAGGGTCAGCTTGCCATCGGCATCCTGCTCGGCCTTCAGCTCGCCCTGCAGGCGGCTCGACACGGCCTCGTCCAGCGCCATCAGCGCCTTGTCAGTGCAGGCCATCATGGTCGAGGCCATCGCACTGACCGTCAGCTTGCCGTCGGCCAGGGTGTAGCCGCCACCCATGTGGTTGCAGGCGTTGCTGACCGACAGGCGGCCATCCGCGAAGTCCAGGGTGACCGGCTTGTCTTCGCGGGCGAACAGCGCGTCGATGCGCTTGCCGTCGGCGGCGGTGGCCTGCTGCAGCAGCCAGTGCTGGCTCTGCAGGCGCTGCGCGTCCAGGTGCGCCAGCGTCTGCTGGTCTGCTGCCTTGGCCGCGGCCGGGGCCACGTCGTCGCCGCCGGTGCCGGCCGGGGCCGGGGTCTGGCTGCAGGCGGCCATCAGGGCCAGCGGGAGGAGCAGGGTGAGCTTGCGGTTCATGGTGATTCTCCTTGGGGAACCGTGGGGGAAACGGGGTGGGGCCGGCAACGGGGTTACCGTGCCCCGGCGCTGTTCAGCTGCCGGACGGCAACCACAGCAGCAGCGCGGCGCCCAGCGCGATGCGGTAAAGCGCGAACGCGGTGAACTTGTGCGATTTGATGTAGCCCATCAGCCACTTCACTACGACGAAGCCGGTGACGGCCGCGGCAAGGAAGGCCACGCCCACCTCGGTCCAGTTCTCGCTGCCCAGCTGTCCGGCCTTGGCCATTTCCAGGAAGGTGTAGGCGCTGGCGGCGAACATGGTGGGAATGCCAACCAGGAACACGAACTCGGCAGCCGCCGCGCGGCGGCTCAGGCCCAGCAGCATGGCCAGGAAGATCGCCGAGGCCGAACGCGAGGTGCCGGGGAACACGCCGGCCACCACCTGCGCCAGGCCGACGCCGATCGCCACGGTCCAGGTCACCTGGTCGCGGTCGGGCAGGCGCGCGGTGTAGGCCTCCACCAGCAGCATCCAGATGCCACCGATGATCAGTGCCCAGGCCACCGGGCTGACCGTCTCGGGCAGCGACCAGCCGGCTTTGCGCACCACCAGGCCGACCACGGCGGTGACCAGGAAGGCCGCGCCCAGCTTGAATACGTACTCGCGGTTCTCGCGCTGCCCGAAGCCGGTGGCCAACTGCAGCAGGCGCTGGCGGAACACCAGTACCACCGCCACGATCGCGCCGGCCTGGATGACGATGTTGAAGAAGTCCGAACGGGCACCCAGCCAGTGCTGGGCGATGAGCAGGTGGCCGGTGCTGGAGATCGGCAGGAACTCAGTCAAGCCTTCGAGGATGCCCAGCAACAGGGCGGAGAGCAGGTCGGACATGGACGGTGCGGGCACGCGCGGCAGGAAGGAAGAAGGTCGAGAGGATAGACGATCACTGCCGCACCAAACGGGTGCGTCCGCTGTCGGCTGCACCCATTTGGTGCGCACGGTTCTGCACCGCTGCGGGGCGGCCTTTTTGAAATCAATGACTTGCAGACTGCGAAAAGTTGGCACGGTCGTTGCTGTACCTCAGCAGGCATTCATCCCCATCCGAGGTCGTACCGATGTCCGTGGAAAACGTTGAGAAGCTGATCAAGGACAACCAGATCGAGTTCGTCGACCTGCGCTTTGTCGACATGCGTGGTGTCGAGCAGCACGTGACCTTCCCGGTCAGCATCGTCGAGCCGTCGCTGTTCGAAGAAGGCAAGATGTTCGATGGCAGCTCGATCGCCGGCTGGAAGGGAATCGCCGAATCGGACATGGTGCTGCTGCCGGATACCGCCAGCGCCTACGTCGATCCGTTCTACGCCGATCCGACCATCGTGATCAGCTGCGACATCCTCGATCCGGCCACCATGCAGCCGTATGGCCGTTGCCCGCGCGGCATCGCCAAGCGCGCCGAGGCCTACCTGAAGTCCTCCGGCATCGCCGAAACCGCGTTCTTCGGCCCGGAGCCGGAATTCTTCATCTTCGATTCGGTCCGCTTCGCCAATGAAATGGGCCACACCTTCTTCCAGGTCGACTCGGAAGAAGCGGCGTGGAACAGCGGCGCCAAGTACGACGGCGCCAACAGCGGCTACCGTCCGGGCGTGAAGGGCGGCTACTTCCCGGTGCCGCCGACCGACACCCTGCACGACCTGCGCGCCGAGATGTGCAAGACCCTGGAACAGGTCGGCATCGAAGTGGAAGTGCAGCACCACGAAGTGGCCACCGCCGGCCAGTGCGAGATCGGCACCAAGTTCAGCACCCTGGTGCAGAAGGCCGACGAACTGCTGCGCATGAAGTACGTGATCAAGAACGTCGCGCACCGCAACGGCAAGACCGTCACCTTCATGCCCAAGCCGATCGTCGGCGACAACGGCAGCGGCATGCACGTGCATCAGTCGCTGTCCAAGGGCGGCACCAACCTGTTCTCCGGTGACGGCTACGGTGGCCTGAGCCAGCTGGCGCTGTGGTACATCGGCGGCATCTTCAAGCATGCCAAGGCCATCAACGCCTTCGCCAACTCGGGCACCAACAGCTACAAGCGCCTGGTGCCGGGCTACGAAGCACCGGTGATGCTGGCCTACTCGGCCCGCAACCGTTCGGCTTCGTGCCGCATTCCGTGGGTGTCCAACCCGAAGGCACGCCGCATCGAAATGCGCTTCCCGGATCCGATCCAGTCCGGCTACCTCACCTTCACCGCGCTGATGATGGCCGGCCTGGACGGCATCAAGAACCAGATCGACCCGGGCGCACCGAGCGACAAGGACCTGTACGACCTGCCGCCGGAAGAAGAGAAGCTGATCCCGCAGGTCTGCTCCTCGCTGGACCAGGCGCTGGAAGCGCTGGACAAGGACCGCGAGTTCCTGAAGGCCGGCGGCGTGATGAGCGATGACTTCATCGACGGCTACATCGCGCTGAAGATGCAGGAAGTGACCAAGTTCCGCGCGGCCACCCACCCGCTGGAATACCAGCTGTACTACGCCAGCTGACCGGTGGCGATGGCGGTGGGCTTCCCCCTCCCACCCGCCGCCATCGCTTCCGTCTTCGCGGCTGGGGAGCCGCAGGGCGGGCCCCGACCCGCCGTGGTAGAGCGGGCCGCTGGCCCGCTGCAGTAGAGCGGACTGTTGGTCCGCTGAAACAGGGGCAAGAGAGACCGGATACGCGACCAGGGCCGCCCTCCCTCCCGCGTCGGTCGTGCAAGGAGAGAGGCACGGCCGTCCCGGCCCTGTACGTGTCCGGTGCAACAGCCACGGCCATCATCCTGATGGCCGCTGGTTGCCTGATGCCAACGCGCGCTGGCGCGCTGGCCCCATCCACCCTCGGGACATGCGCATGAAACTGATCTCCGCCATCATCCGGCCGTTCAAGCTCGACGAGGTCCGCGAGGCCCTCTCCGACGCAGGCGTGTCGGGCATCACCGTGACCGAAGTGAAAGGCTTCGGCCGCCAGAAGGGCCACACCGAGCTGTATCGCGGCGCCGAGTACGTCGTCGACTTCCTGCCCAAGATCAAGATCGAAACCGTGGTCACCGACGAGCGTGCCGACGCGGTGATCGAAGCGATCCAGTCGTCGGCAGGCACCGGCAAGATCGGTGACGGCAAGATCTTCGTCACCGCCGTCGAACAGGTCATCCGCATCCGCACCGGCGAAATCGGTGCCGACGCGCTGTAACCCCTTTCCGGAGACTCCCCCATGAAGATGCGCCTTCTCACCGGGTGGCAAGCCCGGTTCCACTTCGTGTGCCTGTTGATGCTGCTCAGCGCGCTGGCCGCCGGTGCGTGGCCGGGCAGTGCCCACGCTCAGGCCCAGATCTCGCCGCTGCCGAGCGAAAGCGTGGCGGTCGAACCGCTGCAGGATCCGGTCGCTGCGGCCGCCGCACCGGCCGCGGCTGAAGCCGCCGCGACCTACGACCATGGCGACGTGGCCTGGATGCTGACGTCCACCCTGCTGGTGTTGCTGATGGTGGTGCCGGGCCTGGCGTTGTTCTATGGCGGCCTGGTGCGTTCGAAGAACGTGCTGTCGGTGCTCAGCCAGATCCTGGTGGTGTTCTCGCTGGTGCTGCTGCTGTGGGTGGCCTATGGCTACAGCGCGGTGTTCAGCGCGGGCAACCCATTCTTCGGCTCGTTCACCGAATTCGCCTTCCTCAAGGGCTTCACTCAGGAGTCGGTCGGCAACACCCCGATCAAGGGCCTGCCGGACTACCTGTTCGTCGCCTTCCAGTCGACCTTTGCTGGCATCACCACCGCGCTGATCGTCGGCGCGTTCGCCGAGCGCATCAAGTTCCGTGCGGTGCTGCTGTTCTCGGCGCTGTGGTTCACTCTCAGCTACATCCCGATGGCGCACATCGTCTGGGGTGGCGGCTACCTGGGTGAGATGGGCGCGATCGATTTCGCCGGTGGCACCGTGGTCCACATCAACGCAGGTGTGGCCGGTCTGGTCGCCGCGTGGTTCGTCGGCAAGCGCCTGGGCTATGGCCAGACCGCGCTGAAGCCGCACAACGTGCCGTTTACCTATATCGGCGCGATGCTGCTGTGGGTCGGCTGGTTCGGCTTCAACGCGGGTTCCGCCGCTGCCGCCGATACCGTCGCCTCGCTGGCCTTCCTCAATACCGTGCTGGCCACGGCCGCTGCCGTACTCGGTTGGACGCTGGTGGAAGCGATCAGCAAGGGCAAGCCGTCGGCACTGGGCGCGGCCTCGGGCGCCGTGGCCGGCCTGGTCGGCATCACCCCGGCCTGCGGCACCGTCGGCCCGCTCGGCGCGATCATCATCGGCTTCGTCGCCGGCGTGGTCTGCGTGTGGGGTGTGACCGGCTTGAAGCGCCTGCTGAAGGTGGACGACACCGCCGACGTGTTCGGTGTGCATGGTGTCGGCGGCATCGTCGGTGCGATTCTCACCGGTGTGTTCAGTGCGCAGTCGCTGGGCGGCACCAAGGCCGATCTGGATATCGCCCATCAGGTCTGGGTGCAGGTGGTCAGCGTCGGCCTCACCGTGGTGTGGTCGGCGGTGGTGACCACGCTGATCCTGCTGGTGGTGCGCAGCGTGGTTGGCCTGCGCGTGACCGAGGAAGCAGAGCGCACCGGCCTGGATGTGACTTCGCACGGCGAATCCGCCTACGACGCCTGAAGTAGCGGCAGAGCTATTGCATTGATGTTGTGGGTGCCGACCATTGGTCGGCACTTCCACTGTCCTCGTTCTGGTAGGTGCCAAGCTTGCTTGGCACGGGGTCTGGGTCTGCTCTGGTGGGTGCCGACCGTTGGTCGGCACAGCCGGAGTGGCGCATCCACGCCTGGCGTGGACCTACAGAATCTCCTTGTGACATGCATCATCGCGCCTGATCGCGCACAATCAGGCCATGCACCCGATCCGCACCGCCCTGATGCTCTCGGCCTGCCTGCTGCTGGCCGCCTGTGCCTCCGCGCCGCAGGAAACCCGCAACCCGCTCGCCACCTGGGTGCCGTCGCCGAACCAGAACGCGCGCACGCCCGTCATCATCGTCATCCATCACACCGAGCAGAAGTCAGTCCAGCAGAGCCTGCGTACGTTGCGCACGGCCAACAGCGGTGGACCGGTCAGCGCGCACTACCTGATCGGTGCCGATGGCCATCGCTATCAGCTGGTTGCCGATGAGCGCCGCGCCTGGCACGCCGGCGCCGGGCGTTGGGGCACCATCACCGACCTCAACTCGGCATCGATCGGCATCGAGCTCGACAACGACGGCCGCAGCCCGTTCAGTGCGGCGCAGATCGAATCGCTGATCGTGCTGCTGCGCGATCTCACCACCCGCCTGAACATTCCGCCGCGGCAGGTGATCGGCCATGCCGACCTGGCGCCGACACGCAAGCAGGATCCGAGCCGGTTCTTCCCGTGGCAGCAGCTGGCCGAGGCCGGTTTCGGCGTCTGGCCGCGCGCGGCCGACGGTGCGGCACCGGAAGGCTTTGACGCGTGGAGTGCGCTGGCCCGCTTCGGCTATCCGCTCGACAACCGGGACGCCACCGTCGCAGCCTTCCACCGCCGTTTCCGTGGCCGCGACGACCTGCCGAAGACACTGGATGCCGAAGACGCCCGCATCCTGCATTCCCTGCTGCTGCAGACGCCGTGAACCATGCCTGGCGCGTTCGCTCCATGCCGTTCCCGCTCCCCGGTAGTGCCAGACCATGCCTGGCATCCTCTGGCGATCACCCCAGTCCCAGCGCATCGCGTAGCGCCACGATGTGCGCGCGGCCAACAACCAGCTCGCTACCGTCGCTCAGCACCAGCCAGTAGCGGCTGCCGGAACCAGCATGCAACGTACGCACGTGCCGCAGGTTGACCAGGTGCGAGCGATGGCAGCGCACGAAATCCTGAGGCAGTACTGAGGCCAGTGCAGTCAGGGATTTGTCATGCAGTTCGCTGCGGCCATCGCGCATGCGCACCTGGCTGTAGTCGCCATCTGCCGCGATCCACATCACTTCCGAGAGCTCGACGGTTGCCGTTCCCTGCGCACGCCAGATGCCCAGGTAGCGTGCCCGGCCTGAACGCATACCGCCGGTATCGAACAAGCGTTCCAGCGCCTGACCAAGGCGTTCGCGCGAAAAGGGCTTGGGAACGAAGTCGAGCACGCCGTGTTCAAATGCCTGCAGCGCACGATCACGGTGGGCCGACACCACTACGCACTGGTAGCGGCCGGCTACCGCACGCCGCAGCAGTTCGAAACCGTCCTCGCCCCCAAGGTTGAGGTCCAGCAGCAGGCCGTCGTAGACATTGCGCTGCAGGCGGTCGCCGGCTGCCTCCAGATCGGCCACGGCATCGAAGCGTGCGCGCGTTCCTGCCAGCTCGGCGCACAGCCGCTGCAGACGTTGGCGTACCAGCGGTTCGTCTTCAACGATCAGGATGCGCATGTCAGTTCGATCCGTCCGCACCATTGGTTGCCGTCGATGCCTTGCACGAAGCTCCATCCGCCGGGGCTGGCGGCCGCCAGACTGGCTTCGATGTAGCGCGTGCCCGTGCCGCGACCGCGATGCGAGGATGAGCCGTGCGCGCTGTGCAGTTCCAGCACCCAACGTCCACCGCCGCGCTGCACGCGCAGACGGAACGGGTGCTGCGCGCATGCCAGCGCACCGGCATGCGTCAGCGCGTTTTCCACCTGTGCATGCAGGATGCCGGGCGGCAGCAACAGCGGCGCATCCTCGCCATCCACGTCCAGCACCAGGGGCTGGCCCAGTGCCTGGCCAACGATGTCCAGGTGGCTGCGGCACAGGGCCAGCTCGTCCTGCAACGGAATGCTCTGCCGGCTGCTGCTGTCACGCAGCCGATCGAACTGATCGGCCAACGACTCCACCAGGCGGCTGGCACGTGAAGGTGCCTGCTCGATCAGTTCCTGCAGACTTGTGAGGGTGTTCATGAGCCAATGTGGCTGGATGCCTCGCTGCAACAGCTGCAATGAAAGCCGTGCGCGCTCTTCACGCAGCAACGCATTGTGCCGGTCCAGTGCCTGCAGCTGTGCCGCATGACGCAGCAGCAGGAACACCATCAGCACCGCCAGCAGCAGGAAGTACGGCCCATCAAGGAAGGCGCCGCGCGCGACCAGCAACGCCAGCAGGCCGGCTAGCAGCAATGCCAGGATCGGCCATCGATCCTCTGTGTCGCCGCGCGCACGCAGCAGCAGCAATGCCGAAGCGAGCAGGCTCAACAAGAGCACTGCCGCCGAGCGGGTGTCAAAGCCAGGCAGGACGATGGCGAGCACCGCGATCACGGACAGATAGACGAAGCACCCGGCACGCGGAACCGCCACCTGGAATCGCCGCGCCAGATAGGCTGGCAGGAACATGGCCGCGGCTACGTGCAATGCCAGCAGTGCAATCAGGCGCGGGACATGCCACGGGTAGTCATACCCCAGCAGGGAGCGCCACGCTTCCACTGCAGGCAACGCCAGTCCCACCACGCCCAGTGCCAGCAGAAGGCGAGCGCCGGGCGTGCGGGTCTGGCCACGCAGTACCGCCAGGAAATACAGGCTGGCTGCCGCCAGTGCGCCGATGGCGAAGGCCGCAACCAGCCATGGCAGGATGATCTGGCCATACAGCACAGCTGCGGGCGCGATCAGTGCCATCGCGTCGGCGCCATGCAGGGTGAAATGTTGTCGCTGGCTGGATGCAAGCACGACCAGCTCATCGGTGGCATTGCCAGAAGCGGGGGGAAGCACGTGGACAAGGTCGATGCGTCCTGGTTGTTCTTCTTCAGCGGTGCGGCCCACGACGCCATTGCTGATCCAGGGCGTGCCGTTCCAGTACAGCTGGCTGGCAGCGCGCAGCGACAGCCGCAACGTGCGGTCATGATCGTCGGTGCCGGTTGGCGCCGGCACCTGCCAGCGCAGCCAGTACGGGCCGCGCCACTGCGCCAGCAGCTGCTGATCCAGCGGACGCCAGGCCAGGTCCTGCGGCGGCCGCGCAGGCAGGGGGCTGGATGCCCCGGCGTCCGCAGGTGCCATCTGCGCCCCCTGCACGAACACCACGCCGGCGGGTGGCGTCGACACGACCAGCCATGCGGCCACCGCCGCAAGCAGCAGAGCAAGAACAGCCAGGGTACGTGGGATCTGCATGGCGGCCATCGTATCGGTTGCGTGGAGCCATTGGACCGCCTTTTGGAGACGTTCGGCAGGCGGGTGTCCCCACAGCCCTGTGATCGAGCCGATGCTGACCGCGCACGTCCCTCCTTTGGAGCCCACCATGAGCCGCAACGCCAGCACATCGTCCAGCAGTCTCCATCCTCGTCGCTCTGCCCTGGTCGCCACGGTGGCTACGTTCTGCCTGGCGCTCGCTGCGGCCATGCCGGCGCAGGCCACGCCTAGGGCATTGGTGTTCGAGCCGTACACGCTGCAGACCAAAGCACATGGCGCCATCCCTGCAGAGATCGCCGTGCTGGAGGTGCCGCGCCGACACAGCGAGCCAGACGGACCGCGCATGGGGCTGAAGGTGGTACGCCTGCGTGCAACCGGTGGCAATGGCCGCAGCGCCCCCGTGGTTTATCTGGCCGGTGGCCCGGGTGGTTCCGGCATCGATACCGCGCGCGGCCCGCGCTGGCCGGTGTTCGACCAGGTCCGACGCGAAGCCGACGTGCTGCTGCTCGACCAGCGAGGTGCCGGTCTGTCTGAACCACCGCCGGAGTGTCCGCATGAAACCCGCTTCGACGATGGCCAACCACTGCAGCGCGATGCGGCCCTGGCCGCATTGCAGGCGACGGCTGCCAAGTGCGTGGAATTCTGGCGTCAGGCTGGCGTCGATCTGGGCGCCTATACGACCGCCGAGAGTGCCGATGACCTGGATGATCTGCGGCGCGCACTGGGTGTGCCCAGGATCAGCTTGTGGGGCATGAGCTACGGCACCCACCTGGCGCTTGCGACGGTGCGCCTGCACGGCAAAGATCTGGAACGCGTCGTGCTGATGGGCACCGAAGGCCCCGATGACACACTGAAGCTGCCGCTCAGCAGCGATGCGCTGCAACAGGAACTGACGCCACTGGCCCGCAGGGACGGCTTCGATGATCTGGCCGGATCGGCAAAGCGCGTGCTGCAGGCATTGCGTGAGCAGCCGCGACAGGGTCGCAGCCGCATGCATGACGGTCGCCAGGTGACCATCGGTGAATTCGATGCGCAGATCCTGATTGCCAATGCTCTTGGCCAGCGACATACCCAGCAGTGGCTGCCGTTGATACTCCGCGAGGCCGAGCGCGGCAACTACGACCCGCTGGCCGATCTGGTGCTGATCGTGCGCGCACAGTTCGCCCAGTACCCGGCGATGGGGCTGGCCATGGACGTGGCTTCCGGGCAGAGCCCGCAGCGCCTGGCGCGGGTGGAAGCGCAGGCACGCGAAAGCCTGTTCGGCGACGCCCTGAACTTCCCGTTCCCCGCCATCGGCAACGGCCTGGGCCTGGCCGATCTGGGCGAATCCTTCCGCGGGCCGCTGCGCAGCGACGTGCCGGTGCTGTTCATCAGCGGCACGCTGGATGGGCGCACGCCACCGGCCAACGCCGATGCGCTGCGTCCAGGCTTCAGCCATGGCCGCTCGCTGCTGGTGCGCAACGCCAGCCATCACCACGAGCTGTGGACCGGCAATCCTGCCATTGCCCGCAGCATCGTCGACTTCCTGGCCGGTCGCATCGTGAACGATGCCGAGCTGGACGTACCGCCGCCGGTGTTCGCCACCAGCAACAGTGGCCTGCTCGGCAGTGGCGGACGCTGAAGGGAGAGCGTGGTGCCGGGCACCCGGCGCGTCCGGCACCGTGCTGTTTCCTCTACATTGGGGCAATGAAAGACATCATTGCCCCCCTGAACCGCACGAGCTTGGGCCTTGTTGCGCTGGCTGTGCTCGCCGGCTGCTCCACCACCGCTCCCCGCACCGGAACCGAAGTGCCGACGCCGGTCACGCCGCCCGCGGCCACCTATGCCAAGGCCGCATGGAGTGCACTGCCACCGGTCTCCGACAGCGACCTGCAGGCCGGTTTCGTCGCCTGGCGCAGCAGCTGCACCCGCCTGAAGAACGATGCGGTCTGGGCCAAACCCTGCGCCACCGCCGCGACGGTTTCGGACAAGGACCCGGCGGCGATCCGCCAGTTCCTGCAGCGCGATTTGGATGTCTATGCATTGCGTGCCGGCGGCCACCAGGCCGACGGGCTGATTACCGGCTACTACGAGCCGATCTACCCCGGCAGCCTCACCCGCACGGCTGCTGCCACCGTACCGGTTTACGGCACGCCGAATGATCTGATCGTGGTGCAGCTGGACAGCGTCTACCCGGAATTGAAGGGCAAGCGCCTGCGCGGGCGCGTCGAGGGCAAGGTGCTCAAGCCCTATGACGACGCCGGCACCATCGCGGCCAAGGGCGCCAAGGCGCCGGTACTGGCCTGGCTGACCGACCCGATGGACCTGCAGCTGCTGCAGATCCAGGGGTCGGGCCGGGTGCGCCTGCCCGATGGCACGCAGGTGAGGCTGGCCTATGCGGAACAGAACGGCCACCCCTACCGCGCGATCGGTCGCTGGCTGGTCGACCAGGGCCAGCTGAAGAAGGAAGACGTCACCATGGATGCGATCCGCGCCTGGGCGCGGGCCAATCCCGCGCGCGTGCCGGAACTGCTGCGCAGCAACCCCAGCTACGTGTTCTTCGTGCGCAACCCGGACAGCCCGGAAGGCCCGCGTGGTTCACTGAACGTGCCGCTCACCGCCGGCTACAGCGTCGCAGTGGATCGCAGCGTGGTGCCGCTGGGCAGCCTGCTGTGGCTGTCCACCACGCGCCCGGACGGCACCCCGGTGGTGCGCCCGGTGGCCGCGCAGGACACCGGCGGCGCCATTGCCGGCGAAGTGCGCGCGGACCTGTACTGGGGCAGCGGCGATGCCGCCGGCAAGCTGGCCGGCGACATGAAGCAGAAGGGCAACATCTGGATGCTGTGGCCGAAGGGCGTGGCCTTGCCGGCTCAGAGACCGTGATGCCTGATCGATCATTACTCATCCATTGGAGCTCAAGCAATGAGCGCACTGAGGCGTGTACACCAACGTGACTGGAACAACGGTGATTGCGGCATAGCGTGTGTTGCCATGCTGGCGCGCGTTTCCTATGAGGAAGCGCTTGAGGCATTCAGGACGCTACCGGGAAAGGCAAAAGGCACCAGCTTCTTCACTACGCATACTGACATCGCGCAGATGCTGGCGCAGTTCAGTATCGCGACCAAGCGCGTGAGCTTCAGATCATGGCGGGCCATTGATCGACATGCAATTGTAAAAGTTAATCCTTATCAGTCGGGCCGGAGATGGCATTGGGTTGTCCTCGATGCAGGCAGGGACGAGCTCGTCGTTCACGATCCGACGCCGGGCAAGACGCACTTGATCCGAGACTTTCGTGGGCTAAAGGGAAGTGGCCACTTCATTGCAGTTGCGGACTAGTGTCTGCGGCTGCCGCCTCTGTTCGTCGGTTAGCGGCCGAGACCAAAGCCAGCTGAGTTTTGGAAATGGCCACTTCAAAGTGCGGTGGTCGTCGTACTGGGTGATAATTGTGGCAGTGCCGCGAACCACATCGCGGCGGCCTTTTCGAACTTTCCGGCCGCGCCTGCGGCCAGGACCCCTGCAATGACCTACGCAAAGCACAACGCAAAATCCGGCGCGAAATCCGCCGCGAAGAAGTACTACAAGCACTGGGCCGAATCGGGCCTGGGCAAGGGCAACGTGCTGATGGAAGCCCGTGGCGAGAAGATCGTGCGCCAGGTGGAAATCTACGGCACCAAGATGGTCTGGGCCGACGAACATGCCCACAGCGATGACCGCTTCCTGCTGGCCGACCAGCCGGTGTCGTTCCTGGATTTCGACGAAGACGACGAAATCTCCGCGCGCGAATTCGAAAGTGCCTGGAAGAAGGCCCGGGAAGCCACCGGCTACCCGGTGTAACGCTGCCCGGCCCGGGGGCGGTTCCCTTTCCACAGGGAAAAGGCTCTGACCCCGGGCCAAGGCTCAGGCAGCCGCGTTGTAGGGTTCGATCCGGGCAAGTACGTCGGCCAGCTTTTCCTTGGTCATCGCGGCATCGAAGTCGGCCTGCAGGCCGATTCAGAACTTGTCGGAAACGCCAAAGTAGCGGGATAGGCGAAGCCCGGTGTCCGCAGTGACTGCGCGATCGCCGGAGACGATCTCGCCGATATGGCGTTGTGAGACGCCAATTGCCTTGGCCAGCCGGTATTGGGTGATGCCCAGAGGCTCCAGGAATTCATGCAACAGGATCTCGCCGGGAGCGGGGTAGGGGGCGGTTCGCATGGGGTGGATCGCTCAGAAGATTGACGCTGGGAGCAGTGTGGCAATCCCGTGTGCCTGCGGAAATTGGGTTATGCGACCACGTACGACGCATTCGGCCTGAGGGGTCAGGGCCCTTTCCTGACGGAAAGGGATCCGACCCTGGACCCGCGTTTTGCACTACATTGGTGCAATGTCCGACCCCGCACCCCCGCCGTCCCTCGATGCCCTGGGCACGCCGTTGGCCTGGGCCGGGGCCGATGGCTGCATCGCCGGCTGCAACCCGGCCTTCGCCCGCTGGCTGGGCGTCAGCGTCCGGCGCCTGCTGGGGCGGCCGCTGGCCGCACTGGAAGTGCAGGGCGAGGCACTGGCCCATTTCCTGGCCCGCGATGAGCGCGACAGCCTGCGCCTGAACCGGTTGGCGCTGGCGGTGCCCGGCGAGGCCCCGCGCTTCGCCGAGGGCTGGATGAGCCGCCGCGACGATGGCGGTTGGCTGCTGGAGGCGCATCCGGTCGATGAATTCCCCGGGCTCGACCCGACCCAGGCCCTGCCCAGTGCGCTCAGTGCGGCGCTGAAGGGACTGGCCCACGAGTTGCGCAACCCACTGGCCGGGCTGAAGGGCGCGGCCCAGCTGCTGGCCCGCCGCGCGGCCCAACGCGATGCCAGCGAACGTGAGCTGATCGAATTAATCGGGTCCGAGATCGAGCGCCTCAACGGCCTGCTCGACCAGCTGCTGTCGCCGGCCCCGGCTGCACCGCATGCCGAGCTGAACATCCACGCCGCGCTGGAACGCGTGCTGCGCCTGGCCGAGAACGAGGCCGGTTGGGCGGTACGCCTGCAGCGCGACTACGACCCCAGCATTCCCGAATTCCATGGCGACGCCGACCGCCTCACCCAGGCAGTGTGGAACCTGGTGCGCAACGCGATCCAGGCCGGCGCCGGCAACATCACCCTGCGTACCCGCGTAGAACACGGTGTACGCATCGCCGAGCAGCTGCACACGCTGGCGCTGCGCCTGGAGATCGCCGACGACGGCCGTGGCGTGCCCGAGGAGCTGGCCGAGCATCTGTTCCTGCCCCTGGTCAGTGGTCGCGCCGAAGGCACTGGCCTGGGCCTGGCGCTGGCGCAGCAGGTCGCACGCGAACATCGCGGCACACTGACCTACCGCTCGCGCCCGGGCCATACCGTGTTCACCCTGCTGCTGCCGATCGTCAGCGGCGCCGCCCCGGCCGAGGAGGCCCCGCACGATGTCTGAGTCCTCTTCGTCCCCGCAGCGCATCTGGGTGGTCGATGACGATCGGGCCGTGCGTTTCGTGCTGTGCACCGCGCTGCGCGAGGCGGGCTACCAGGTCGTCGATTTCGACAGCGCCGCCCCCGCCCTGCAGGCGTTGAGCGAAGGCCCGCCGCCGGCGTTGCTGTTCACCGATGTGCGCATGCCGGGTGACGATGGCCTGGTGCTGTTGGACAAGCTCAAGGCCGCGCTTCCGCAGCTGCCGGTGGTGGTGATGTCGGCCTACACCGACGTGGCCAGCACGGCCGGTGCGTTCCGCGGTGGCGCGCATGAATTCCTGTCCAAGCCGTTCGATCTGGATGACGCCGTGGCGCTGGCGCAGCGTGTGCTGCCGGCCGTTGCACCGGCACTGGCGGCGCCCACACCTGCGGCGGAAGCGCATGGCGACCAGCCGCCGCAACTGGTGGGCGATACCCCGCCGATGCGTGCGCTGTTCCGTGCCATCGGCCGCCTGGCGCAGGCGCCGCTGGCGGTGCTGATCACCGGCGAAACCGGCACCGGCAAGGAGCTGGTGGCCAATGCGCTGCATCGCGAATCGCCGCGCGCGCAGGGGCCGTTCGTCGCGCTCAATACTGCTGCAATCCCGTCCGAGCTGCTGGAAAGCGAGTTGTTCGGCCACGAAGCCGGCGCCTTCACCGGCGCCCAGCGCCGCCATATCGGCCGTTTCGAGCAGGCCAACGGCGGCACGCTGTTCCTCGATGAAATAGGCGATATGCCGTTGCCGCTGCAGACCCGTCTGTTGCGCGTGCTGGCACAGGGCGAGTTCTTCCGCGTCGGCGGCCGCGAGTTGATCCGCGTCGACGTGCGGGTGATTGCCGCCACCCACCAGGATCTGGAAGGCCTGGTCGCACAGGGGAAGTTCCGTGCCGATCTGCTGCATCGCCTGGACGTGGTGCGCCTGCAGCTGCCACCGCTGCGCGAGCGTCGCGAGGACATCGCGCAACTGGCCAGCACCTTCCTGGCCGCCGCCGCACGCAAGCTGGATACGCCGCCGAAGCGCCTGACCGCTGCCGCACTGCAGGCGCTGCGCGAACACGACTGGCCGGGCAACGTGCGCGAACTGGAAAACGTGTGCTGGCGGATGGCGGCGCTGGCCGCCGCTGACACCATTGGCGTGGCCGACGTCGATACCGCGCTCAACCGTACGCGCGGTCGTCGCAGCAGCACCACCAACGCCGATCCGGGGCAGTGGGAGGCGCTGCTGGCCGAATGGGCACGCCGTCAGCTGGCCGAAGGCGTGGAAGGGCTGCACGCGCAGGTGCGAGAGCGGGTCGACCATGCCCTGCTGGAGGCCGCGCTGCAGATCACCCATGGCCGCCGTGCCGAAGCCGCGGCCCGCCTGGGCCTTGGCCGCAATACCCTTACCCGCAAGCTGGGCGCCGGGCGCCGTCGCGGGGGCCATTGAACGGTCCCTGCACGCGATCCTCGCGCCCGCTTGCCGAACCGTTGATCGTTCATGGACGATGCCGTCCGTAGTGTCACCTGCAAGGAGTCTTCGATGCGTCTGTCCTTTGCCATCCTGCCGTTGTCCGCCGCCGCGCTGCTGTCTGCCTGTGGCAGCGCACCGAAGAAGGCCGAACCCACCCCGCCACCGCCGACCGTGGTCAGCGCCGCCAAGCAGGCCGAGGCCAATCTGTCGCCGGCCTCGGCCAGTATCGTCAGTGGCCGCATCGCGCTGATGGTGGAGCCCGGTGGCATCCACATCACTGGGCTGATCGGTGGCCTGCAGCCGATGCAGCAGGCCGGTTTCCACATCCACGAGCGCGGTGACTGCAGCGCGGTGGATGCCAGCAGTGCCGGCAATCACTTCAATCCCGGTGGCGCTGCGCATGGCCGCGCCGGCACCGGCAAGCACCACCTGGGCGACATGGACAATCTGCGTGCCGACGCCCAGGGCCGCGCCAACGTCGATATCCACCTCAAGGGCGTTACCCTTGGCGGAGGCGCCGCCACCGATATCGCCGGACGTGCACTGGTCGTGCATGCCAACGCCGACGACTATCGCAGCCAGCCCGCCGGCAATGCCGGCGTCCGCATCGCCTGTGGCGTGATCCGGGTTGTCCGCTGATCACTGCAGGCATCATCCAGGGAGAGATTCCATGCGTCTGATCCACACTTCGCTGTTTGCGGCCATCGCCGCGCTGGGCCTGGCGGCCTGCGGCCAGCAGCCGGCCGCTCCGCAGACTGAAACCCCGCCGGCCGCGCCGGCCGAGGGCGCAACCACTGAACCGGCCGCAGCACCGGCACCCGCTGCCGCCCCGGCGGCCGACGCCTCGGCCACCGCCGAGCTGGCACCGACCCAGGGCAACGAGGCCAAGGGCAGCGTCACCTTCAAGGTGGTTGACGGCAAGGTCCACGTGACCGGCCAGATCAGCGGCCTGAAGCCGGGCAGCGAGCACGGCTTCCACATCCACGAGAAGGGCGACTGCAGCGCCCCGGACGGCATGAGCGCCGGTGGCCACTTCAACCCGGGCAAGCAGGATCACGGCAGCGTGTCCGCCGATCCGCATCACGGCGGCGACATGCCCAACATCAAGGCCGACGACAAGGGCGTGGCCACCATCGACGGCCCGGTGTCGAGCAACGTCAACATCGGCAAGGGCGATGACTTCGACATCATCGGCCGCGGCCTGATCGTCCACGCCGATGCCGATGACTACAAGACTCAGCCGACCGGCAACGCCGGTGCGCGCTTGGCGTGTGCGGTGATCCAGAAGGCGCAGTAAGTCATCAGAAAACGCCGGCGCAAGCCGGCGTTTTTCCTTATAGGTAGTGCCGGCCGCTGGCCGGCAATCGCAGATCCGGAGGTTGCCGGCCAGCGGCCGGCACTACCATCAGGCCACCCGGATCAGCACGCCAGCAGTTCGCGCGCGTCCTGACCGGCCTCGCAGTGCACGAACAGCACCGCGGCGTTTTTCCTTATCGGTAGTGCCGGCCGCTGGCCGGCAATCGCAGATCCGGAGGTTGCCGGCCAGCGGCCGGCACTACCAACAGGCCACCCGCATCAGCGCGCCAGCAACTCGCGCGCGTCCTGCCCGGCCTCGCAGTGCACGAACAGCACCGGCACGCCGTGCGCTTCCAGCACCGCAGCCATCTGCCGCTGGCGCATCAGGAACTGCTCGTAGATGCCCTTCAGGCGGTCACAGTCGTTCTTGCCGTGATTGTAGTGCGCGCACCAGCCGGCCGGATCGAACAGCGCCATGCGTGCCTCGCCGTGCGTGTAGCGCAGCAGCGGCTCGGGCGCGGCGTTGAGCCATTCGTCCTCGCCCGGGGCCATGATCGCGGTCTCGATCAGCGGCCACAGCGCGGCCAGGCCCTGGTTGTCGTACTGCATCGACATCATCGCGGCCAGGTCGTTCACGGTGAAATAGCGCGCATGCTCGATGCGCGCACCGAAGGTGTTCTGCGCCATCAATGCGGTATCGGCATGCGCCATGCCGTTGGCCAGCAGCGTGTCTTCCAACGCCTCGGCCACCGCGTTGGTGGTGGCCACGTCGCTGCCGGTCAGCAGGAACGGCACCACGCGCAGGCCACCGCCCACCAGGCTGGCATCGGCCTGGAACGGCAGCGGCACGTCACCGTTGGCATCGGTACCGAAGGCCAGCAGGCGCGGGCCCTGGTTACGGCCCGGCGCACGCATCTGCAGTTCTTCCAGGCGGCGATGGATCGGCCAGCCCGGGCGCAGTACTTCGGCCGGGTCGAAATGGGCGGCGGCGAACACCAGGTCCAGCTCGGCCACCTGCGGCACCAGCTTGGACAGGTCGCGGCCGACGCGATCGGCCAGTTCACCGGCCTGTTCGGCGCTGAGCACCGCCTGGCGGGGGATTTCGCCGCCGGCCAGTTCCAGGGCCAGCACGCCAAGGGCATTCATCGCGGGGTCGGGTTTGCTCATGGTTCCACGGTTGGCCCATCACAGGGCGGCAGCTACACTTGGCTCCATTATGCCTGCTCCGTCGTGCAGGCCATGTTGCAGACACCCTCATCCATGCCAGGTATCTCCATGCCCAACGCTCGTCCCGTCGCCATCCTCGGTGGCGTCCGCATTCCGTTCTGCCGCCAGAACACCGCGTATTCGGATGTCGGCAACCTTGGCATGTCGGTCCGTACGCTGGGCGCGCTGGTTGAACGTTTCGGCCTGCACGGCCAGCAGCTGGGTGAAGTGGCGATGGGTGCGGTGATCAAGCACTCCAGCGACTGGAACCTGGGCCGCGAAGCCACGCTGTCCTCCGGCCTGTCGCCGTTGACCCCGGGCATCACCCTGCAGCGCGCCTGCGGCACTTCGCTGGACAGCATCATCACGGTTGCCAACAAGATCGCGCTGGGCCAGATCGAATCCGGTATCGGTGGCGGTTCGGACACCACCTCCGACGTGCCGATCGTCTACGGCAAGAAGCTGCGTGCACGCCTGCTGGCGGCCAACCGTGCCAAGAGCACCGGCGACAAGATCCGCGCGCTCACCGCTGGCTTCAAGTTCTCCGAGCTCAAGCCCGAATTCCCGGGCGTGGCCGAGCCGCGCACCGGCAAGAGCATGGGCGACCACTGCGAGGACATGGCCAAGGAATGGAACATCTCGCGTGACTCGCAGGACGAGTGGGCGGTGTCGTCGCACAAGAAGCTGGCTGCTGCCTATGAGCGCGGTTTCTTCAACGACCTGATCGCACCGTTCCGTGGTGTCGAGCGTGACAACATCCTGCGCCCGGATACTTCGCTGGAGAAGCTGGCCACGCTGAAGCCGGCGTTCGACAAGGTTTCCGGCCGCGGCACGCTCACCGCCGCCAACTCCACGCCGCTGACCGACGGCGCCGCCGCGGTGCTGCTGGCCAGCGAAGAGTGGGCGCGCGCCCACGGCCATGAGCCGCAGGCCTATCTGCGTGACGCGCACGTCTCGGCGGTGGACTTCGTGCATGGCGAAGGCCTGCTGATGGCGCCGACCGTGGCCGTGCCGGAGATGCTCAAGCGCAATGGCCTGACCCTGCAGGACTTCGACATCTACGAGATCCACGAAGCTTTTGCCGCGCAGGTGCTGTGCACCCTGCGTGCGTGGGAGAGCGAGGATTACTGCCGCAATCGCCTGGGCCTGGATGCACCGCTGGGCCGCATCGACCCGGACAAGATCAACCTGCTGGGCTCGTCGCTGGCCACTGGCCACCCGTTCGCGGCGACTGGCGCACGCGTCATCGCCACCGCAGCCAAGCAGCTGGCCGAACGCGGCGGTGGCCGCGCGCTGGTGTCGATCTGCACCGCCGGCGGCATGGGCGTAGTGGCGATCGTCGAACGCTGATCGTTGCAACCGCGCGCCAACCAAGGTTGGCGACTACCGGGTTCCACAGATGAAAACGCCGCCCAATGGGCGGCGTTTTTTCTGCTCCGGTGGGTGCCGACCGTTGGTCGGCACGCTTCACGGCAACCGTGGATTGCCGAATTCGTCGCGCTCTTCGTTGGCGTCATACACCGGCGGCTGCACCGTAACCGGCTGCTCCTCCACCGTGGCACGCCGCGGCGCTTCGGTGCCGCGCACCAGTTCCACGCTGTCCTCGCCACGCTGCAGTCGCAGCGCATTGGCCAGGCACTGTGCGGCCAGCGCGTGCTCGCCACGCTGTGCGAACAGCTCACCCAGTGCCTCCCACGCCGGGGCACCGGCGCCCGCGGCGATGGCCTCGTGCAGGAACGCATCGGCGGCATCCCACTGCTGCTGGGCTAGGGCCACGCGGCCCTGTGCCAGGCGCAGCGCAGCCGAGCTGTCGTGCACGTTGCGCCAGCGCGCGAGGTTGGCCTGACGCGTGGCCAGGCGCTCGGCCGGCAGGCGGCCATACAGCGCCACCAGTTCGTCATCCCAACGCTGGTCCAGTGCCTGTTCCAACGCCAGCAGCGCCGGTTCGTCCCAGTTCAACGCAACCGCACGGCTGGCATACGCACCGACCACGTCCGGGGTCGGGCGCAGCGCCTTCGGCGTGGCTTCCCACTGCGCGGCCAGCGCATTGACGTCGGCCGCTTCCAGCAGCGCCTGTGCGGCCAGGCGTGCTTCCAGTTCGCTGTTGGCGTCGGCCGGCAGCACCTTGCTCTGGCGCAGTGCACCCAGCTGGCCATACGCCTCGTGGGCGCGGCCGGCCTGTGCCAGCGCTTCGGTACGCAGCCACAGGCCGCGCGGCGGCAGCGGCTGGATCGTCGCCACATCCAACGCGTTGATCGCATCCACCGGCAGATCGCGCGCCAGCAGCTGTTCGGCGCGTAGAAGCGCCTGCAGGGTGGCATCGCTCTCGCCCAGGCGCTGCAGCAGGGCTTCACCGGCGGGGCCGTCGGCACGTGCCTGCGCACTTCGCACGGCATTGGCCAGCGCCACCGCGCTCACTTCCGGATCCTTGGCGGCACCATCCAGCAGCTTTTCCGCGCGCTGCCACTGGCCGTGCTCATAGGCCTGCAGGCCGTCGATCAGGCGCACCCGGCCCTGCTTGCGGCGGTAGCGGCCCCAGGCGCGGAACGGTGCAGCGATCAGGCTCCACAGCAGCCACAGCACCAGCACCGCGATCACCGACAGCAGTGCCACCTTGGGCAGGTTGCTGTGGTAGTCGTAGCCGCCGTAGCGCAGGGTCACTTCGCCGAAGCGGTTGAGGTCATCGGCGCCGAGCCATTGCGCGGCCACCACGCCGATGGCCACGGCCAGCAACAGCACGACCAGGGATTGCAGGGGTTTCATGGGGGATTACCTCCGGTCGGTCTGGGTGCGCAGTTGCTGCAGGGTGCTTCCAAGAACGCTGTTGCTGGCCTGCAGCGGAAGCTCGCGCAAGGCCTTCAGTTCAGCACGTTGCGCGCGCAGGGCCGGTGAATCCGGCCAACGCCGCTGTGCCCAGTGTTCCACGCGCGCCAACGCGGTATCGCGACCGGTGCGGTCGCCACGTTCGATTGCGGCACGCGCCAGGGTCAGTTCCAGCTGCAGCGCATCGTCGGCATTGCGGCGTTCGGCGGCGGTCAGCGGGCCATTCTGGCGGCTCGGGGTGATATCCACGAACGGTGCCAGCGTGGCCTGCCACCAGGGCTTGCCGGCGCCGGGCGCGGTGCTACCCGTCACCTGCGAGGGCAGGCCCTGCAGGGCCTTGGCCAGGGCATCCAGGCGTTGCAGCGATTGCACGCGCGGGCCGGTGCCCAGCGCATCCAGTGCATCGCGTTCCTGTACCAGTGCCTGGCGCAGGTTCAGGCCGTCGCTGTCGGGCAGATCGGCCAGCGCGGTGGCGGCCTGTGCATACAGGCGGCGTGCGCCTTCCACGTCGTCGGCGTAGTTCAGGCGTTGCGCCGCCTGGGTCAGCAGCAGTTCGGCCTCATCGCGCTGTACCGCCTGACGGCCCTGGTTGGCGCTGTCGGCCAGCTTGGCCAGGTTCTCTTCCAGTAGCGCACTGCGCTGGGAAAGGCCCAGCATCTCGTCGCGCAGCACGCGGTTGGTGGTCGCCGCATCCTGCAGGCGCTGGCTGGTTGCGCGCTGGTCGCGGCGCAATGCATCCAGCGTCGCCTGCAGGCCCTGCAGCTGTACGGCCGTGGTCTGCGCCTGCGCTTCCTGTTCGTGCTGTTGCTGCTGCCAGACGTACCAGCCGGCATAGCCGCCCACGCCAAGCACGACCACCCCGGCCAGCGGCAGCAGCCAGCGCACGGGTCGACGGGGCGGGGAAACGGGCGGAGTCTCGTTCATGGGGCTTCCTTGTCGGCACCGTCGCCGGTCAGGTTCCGGCAGGCCGCGTTGTGCACAGCATCACTGTTGCCGACCACAGCGGCAAGCGTGACCCACGTCCCTGTTCAGTTCGCTGCCGGGACGGTGAGCGTGGCGTGTGCAGCCGCCACCAGCTGCGCGGTGGTGGGCCCGGCCGCGCGCACCACGCGCTGCAGCCCCAATGCGTGTGCCTGTTCGCCCAGCCGTTCGCTGGCCACGACGGCGGTGGCATGTGCCTGACAGCGTTGCTGCAATGCCGGCGGAAGCTGCTGCCAGAAATGCAGCAACGCCTCACCACTGCTGACCGCCAGCACCCACGGATACGCTGAATGCGCCAATCGAGCCAGCGTGCGTGGCGACAGGCGCAGCAGGCGACGCTGATAGACATCGGCGAGCTCGATGCTGCCGCCGGCCGCCTGCAGTTGCGCAGCAATCAGGCCGCGCCCGCCGGGGGCGGTCACCAGCCCGATGCGCAGGCCGCGTACGTCCGCCAGTACCGGCAGCGCCAGCAGGCCCTCGCTGTCCATCCGCTGCGGCGCATGCACCTCGGCGACACCCTGCGCCCGCAGCGCGCGCGCGGTGCCTTCGCCCACGGTCAGCCACGGGCTGCGTTGTGCCTCGGCCAGTGGCAACAGGGTGGCGGCTGCGGTAACGGCGGCCGGGCTGGTGAACACCACCCGATCGCAGTTCAGCGCGCGTTGCAGCTGGTGCACCACTGGCGTGCCGTTCAGGCGCTGCAGGCGCCAGGGTGGCAGGGCCAGCACATGCCCGCCCAGCCCAGCAACGGCGCGGCGCAGCGCGGAATTCTGGCCCTGCGGCCGCAGCGAAATGAAGGTCCAGCCCGGCTCGGAACCGGCGGCGCCAGTGGGTATCGTATGGTCGGCCATTGCCTGCATTATGCGGGCCCTTCGTTGTCGTGGTCCCTGCTCCGATGTCCGTTGATGCTCTGACTTCCTCGCTGGCCGCCCTGCAGGACGTGCTTGACTGCATGCCGGCGGTCCGCGCCATGCAGATCCAGCTCGACGGCTATGCCGATGGCGTGCTGCGCATCACCGCGCCGCTGGCCGCCAACGTCAACGACAAGGGCAACGCCTTCGGTGGCAGCCTGGCCTCGGTGCTGACCCTGTCCGGCTGGGCACTGGTCAGCCTGCGCCTGCGCCTGGCCGGCCACGATGCCGAGGTCTACGTGGCCGACAGCAACCTGCGCTACCTGGCACCGGTCTACGAAGACCTGCACGCCCATGCCGAAGCGGCCGAGGCCACTGGCTGGGATGCCTTCCTGAACACCTTCCGCCAGCGCCGCAAGGCCCGCATCAGCATCATCGCCACCCAGCCCGGTGCCGATGGCAAGCCCGCCGCCGAGTTCAGCGGTCGCTTCGTTGCCTTCGCCAAAGGGTAGGATGGCAGGCTGACGTTCTGGGGAAACCACCGATGCGCCGCCTCATCCAGTTCCTGATGTGTTCCCTGCTGCTGGCCAGCGCCGTGGCTTCGGCCGACGACCTGAGCCGCAAGCAGCGCAAGCTGCTGGAAGAGACCCAGATCGCCTACGGCGCCACCATCCGCTGGGGCAGCATGGACGATGCCATCGGCTATCTGGACCCCAAGCTGCGCAAGGAAAAGCCGCCCACCGAGTTCGAGCTCAACCGCTACGCGCAGCTGCGCGTGTCGTCCTACCGCGAGCGCAGCAGCGCCGCGCTGGACGGGGGCCTGGTCGAGCGCCGGGTCGAAATCGGGGTGATCAACCAGAACACCCAGGCCGAACGCACCGTTGTGGTGGTTGAGCGCTGGCGCTGGGATGCCGAGGCCAAGCGCTGGTGGCAGACTGCCGGCCTGCCGGACCTGTGGAAGGGGCAGTGACGGGCCGCGTCCGGCTTGTGCGACAATCGGCGCCCGCTTAATCGACCCGTGACCTGAGTGAATTACGAAGAGTTGCTGGCCTTTGCAGGCCGAAACCCGATGCTGTCCGCGGCCCTGGTCGGCCTGACCGTGGCCATCATCGTCACCGAGATCCGCCGCCTGTTCCGGGGCTTCAAGGGCATCAAGCCCGCCGAACTGACCCAGCTGATCAACGCGGGTGGCACGGTGGTGGTCGACCTGTCGGCCAGCGGTGACTTCGAGAAGGGCCACATTGCCGGCAGCCGCAATGCCCAGGCCAGTGCCTTCGGCCCGGACAACAAGCTGGTGGCCAACGCCAAGCAGTCGCCGGTGGTGCTGGTGTGCCGCAGCGGCAACGCCTCGGAAACCGCCGCCAAGGCGCTGAAGAAGGCCGGCTTCGAAAAGGTCTACGTGCTCGACGGCGGCATTCCCGCCTGGCAGCAGGCCGAGCTGCCGCTGGTCAAGGGCCGCAACTGATTGCCGCAGGTGGCGGATCCGGCCTTGTATGGGCCTGATCCCGCCCCCATCGCAGTAATTCGACCATCGTTTTCATTGCATTCACCTGGAGTTACTGGAAATGTCCGAAGAGATCACCAACGGCGCCGCTGCGCCGGTCGATGCCGCTACCGGCCCTGCTTTCACCGTCGAGAAGATCTACGTCAAGGACGTCTCCTTCGAGTCGCCGAACGCTCCGACCATCTTCAATGACCAGGTGCAGCCGGAACTGCAGCTCAACCTGAACCAGCAGGTGCAGCGCCTGGGCGAGAACGCCTTCGAAGTGGTGCTGGCCGTGACCCTGACCTGCCAGGCCGGTGAGCGCACCGCCTACGTGGCCGAAGTGAAGCAGGCCGGCGTGTTCGGCCTGGTCGGCCTGGACCCGCAGTCGATCGACGTGCTGCTCGGCACCCAGTGCCCGAACATCCTGTTCCCGTACGTGCGTCAGCTGATCAGCGACCTGATCCAGGCCGGCGGCTTCCCGCCGTTCTTCCTGCAGCCGATCAACTTCGAAGGCCTGTACGCAGAAACCCTGCGCCAGCGCCAGGAGCAGGGCGACGCACCGTCGCTGGCTGACTCCGAGCCGGCTGGCAACGCCTGATTCCTGCCGCGACGTCACGGATGAGCACTACCGCTGACAAGATCGCCGTGCTTGGCGCCGGTTCCTGGGGAACCGCGCTGGCCAGCCTGCTCGCACGGCACGGTCACCCGACCGTGCTGTGGGGGCGCGACGCTGCCGTGGTCGAGGCCATCGACCAGCGCCACGAGAACCCGCGCTACCTGCCGGGCATCCCGCTGCCGGACAGCCTGCGTGCCACCACCGACCTGGCGTCGGCAGTGGAGGGCGCCGCCTGGATCCTGGTGGTCACCCCGTCGCATGCCTTCGGTGAAACCGTGCGTGCGCTGGCGCCGCTGCGTCCGGCCGGTGCCGGCGTGGCCTGGGCCACCAAGGGCTTCGAACCTGGTTCGGGCCGCTTCCTGCATGAAGTGGCGCGCGAAGTGCTGGGCGAGGACGTGCCGCTGGCCGTTGTCACCGGGCCGTCGTTCGCCAAGGAAGTGACCCAGGGCCTGCCGACCGCGATCACCGTGCACGGCGACGTGCCCGAGTTCGCGCAGACGGTGGCCGAGGCCATGCACGGCCCGGCGTTCCGCGCCTACACCGGCGACGACATGGTCGGTGCCGAGCTGGGCGGTGCGATGAAGAACGTGCTGGCCGTGGCTACCGGCGTGGCCGATGGCATGCAGCTGGGCCTCAATGCCCGAGCCGGCCTGATCACCCGTGGCCTCAACGAGATGCTGCGCCTGGCCGCTGCGATCGGCGCCAAGCCTGAAACGCTGATGGGCCTGGCCGGCCTGGGCGATCTGGTGCTGACCTGCACCGGCGACCTGTCGCGCAACCGCCGCCTGGGCCTGGCCCTGGGCCGGGGCCAGACGCTGCAGGATGCCGTGCGCGAAATCGGCCAGGTGGTCGAGTCGGTGCAGACCGCCGACGAAGTGATGCGACAGGCACGCCGCCATGGCATCGACCTGCCGATCTCGGACCGCGTGCGTGCCGTGCTGCACGGCGAGCAGACGCCTGAGGAAGGCCTGCGCGCGCTGCTGGCACGGGAACAGAAACCGGAGTATCCGGACACGCTGTTCAAGTGAATCGAAAAACCCCGGCTACGTGCCGGGGTTTTTTTATGTGTGTGGCCCATCCACGCATGGCGTGGATCTACTCCGGAATCCGCTTCTGGTAGCAGCCAACCTTGGTTGGCGCCCGGTAGCGACGGGCCATGCCCGGCGGAATCCATCACCGCGCGCGCGGCGGCGCGTTGCCGTTGTCCATGTCCGAGAAGATCAACCACGGCCCGTCGCCCACGCGCGTCAGCGTCAGCGTGAACTTGCCGGTGTCCCCCACGTTGTTGCCGTGGCGGTAGGCACCAATGATGTAACCCGTGCTGCCCTCCACCGAGTACGCCAGCGCGCGCAGCCGCAACGGGCTGCCGCCCTGGCCGGCATACGCGGCTTCGATCGCGCTGCGCCCACGCACCGGTAGCTGGTTGCTCTGCAGCACAAAACCATCCTCGGCGAACAGCGCAGCCAGTGCCCTGGCATCGCCCGTGCGCCAGGCCTGCTCGTAGTCGCGCAGTACGCGGTCCAGCGTCGCGGGCAGGGCCGCATCAGGAAGAGGCTGTGCGGGCTTCGCACCTTCAGCATCGTGGGCGATGGCCGGCGATGCCAGCAGCAGGGCACTGCAGAAAATCACGGCGAGTCGTGTGCGGTGCATGCGTCCGGCTCCAGGCGATGACGGGAACGTGCGAACGCATCCTAGCGCGCTGCTGGTTAGAATCACGCAGGCGCCCGCGCGGCGGCATGCACCGCAGATCAGACAAGGACAAGGAATGAAGATTCGGATCACAGGGATGGCACTGACGGTCGCACTGCTGGCCGCCTGCGGACAGGCACCAGCGCCGGATGCAGCACCGACCGCACCGGCACCAACCACCGAAGCACCTGCGGCCACGGCAACGGTGGTCGAGCAGGCGCCGTCCATCGAAGACGGCGTAGACCCCTCGGTGTGGGACAACGAAGGCGAACCGGAAGACCCGGGTGCTGGCGGCGAACTCACCTGCGCGGACAATCCGCTGGCGACCCACTTCTTCACCCTGGTCGGCGGCAACACCGTGGACGACTGCGGCCGCAAGGACCCGAAGGTGCTGGCCGCGTTCAACGACCTGATGAAGAACACAGCCGCGGCCGAATCTGCTGACAAGGAGATTCCGTCGCTGCGCGAACGCCTGTTGAGCGGGCCCAGCGGGCCTGGCGAACTGGTGGTGCTGCAGGGCGAGCCATGGTGGTTCTACACCGCCTGCCAGGCCCACGACTGCCCCGGCACCGCGCTGGCGATGCTGTACTCGCCCGATCAGTCGAAGATGGTCGGCCGTCTTACCGCGCGCTGCCGTGTGTGGTGGCTGGGTGAACCCAGCGACGAGCAGCGCGCGCTGATCGAGCGCGAGCAGCCGGTGGACAAAGCGATGCTGAAGGAAGAAGGCGAGTCCTGCGAGTAATCGGTGGTGACGCCGGATGATGTTCCGGCGGCCGCATCATGCGGGTGAAAGCTGCATCACCATGTCGGCGATGATCACGTGGACCAGCGTTCTCAGGAAATGCACCTCGCCTTCCAGGGTTGGGCCGATGTCGAAACGGGTCAACCATTGCTGGTTTTCCTGCAGCACCTCCGCGTAAAGCGCCTGGGCTTCGCCTGCGATGCGGTCGATCTGATGGCGCAGCTGCCGGGTGGCGGCTGGTCTTCCCAGGCCCAGGGCTTCACCGGCAGAAACCAGATGCTCGAAACGAAGGTCGTGGAAGCGCGCGACACCGAGAATGGGCCACGACAGTTCCGAGCGTTCTGGCCAACGTGCGCCCTCGTCGGCATACGCGGGGGTCTCGTAACATGCGGTGGACAGCAGGTCGTAGTAGTGGGGGGCCAGTTCGATGCCCCTGCTGTCGACCAGGAAGCTCAGGTTCTTCAGGTGCGCATCGTTGTTGCCGGTGAGTACATTGAAGATCAACCAGTCGAACAGGCGGACGCGCGTCTTGAGCTTGCTTCTGCATTGCTCGACGATGACCTTCAGGGTGTCGATGCTGCCGAGCGTGTACTTGAACTGCCGGTCGAGGTTGAGCAGCTGGCAGGCGTCGATGGCATGACGGCGATGGATGGCATCGGCGGTGATTTCGCGATCAAAGCGCTCGATGATGAAGACCGGCTCCGGTACGTAGCGGCGCTCGATCTTCGGCACCTGCAGCCCCATGCGCTGTGCAAGGCGCATCACGAACCACTCGTTGGCCACGCTGTGGGGATAACTGCTGCTGGTGCTGTCAGGCTTGAGGATGTGGGTCGAGGGCTCGGCGCCCAGAGGTTGGTAGAGTTCTCCCCCTGTCTCGATGATTGCCAGCTTGTGCTGGGCACCTGCCAGTGACATGCGCTTGGCGGCACCCGCCGCAAGCGACGTGCGTGGCAGGCCTTGGATACGCGTGGAGAGTTCCGCATCGGGCAGTGGTTTTCTGCCGCCGGGTGGCAGGCGCTCGCCTGGAGGCAGCAGCGTCAACGAGCCTGCCGATTCCGCGCCATAGGCGGCCAGCAATGCGAACGCGTCCGCGCCATCCACCCTGGCATCGGTTGCCATCAGCGTGCGTTGCTGCTCTTCCGGCAGCAGATTGTCGAAGTACCACTGCACGGGGCGTTGGCTGGAGCCATCGAGGATGGCGGTGTCTTGCAGTGGCAACGCAGGCGCCAGTGGAAACCGATGTGCGCTGCCGAGCCACTCCGGCGCATAGGTGAAGCGCCACAGGTTTGCTGCTTCGGTCAGGCGGCCCACCGGCGCTTCGTCGATGCTGACCTGCAGTTCGCGTGGTGGAAGCGGATAGTGCAGTCCAGACAGGACGGTCGTTGTAATGACGTCCTTGAGATCGATACGGGGGGCGCTCATGGCACCTTCCCGTTGGCACGTTTGGCCAGCAGGGCCATCGCTTCGTCCGGCACGTCGATTTCGACATGCAGCCCCAGCTCGTCAAGCACGGTGAACAACTTGCCCCATTGCACCGTGGTACCGCCGCGTTCGACCTTGGCCAGGAAATTTTCGCTGACCCCGATGCCTTCGGCAGTTGCATCCTGGCGCAGTCCCTGATGCTTGCGGGCGGCTCTCACCAGTGGTCCCAAGGCCTCAGCCTTCTCAAGCCTGATCTTCAATGGGAACTCCCCCAGCAGAGCCTGACGCTCTGGATTCGACCCATCGTCTATACCATAGAATCCTCACTGCAGTGAGGATTCTTCGCGCAAAACCCAGGATTCCTTAAAATCCTTTCGATCTTGAGGATTTTTTCGCAAAAGAGCTGGATGCAAGAAAATCCTCATTGAAAGAAGGATTTATCTGCAAAGGCGTCCAGCCCGCAAAAAATCCTCATGAACTCAAGGATTTTTTTGACGTCGTGGGAGCGCGATGCCTCATCCGGTCCATATGGGCAGCGCCACGAGGGTGGGACGTCCGCGATGAGTGGGGTCCAGGTGGGGCCTGCCAGGAGCGCACCCGGGAACCTCTGCCTGCAGCGCAGGCTCGCATCGTCAACAGGCCGCAGGCAAAGCGTCTGTTACTTGCTCGCGCGCCGCGCGCCTTTCTCGTCTTCGTCCTTTGCTTCGCCCCGGCTCTGCGCGAACTCCGGGAACGTCTTCGCGATCGAATCCTTGTCCGGAAGGATGTAGAACACGCCGCCCTTCTCGAACGTGGATTGCACGATCTGCTCGTAGAACGCAGGCGTGACGTTGATGCAGCCGTGCGTAACGCGGTTGTCGTCCGGCGAAGGTGATGCCAGCCGTTCGGCGCGCTTCTCTTTCGGAGTGCCTGGCGGCAGCGGGTGCATCGACACGGCGGAATCGTAGTCCACCCACAGCACGCGACCGGCATCGTCGGAGGGGCCGTAGCCACCAATGAAACGGCCCGCCGGGGTGGTGCGGTCATGGCCTGGAATCGCACTCAGCGCGAGCTTGGCAACGCCGGGTGCGGAGTGATCGCCGATGGCCGAACCGAACAGCGCCGGTGCGGCACCGCGCAGCTTGCCGTCTCCACCGAAGACCAGTACCTGCGCAGCCGCCTTGTCCATGATCGCGAACGGATAACCCTGGTTGTCCTTGCTGGCGACTACCCAGCCGGCCAGTTCGATCACCGTCTCGGACACGCTCTGGTCAGCGGGCAGTTCATCGACTGCGGCGACCGGGGGTGCAGGTGCGTCCTTGTCCCTGGCGTTGGCTACGCCGCTGCACGCAACGGCCAGTGCCATGGCCAGTGCGGCATGGAGGGCGCGGCGCGCAGGGGAGGAGGAGGTACGAATGGGACGGCTCCTTGCAGTGCAATCTTGGTGGAAGGATGCCAGTGGCCGGCGAAGGCCACTGGTTCCCGATACAGAGGTGGATCAGTTCAAACGGTGAGGGAGCGATCAGCCGCGCGGCTTGCGGCCCGCTGGTGCCCTTTCAAGCTGCTGCACGCGACCTTCGATCTGGTCCAGACGCTGGTTGGCCTGCTGCGCCGACTGGTTGGCGGACTCGGCACTCTGGGCGGCGCCCTGCACCTTTACATCGAGCTGATCGAGACGCGAGTTGATCGTTGCAAACTCGTTCTTGTAAGAGGCGCAAGCGCCAAGGCTCACGGTGGCGATGAGCGCCACGCTGAGTGCACGGGCCATCTTCATGTGTTGCGAGGTCAGTTTCATTCCACTCCCTCCTTCGTCTGGGGAAGCTGGAATATAGCGGCGTTTGTTCCCAGCGCTACCGAGCGCTTTCAGCTGGAATTTGAGTACGTGGATGGGCTGTGAAGGCCTGTAAATCAACGAACCTTAACAAGCGGGATCAAGCGAGCTGATCTGCACCGGCGTATCGCCTTGTGCCTGTTCAATATCACCCATTCACCTGCATGAAGCCGGCATCACGGCATGTGCGTCTGTGTGCTTTCGCCTGCTCCGCACGCAGGCTGCCATCCACTTGCTTCCAGCAGCGCTGCAGCGTTTCCAGGCTGGACATCCAGCAGTTCGGCGATGGCGTTGGGCGTGTCGGGCGCGCGCGCAACATAGGCATGGGCGATGCGGTAGCCGATCCAGTAGCCGAGATCTCCGCGGCGCGTATCGTCGCCGGGGCCGTTGTACAGCCACCTCGAAAGATCGGTACCCATGCTGTCCTGCAGGAACGCGCGCTCCAGCGCACACTCGCGACCCTGCGTCCAACGCTGCAGATGCGCGTTGGCTGGTTGCCCGGAGATCCGTTCGGCCACGTATTCGGCGCCGCCTTCCAGCAGCGTCTGATAGAGCAGGGTGGGCTGCTCGACATCAACGCGCGCGCCGGGCTGTTGCACGTGCACGTACTCATGGGCGATCAGGTGCACGAAGCGGTCGCTTGCATCGGCCTGCATCCAGTCGGCATTGCACAGCGCTTCCAGTCCGATGACCACACCTGCTTCGGTGGTAACGCCACCACTGTTGCCGCGGCCCACCAGTACGGTGACCGGAGGAAAGCGCGCAGATGGCAACAGGGCGCCGAGCTGATCGACGGCAGCGGCGACGCGCGTGCGGATCGATGGCAATGCGGCCGCGCAGGTACTCGCTTTCGCAAACAATGCCGGCTTGTCCTGGATGGCCCTGGCCAGCCGCTCCATCGAGCCGATACGGCTGTCGGTGAAGCTGCGCAGGGCATCCGTACCCGCATCCAGATAGCCGTGCTGCAGATCATCGGCGCTTGGGCGCCCATGGTTGGCGTCCAGCACCTTGAAGAAGCGCGTGACATCGTCTGTCTGTACGACGATGTGCCCGGCAGGACCGACACGCTCAGCCGCCTGTGCCTGCAGCAGCGCGATCGGCGAGGCGATCAGGATCAGTGCCCGCATCAAGCATCGAGCGTGATGCGCGTAAGAAGCCGGCAGCAATGCCATGCGGAGTTCCCTGAACGCCAGCCTTATTTATACACCAGTCAGTTCAATATTCAGGGTTGATTAGACCCCCTAACGGATAATTCACACCTGTCGACCGCCTCCTCTCTCTCCCCCTCCCGGGAGGCGGTCGACGAAACCAAAATAATTAAAGGTGTGTCCCGATGAACAAGAATTCGCTGCTTGCCCTGGGTCTTCTGGCTGCTCTGCCGTTCGCTGCATCGGCAACCGATGGCCTGTCGTACAACTACGTTGAAGGCGGCTACGTGAACACCGATGCCAAGGGCGGCGACGCCGATGGCTGGAAGGTGAAGGGTTCCGTTGCGGTGCACCCGAACTTCCACGTCTTTGGCGACTACAGCGCCCAGGAAACCGACAAGTTCAAGAATGACGTCGACCAGTGGCGCCTGGGTGTCGGCTACAACTACGGCATCGCACCGAACACCGACCTGGTGGCCCGTGTTGCGTACCAGAAGTACGACGAGAAGCGCGGCCTGGACTTCAACGGCTACTCCACCGAAGTGGGCGTGCGCACCGCGTTCAACCCGTACGTGGAAGGCTACGTGATGGCCGGCTACGAAGATTTCAGCAAGAAGCACGGCATCAACCCGGACGGCGAGTTCTACGGCCGCGTCGGCGCCACCGCCAAGTTCAACCAGAACTGGGGCCTGAGTGGCGAAGTGAAGCTGGCCAAGGCCGGCGACCGCGAGTGGTTCGTGGGCCCGCGCTTCACCTGGTAACAAACGCCTGTCGTTAGTGCGTGTTGTGCTGGCGTGTGACTCTCTCTCTCTCCCACACGCCAACCGAAGCCCGGCCTCGCGCCGGGCTTCACTTTTATGGGCCCTGTGGCGCCACAATGCGGCATGGGCGACCCTTCCTCCCTCGCAGGTACTGGCATGGCCTACCAGGAGCATCTGGCGCCTGCGCCGCTGCGTGGCCAGTTCGGCCAGCTGTGGCAGAGCCAGCTCCCTGCCGATGCCGATGGGCACATCACCGTATTGCCCGATGGCTGCGTGGATATCCTCTGGCGCGACGGCGCGCTGTTCGTGGTCGGCCCGGATCGGGTGGCTGCACATCCGGCACTGGCACCCGGTGCACAGGTACTGGGGGCACGCTTCCGACCTGGCCAGGCATTGGCCGCGCTGGGACTGCCACTGGCCGGCATCATTGGACAGGCGGTGCCGTTGGCCGATCTGAAGGGCGGATGGGCCACAGCAGCCGCTGCTTCCATTGGCGATACCGCGCCGGCTCAACGATTGCAGCGGATGGCGCAGTGCCTGCAACAGCACATGGGCGCGGCGGCCCTCGACGTGCAGGCGCAACGGGCTCATGTGTTGTTCCACGCGCTTGGCCGTGGCCAAGCTACGCTGGACGAGCTTGCGGCAGGCTTGAACCTGAGCCCGCGCAGCCTGCGCCGTTTCAGCCAGTCGCAGTTCGGCTATGGCGCCAAGACGCTGGAGCGCATCCTGCGCCTGCAGCGCTTTCTTCGCCATAGCCGCGCGCTGCCGCAGCACTCGTTGGCGATGCTGGCCGCTGATGCCGGCTATGCCGACCAGGCCCACCTCAGCCGCGAGGCGCGCGAGCTTGCCAGCATGACCGCACGGCAGCTGCGCCTGGAATGGGGCCGATGATGGCCGTTTTCTTCAAGACCGCCGTGCCGCGCTGACCGAAGCTGGGGCTCCCACCCAGGAGTCACGCCATGAGCCACGCCGCACCCCGCGATGCCGAGCGCCGCATCGACAACATCGAATTCAACGTCGCCGACATCGCCCGCAGCAAGCGCTTCTACGGCGAGGTATTCGGCTGGAAATTCACGGACTACGGCCCGGCCTACACCGAGTTCGACGACGGCCGCCTGAAAGGCGGCTTCGTGTCCGACACACCGGTACGTGCGCAGGGCGGCCCACTGGTGATTCTCTACTGCGCGGACCTTGCCGACGCCCAGCAGCGCGTGATTGCCGCCGGTGGCGAGGTGGTGCAGGCGGTATTCGCCTTCCCCGGTGGCCGCCGCTTCCACTTCCGCGATCTGGATGGCTACGAGCTGGCGGTCTGGAGTGATATGGATTGAGGTCTTCGTACCTTCGCCGGTGTACGGAACGAGAACCGCTCCGTCCCCGGTCAGGCGGTTCCGCTATGATCGCCCGCACATCGCCACACGCGATGCGCCCGCCTCAAGCCAGCAGGAACCGCCGTGAACTCCCAGCCCGCACCGATCACCGCCCTCAACCACACGCTCGACAACGAGCCGCAGCAGATCACCGCGCCGCTCACCCATTCGGCGGCGTTCCTGGTGCTGAAAGTGAAGGATGACGAGGCGTCGATCGCCAAGGCACGCGAGGTGCTGGCCAGCACCGATGACCTGATCAAGAACACTGCCATCCGTGAAATCGAGCGCACCTTCACCTGCAATGTGGCCATTGGTCACCGCGTGTGGCAGCCGTTGGTGGGCACCACGCCGCCGCGTGAACTGAAGCCGTTCCGCGAGATCAAGGGCGCGACTCACACCGCGGTGTCCACGCCGGGCGACCTGCTGTACCACATCCGTGCGCGCACCATGGACCTGATTGTCGCGTTCGAGCGCAACCTGCTGATGGCGTTCGGTGATGCGGTGGAAACGGTCGATGACGTGGCCGGCTTCCGCTACTTCGACGGCCGCGACCTGCTCGACTTCGTCGATGGCACCGCCAACCCGGAAGGGCTGTCGCTGCCGGAAGCCACCATCGTGGGCGATGAAGACCCGGCGCATGCCGGTGGCAGCTACGTGGTGGTGCAGAAGTACCTGCACAACCTCGATGCCTGGCGTGCGCAGAAGACCGAGGCACAGGAAGCGATCATCGGCCGCACCAAGCACGACAACATCGAGCTGGACGATGCACCGGCCGATGCGCAGAAATCGCACAAGACGCTGTGCACCATCGAGGATGCCGACGGCGAGCACGAGATCCTGCGTGACAACATGCCCTTCGCCAATCCGGGGCGTGGCGAGTACGGCACTTACTTCATCGGCTACACGCGCCGCCTGTGGGTGATCGAAAAGATGCTTGAGCGCATGTTCATCGGCAATCCCGCGCCGCTGCATGACCGCATTCTCGACTTCTCCACCGCCACCACCGGCGTGACCTTCTTCGCGCCCTCGCGCAAGGTGCTGGCCGACCTGGGCGATTGATCGCGCCGGGGAGTGCCGACCGCCATCTGCCTGTCATCTACCGCGCCGACCATCAGCCGTTGGATGAGAGCGCAGGAGCGGGCGATGGCGATGGCAAGGAACACAACCGGCGCACGCCGCTGGTGGCGGCCGCTGGCTGCATTGTTCGGTGCGCTGGCATTGGGGAGCGCCGGGGTGTCCGCGCAGGAAGCCCCTGCACACTGGATGGCCTATGCCGCCGCCGTGGGCGGCCAGCTGCAGCAGCGTCTGCAGCAGGAACAGGATCCGCAGGCGCAGCGCGTGCTGGAATGGCTGCAGGCACACCCGGATGCACCGACGCCGTTGCCGGTGAGCGTGTGGATCGCGGCGGATGGCCGCATTTCGAAACTCGAATTCGACAGCCTGGGCGACGCCCAGGTCGACGCCGACCTGCGCGCGACCCTGCAGTCCGCGCCGTTGCAGGCCGCGCCACCGGCAGATATGCGCCAGCCGCTGCGGCTGGGCCTGCTGCTTACCCAGTAGATCCACGCCATGCGTGGATGCGTCTGGTAGATGCCGACCTTGGTCGGCACGCGCACGCCAACCAAGGTTGGCGACTACCGGTAGGCCCCCAGCCACGCATGGCGTGGCTCTACTGATCTTGCGGGTGCAGTAGATTCAGGCCATGCGTGGATGCGCCGGGTAGATGCCGACCTTGGTCGGCAGGCGTGCGCCAACCAAGGTTGGCGACTACCGGTAAGCCCAAGCCACGCATGGCGTGGCTCTACTGATCTTGCGGGTGCAGTAGATTCAGGCCCTGCGTGGATGTGTTGGGTAGATGCCGACCTTGGTCGGCAGGTGTGCGCCAACCAAGGTTGGCGACTACCGGTAGGCCCCCAGCCACGCATGGCGTGGCTCTACTGATCTTGCGGGTGCAGTAGATTCAGGCCATGCGTGGATGCGCCGGGTAGATGCCGACCTTGGTCGGCAGGTGTGCGCCAACCAAGGTTGGCGACTACCGGTAAACCCCAGCCACGCATGGCGTGGCGCTACTGATCTTGCGGGTGCAGTAGATCCACGCCCTGCGTGGATGTGTTGGGTAGATGCCGACCTTGGTCGGCAGGCGTGCGCCAACCAAGGTTGGCGACTACCGGTAGCCCAAGCCACGCATGGCGTGGCGCTACTGATCTTGCGGGTGCAGTAGATCCACGCCCTGCGTGGATGTGTTGGGTAGATGCCGACCTTGGTCGGCACGCGCGCCAACCAAGGTTGGCGACTACCGGTAAGCCCCGGCCACGCATGGCGTGGCGCTACTGCGTTGCTACCTGTGGTTCACGGGCTGCCGCGCTCCATGCGCGCAGCCCGAACACGGCCAGGCCGAGGAAGAACACGTACAGCGCGGCGGTCACGTGCAGCGACTTGAACAGGTACGCACCCACGTACACCACGTCCACCGCGATCCACACCCACCAGCAGGCCACGTGGCGGCGTGCCTGCCACCACTGGCCGACCAGGCTCAGCGCGGTCAGCATCGCGTCCAGCCACGGCAGCGCGGCATCGGTGAAGGTGTGCATGGCCGCACCCAGCGCTACGCCACCACACAGGCCGATGGCCAGGTCGCGCAGCAGCTTGCCGCGTGCCAGTGGCACGATGCGGACGCTGCCCTCGTCGGCGGCGTGCTGCCGCCAGTTGAGCCAGCCGTAGACCAGGAAGCCACCGAAGGCGACCTGCAGCAGGGTGTCCGAGTACAGCTTGGCCTCGGCGAAGACCAGCCCGTACAGCGTCACCGACAGCAGGCCGACCGGCCACGCCACCAGCCGGCGCTTGGCCATCAGCCAGACGCCGAGGATGCTGCACAGCGCGGCGGTCCACTCGAGCATGACGCCGCTCACAGCGCGAACGTCACCGACAGGCGGGCCTGTCGCGGTGCGCCGGGGAACAGGTAGTAGTCACCGCCGCTGCTGCCGGTGTCGCGCCAGTAGAAGCGGTTGAACACGTTGTCCACCGACAGGTTCCAGGTCACCGCGCGCTCGTGCAGGCGATGCTGGAAACGCAGGCCAGCGTCGAACACCGAGTAGTCCGGTGCGCGCACGCCACCGTCGGCGCGGGCAACGTTGGCACCGGCATAGCGCCAGCCGCCGGTCACATCCAGGCCCTGCACGAACGGCAGCGCATAAGCCACGTGCACGCTGGCGCGCACCTTCGGCACGTTCACCAGCTGATGGCCTTCATAGGCCGGCGTGCCGGTGTCGCGCGCACGTGCCTGCAGCATGCTGGCGCTGGCCACGATCTGCAGCGCATCGGTCAGCTGGCCATTGGCGGTCAACTCCAGGCCGGTGTGGGTCTGCGTGCCTTCCTCGACGAAGCTGTAGCCGACCTCGCTGTTGTCGGGCTTGGCGTACTGGTACGGCTGCGAAATGCGGAACACGGCTGCGCCCAGCGTCAGCGCCTCGACCGGCACGTACTTCACGCCCACTTCCAGCTGCCGCGACTGCACCGACGGCAGGAAGGTATCGGCGTTGCTGGTCCAGAACGGCGCTTCCTGGCCCAGCGAGATGCCGCGCACGTAGCTGGCATAGGCGTTGAGCTGGTCGGTAGCCTTCCACACCACGGCGGTCTGCGGCAGGAAACGCGACAGGCGGCTGTGCCGCTGCGGGGTGCCACGCTTGTCGTAGGCACGCTCGTCCAGGCGCACGAAGCGGCCGCCGGCCAGCCACTGCCAGTCATCACCGAAGCTCATCCGGTCCAGCGCGAAGAATGCGGTCTGGCGGCTGTCCAGGCGTCGTGCGGACGGCCCTGGCATCTTCGGCGACGGCGCGAACACCGGCACCTGTGCGTCGTGGATGTTGCTGGTGCCGACGTACTCGTTGACGCTCGGGCGCTTGTCTACCGTGCGGCGGAAGTAATCGGCACCGAGGGTCAGCTGGTGGCCGACGCTGCCGGTCTCGAAGCGGCCACGCAGCTCGGCACGGGCCTGCTGGTTGCGGCGGGTGTCGTCCGGGCTGCGGTAGTCGTAGACGTCGTAGTCGCCATTGGGCGCGAAGTAGTTGCCCGGCACGCTGCCATCGGCGCATTGCGTGGCGTAGTAGCAGCCGTAGGCGAAGGCGACGTTGTCATCGATCACCGAGCGGCTGTGGCCGACCGAGACGCGCGACTGCCAGGCATCGTTGAAGTCGTAGGTGTGCAACGCGGTGATGTTGGTGCTGGCGATATCCACCGGGCGCTGCCACGGCTGGTAGCCGAGCAGGAATTCGCGATCCACGCCGTGCGGCAGCTCACGCGCGCCCAGCAGCTGGTAGCCGGACACCGAACGCTGCGAGCTGGTCTGGTAGTTGGCATCCACTTCCAGCTTGCCGCGTTCGCCAATCAGCCAGTCGGCGGCCAGCGAGTAGAAGTTGCGACGGCCATCGGCGTGCTCGACGTAGGAATTGCTGGAATCCCATGCGGCATTCAGGCGCAGGCCGAAACGCGGGGTGATCCAGTGGCCGACATCGACGGCGACGTAGCGCGAGCCTTCCGAGTCGGTACCGAGCGTGGCGGTGCGCACTTCGGCCGGGCGCTTGCCGATGTAGTTGATGATCCCGCCGGGCGCCATCACACCCGCGGCCAGGCCGGCTTCACCCTTGAGGATCTCAACCGACTGCACGTTCTCCAGCGCCAGGCGCTGTTCGCCGGCGATGGACAGGCCGTTGAAGCGGTAGCCGGTGGCGGCATCCAGCGCAAAGCCGCGGATGGCGACGTTCTGGTAGTAGCCCACCGGCGCATACGCATCACCCAGCGAGGCATCGTTGCTGGCCAGCTCGGACAGCGAACGCACCTGGCGGCGGTCGAGGTAGTCGCGCTCGAGCACGTTCACCGAGGCCGGGGTGTCCTTCCAGGACCCACCACCGAAGGCGTTCACGCGTGAGGTATCGGCCTTGGGTTTGCCGGCCTGCACGCGCACTGCCGCCAGTTCGGTGGGCGAGCGCTCGGCGCCGGTGGCAGCCGCATCGGTGGCAGCGTCGGCCTCGCTGGCATGCAGCGGCAAGGCGGCGCAGAGGGCGAGGGAGAGCAGGGTGGGGCGCAGGCAGCGGTTCATTCGGTTCGTCTTCGGACAACAAGGGAGACGAAGCGACGGCGCGCAGGTGCACCGGCCCATGACGGGGGGTGTGGCTGCGGCTCAAAGCTCCCTACGCCGGTGCAAACCGGATCAGGTTCCAAGGGACTCTCTCAGCCTGGCAGATCCAGGCACCCCCGCTTCAGGTGACCATTTCACTACAAATGGTACGGATTTGCGAGCCGGTGCCCTTCAGGCTGCCGCGTGCAGCGCCTGCAGCAGTGCCTGCCCCGGCGCGCTGTGGAACCACACCGGGTGCCCCAGCATGAAGGGCTGCCACGCCACATCCGCGTTTGCGGTGGAGCCAGTGATGCCTTCGAAGTACTCCACTTCGGACAGTGCGAAGTCGAAATGGACCATCGGCAGCAGGTCGGCCAGCAGCTGCACGCGTGCCGCCGACAGCGGCAGCACCTCGCGGTAGCCGTCGAGCAACGCCAGTGCGATGTCGATGCGCACCGCCTCCATGCCGCGCTCCAGTTCCAGCCACGCCACTGCGTTGCGCTCGATCGCGGTGGCGAGGTCGAACAGTGCGCTGGTGGGCGAAGCCAGGCCGAAATCCAGCACGGTGCTGACCTGCCCGTCGCGCCACAGCAGGTTGGAGACATGCCAGTCGTTGTGCGCCCACAGCCGTGGCTCGTCGCGCAGGCGCTCGGCCAGGCCGGCATGCCACGGCAGCACGTCGCGCTGCAGCTGCGCTTCCCAGGGAATGCGCGCGAGATAGCGGGCCAGCCCGGGGCGCTTGTGCAGCCCCGCCTTGATGGCCGCGATCGGATCGTCGGCGCGGATCAGATCGTCGCGCGCGACCAGCAGATGGGTACTGCGCTGTGGCGCGTGATAGCTGGCGGCGGCACGGTGCAGCCGGGCCAGCATGCGGCCGGCTTCGCCGGCCTGCGCGACATCGGTCAGCAACGACCACGACACGGCATCGCGGTACAGGTCCTCGCCCACGCCCACGGCATGCAGTTCGAAGGTCCATTCGCCGTGCTCTACTGCGGTGTGGCCATCGGTTGCCGCCAGCACCTGCACCACCGGTACGCCGGCGGCAGCGAGATGGGCGATGAAGTGGTGTTCTTCTTCCAGGCAGGCGGCGCTGCGAACGCTGTGGTGGTGGCGCTTGATGAACACCGGTCCGCGCGTGCCATTGACGATGGCGGCGGCCGACAACGGTCGAGGACTGTGCCAGTGCGGCTGGCTGCCCGCATCCAGCTGCGGAAAGCGCTGGCGCAGCCACGCGAGGTCTGCGGTGCTGATCGGTGGCCAATCGGCAGCAACCTCGTCGTTGTTGAGGCCCTGCACGCGGTGGGAGGAAGAAGTCATGCCGCAGCCCCAGTGGGGAAAGTCACATCCAAGGCTGCGCATTCAACGCCATGCACGCGGCCAACGCAAACGGGCGGGTCATCGACCCGCCCGTCCGTGCATCGGCATGGGGGATGCCGCGCTGCTTACCAGCCGCGATGGCGACCGCGGTCGTGGTAGTAGCGGTTGTCGTAGTAGCGCTCGCGCTGCCAGCGACGGTCGTCACCGCGGTCGTAGTAGCCGCTGCGGTAGTAGCCACGGTCGTATCGGCGATCGTAGCGGTCGTCGTAACGGCGATTGTCGTAGTAACGACGGTCGCGGCGGTCGGAGGTGGTCAGGTTGCCGATCGCGCCGCCGGCCACGGCACCGCCGACCGTGGCAGCGGGATCACCGTTGGAGAGCAGGTTGCCGGCCACGCCACCGACCACGGCGCCGACCAGGGTGCGCTTGTCCTTCCTCGACATCGCGCTGGCATCGCTGACCACGGCGACACCGGCCAGCAGTGCCAGGGCCATCGCCAGACCACGGAAGCTGAGTGCGGAAGTACTGAGCATGTTCGTTCTCCTGTGAGGTGCATGCCACGCTGGGCAGGGAGGGCGCGGGACGCCCCGGCTGCCGTGATGTCCACGCTGGCGTTCCAACATTGCCGGAACATTGCCTGGTCCACCGTGCGGCTTGCGCATTCATCTAGCGGCAGGCGGCATGAAGCAAGGCTGAAAGCGGCCTCGGCCGCTCAGCTGGCAGAAAGGGAAAAGGCCACGCGGACGTGGCCCTCCCTTCTCTCCCAAGGCGCCGCGGGCCTAGACGCCCATCGCCTTCTGGGCCTGCCGGGCCTGCTCCTGCTGGGCGTCCTGCTGCTGATGCAGCACGTTCGGCGCGCCCTGCACGGCACCGCTGCTGAGCGCCAGGCTCTGCTCGCTGGCGGCACGGGTCTCCACCGCCACGCGGCTGGCGGCCGGGTCGCCGATGGTGCCCTGCACGGCGAACAGGCGCTCACCGTTCGGGCTGGGCACCACCGAGTCGATGCGCTGCAGGCCGGCGGCATGCGCCTCCTTGGTCAAAGCCGCAGCAGCGCTTTCCAGCGTGTGGCGGTCCTTGAAGGTCCCGGCCGGCAGCAGTTCCAGACCCTTGCTGGCCTGGATGAACAACGGATTGCCCGGGTGCCGCTCGTCGTTCAGCAACGGCCGTTCGCGTGCGTCCTTGATTGCCTCCAGGGTCTTCGCCCCGACAATGCCATCGACCACCAGGCCGTTGTCCTTCTGCAGCTGGCGCACTGCCGTGTCGGTGTTGCGGCCGAAGCGGCCATCTTCGACCAGCGGCTTGCCGTCGGCGCCGACGTAGCCCAGGTGGCCCAGCTGCTCCTGCACCTTGCGCACGCCCTCGCTGTGCGCGCCCTGCTTGTACAGTTCGGCGTGCGGCGTGGCAGCGGCCTTGTGCTCGGCCGCAGGCTTGCCCTGGCTCTGCTCGTGCGAGTGGGTGCGGTTTTCCAGCAGGTCGCGCGCCTTGGACAGCGGATCGGAGGCGTACAGCTTCCAGTTCGGGTGGTCCTTCACCTGCTTGAGGTAGTCCTCGACCGGCATGGTGTGCACGCCCTTGCTGCCGGTGGACTGGCTGATCAGCAGCTTGTCGGTGTTGGGGTCGCGCACCACCATCACGATGTGGTCGATGCCGTTCCAGTGCTCATGGCGGGTCCTGGCCGTATCCAGGCCGATGATCATGCCTTCCTTCAGCGCATCGGGCTTCAGGATCGCGTCGCGGTCAAGCAGCACACCGGACTGGTCGAACGCCTTGCGCACGATGCCACCGGAACCGAGGTTGCCCAGGTCGATGCGATCAGCCTTGCTGAACACCGCGTGCCCGGCCTTCTGGTTGATCTCGTCCATGGTCCGGTTCTGCAGCGTGCCGACCCAGCCGGAACAGTCGATGTAACCCTGCTCCACGTTCTTGCCGGTCTTGCCCGGTACGTACAGCGCGTGGCCCGGAATGTTGATGGCGTACTTGACGTCGTCGTACTTCACGCCGGCCTCGTAGGCGGCCTGCAGTTCAATGCCTGGCTTCGGTGTGGCAGCTGCCGTTGCGGTTGCCGCCAGCGTGGCTGCACCCGCCGCCACGGCTGCGCTGGCCTGTGCAGGTGCTGCCGGGGTCTGGCCCTGGCCCTGCACTACCGCCTGCGGTTCGATGTTCTTTTCCGGAATGCTGATCGCTGCGTACTTGTGGATGTAATAGCTGGAGAACGTCCGCGCCAGGTCGCCGTCGTTCATCCCGCGCATCTCGGCCAGGGTGTGGCCGGTCAGCGCCTTCGCGTCGGAGCCGATCTGGTTCAGCACGTTGCGGCGCATGTTGATCTCGTCGCCGTGGCTGTTGCGGACCACACCGAAGGTGCCGGTGGCAATGGCAGTCTGCACCGAGCCGTAGCCGGCGCTGCCCTGCTGGTGGGCCAGGTACAGGTCCAGCCCGGTGGGCGTGTTGCCCCCGGACAGGTACGGGTTGCCGGTGCGCTCGTTGCGGCGCGCCATCGAGTCCAGGTTGTCCTGGTACATCTGCGCGGCCGCTTCGGTGTTGCGGGTGGGGTCGAACTCGTGGCCGGTCAGGTGGTACTGGCGCGCGGAGCCGGGCACGAACTGGAACAGGCCCTTGGCGCCGGATGAGGTGTTGTGGGCGCGCTCGTTGAAGGTGCCGCCGGTCTCGATGTGCGCGAAACGCATGAAGTCATCCACAGGGATGCCCTTCTGCCTGGCGACCTGCTCGACGATGTCCAGGACTTCCTTTCTGCTGTAGTCATGCTGTGCCATGACGTTTTCCTCGGGGTTGATGGAGCGGCGCGTGCCGCGAATCGCCAACCGGACTCATCCGTGAGTCAAGAACATGTCGGTCAACAGGGAACCCGCGCGTGGCGGGTGCTATCAGGGCGCGACGTACTGCTGGGTCGCGCTGTCGAAGGTGTAGTGCACGGCGTCGCCGGCACCCAGTGCGCGGGTCTTGCCGGGGCCTTCGATGGTGGTGCCCTTGAAGGTCACTGTCAGTCGCGGCAGGCCGTTGCCGTCGGCAGCGAAGGCCAGTTCGCCATCGCTGTCGGTGCAGGGCATCACGTTGCCGTCGTCGCAGGCGGCGCTGTTGTCCTCACCCGAGCGCACTGAACCGACATAGCGCCAGACCTTGCTGTCCACGTCGTCTTCGCTGCGCCTGGGGTTGAACAGCAGCAGCGCATAGCCGGTGCTGCTGATGCCGCGGTCGAAGCTGCTGGTCGGCACCGCCAGCAGCAGGCGACCATCGGCCGTGCGATGTTCAAGCGGCTTGCGCCGGGTATCGACATCGTCGGCCTTGTCGTACGCGCCCAGTGCGCCGATGGTCCATTCCTGGCCACGGAACTTCCATGGCTTCCTGGCGTCGGTGCCGGCCAGCACGAAGGTGGCCTCGGCAAGGTTGGCGCGGTCATCCGGACCGGCCGGCGTCTGCTCGCCCGGCTTGCCGTAGTGCTCGCGGGTATCCCAGGAGAAACCCGTGTAGTACGTGGTGCCATCGAGAGTGAAGGTGTGGCCGAACCAGAAGGTCGCCACGCTGCCGTTCTGGACCTCATAGGAGGTCGCGCCATCGCCGTCCACCTGGTAGGTGAAATACATCACGGTCGGCGCGTCGGGCGGGGTGGTGGCGGCATCGGGGGTGGGGGTCTGCATCGGGGCAACATCCTGTCGGGGCGCATTGGCAGCCTGCGCAGGGGCGCCGGGCTGGGAGGACGAGGGGGCCGGATCGGCGGCGCTGCAGGCGGCAGCGGAAAGAGAGACGAGCAGGCACGCCGCGAATGCGCGCAGAGGCCGCAACGGCAGGGTCCAACGTAGCTTGGGGGGATGATGCATGCGCCTCTCCATGGTCAGCGTTGCCGGGCCAGACGGCCGGCAGGAAACCGCGCCACGTCCACCAGGGACGGGAGCGAGGACATGAGCCGGTCGATTCCTTCGACCTCGCATTGAGAACTCATGCCGGACCATCTTGGCACAGATCGGCGGCCGGTCAAAGAGGGCGATGGCAGCTGCCCTTCTTGTGTGATCTGGCTCTCAGATCTTGCCGTCGCGCAGGTAATCGAACAGCTCGGCGTCGCCCTTGAGGCCCAGTTTGAGCATGGCGTCACCCTTCTGCCGGCTGATGGTGCTGACGCTCTTGTGCAGCTGCAGCGAGATTTCCTTCACGGTCATGCCGGTGCCCAGCAGCCGCAGCACCTCCACCTCGCGTGGCGACAGTGGCTTGCCGTCGCCCTCGCGCATGCGCCAGCTGCCAGCGGCCTCGACCCGCTCGCGCAGGCTGCGGCTGATGTAGGGCTGGCCCCGGTAGACCGCCTGGATGGCCTGTGGCAGTTCGTCCATCGACGAACTCTTGTCGACCAGGCCGAGCACGCCGCTGTCGAGCACCATGCGCAGGATCGCCAGGTTGTTGGAGACACTGAGCATCAGCACCGGCAGGTCGGGATAACGGCGGCGGATCATGCCGATCATGGCGAAGCCGTCGGCCTGGGGACTGCCCGGCATGGAGTAGTCGGTGACCAGCAGGTCACAGGGTTGGCTGCCGAGCAGGGCCATCAGCGCCTGCGCGCTGTCGGCTTCGCCGACCACGCGGCCCACCCCGCTCGATTCGATAACGGCACGGGTACCGATACGGACCACCGGGTGGTCGTCTGCGATGATGATGCGCAAGCTCATGCTCTAGTATGGCCACCGGGCACGCCGGACCGCGACCATCGCGGTTCCTGGCAGGATTCTAGGAGATCGACGCCGATGCGTAGCTGGGCTGTTCGCGGGCTGGTCCTGCTGCTGGCCGTGCTGGTGCTGCCTGCCGCACCGGTACAGGCCGTGCCAGGACTGCTGCCGCTCACTCCCCTGCAGCGCGAGTACCTGGCCGCGCATCCAAGCATCGTTGTGGGCCAGTATGACAGCGGCTGGCCGCCGTTCGAGTCCCTCCGTGATGGTCGGCAGATCGGGCTGGGGCCGGATTATCTGTCGCTTATCGCCCGTCAGCTGGGCGTGAAGGTGGAGGCACGACGCTATCCCGACTGGACATCCGTGCTGGATGCGGCATGTCGTGGCGAGATCGATGTAGTGATGAATGTCGGTCTCAGTGCCGACCGCACCCGCTGCATGGTCTACACCGCCGCCTATGGCGAGGCACCGCTGGCCCTGGTGGGACGCCCGGATGACCTGCGTGCCTCCGATATCCCCGACCTGGATGGACTGCGGGTGGTGATCGAGCAGGACTTCCTGACCGGCCCGCAGGTGCGGGCGCGCTTTCCCCGGGCACGACAGCTTGTCGCAAACAGCTCGTTGGCGGCGCTGGAGATGGTCAGAGACGACAAGGCCGACGTTTACATCGGCAATGCCTACGTGGCCACCGAACTGATCGCACGCGAGGACCTGCAGGGGGTCGTGCTGCTGCGTCCCAGCGATCTGCCGCCCGAACGGCTGCACTTCGGTGTTCCCAACAGCAAGCAGCCGTTGGCCGAAGCATTGGACCTGGCACTGGCTGCGACCAGCCAGGCCCAGCGCGATGCGCTGGTGCAGCGCTGGCTGCCACCTCCGCAGTGGTCGGCATCGGCACAGCTGGCGTTGAGCCAGGCCGAGAAACGGGTATTGGAGCAGCCGTTGAAGATCGGCTTCGCGCCGAACGCGGCGCCGCTGTCGTTCGCGGACCAGGATGGCAAACCCAGTGGCCTGGCCAGCGAATACCTGCAGCGCCTGCTGCAGGCTGGCGCCAACCTGCAGGTGGAAAACAGCCATGACTGGTACGAGGTGCGCGAGAAGGCGCGCCGCGGCGAGCTGCAGGCGGTGATGGGCATTCCTGCCGATTCTCGCTACCTGGGCCCGGACTGGGTGTTCAGCCAGCCCTTCATCAGCGTGCCGAACGTGATCGTCAGCCGGAGTGACAGCCCGGCGTTGCTGGGCCTGTCCGACCTGCAGGGCAAGCGGGTGCTGCTGTCCGATCCGGAACGTGTGCGTGGCTATGTGCTGCAGCAGGCGCCGCAGGCGCGGATCATCGCGGCACGCAGCGCGGAACAGGCCCTGCAGCGCCTGATCAATGGCGATGCCGATGCCTACGTAGGCAACCTGGCACTGGTTGACCATCTGCTGCGCAACCGCTTCCCGGGGCGCCTGCAGGTGGCGGCACCGGCAGGTTTCAACGATCAGCTGGTGCTGGCGGTTGAGCGCCGCCATGCCGCCCTGGCCACCACCTTCGACCGCCTGCTGCTGCAGATGACGCCGCGCAAGCGCGAGGCCCTGCGCGGGGACTGGCTGGCCGTCGAGTACCGCAACGGCCTGGACTGGAACAGCGCGATGCGCTGGGGCGTGCCGCTGCTGCTGGTGCTGCTCACCGCGCTGCTGGTGCATGCCATCGGGCATTGGCGGCTGCGCCGCGAGGTGGCCGGACGGCGTCACCTGGAACAGCGCCTGGCCGAAGTCACCGACAACCTGCCCGCCGTGGTCTATCAGGCTCGCCGCGCGGCAGACGGAACCCTCAGCTTCCCGTTCATTGCCGGTGACCTGCAGGCGTTGTTCGGGATCAGCCGGCAGCAGGCCGAACAGGATGCAATGTGCCTGCTGGAGCGCATCGAGGAAGACGACCGCGAGCACATCCTGCATGCGGTCGAGCAGGCGGCGCGCCAGTTCGCACCGCTTGTTCTCGAGTTCCGGCTGCGACCTGAAGGCACCGGCGCGCGCTGGGTGCGCAGCCAGGCCCATCCCTATGCGGCGGAAGCGGGCGTGGTCACCTGGAGTGGATACTGGGTGGATGTCAGCGAGGCGCGTGCACAGGCCGAGGCCCTGACTGCGGCCAAGGCTGACGCCGAACAGGCGGCGGAGGCGAAGTCGCGTTTCCTGGCGACCATGAGCCATGAAATCCGAACGCCGATGAGTGGCGTGCTGGGCATGCTGGAAGTGCTGGCGCATTCGCCGCTGGATGCCGAGCAGCAGCGCATCCTCGGGGTGATCGAGGATTCGGCGCAGATGCTGCGGCAGATCCTCGACGATATTCTTGACTACTCGCGGCTTGAGGCCGGCGCGCTGCGCCTGGAACCGGTGCCGCAGCCGCTGCGGCCATTGCTGGAAAGCGTGTGCCGGTTGTTGTCGGCGCAGGCCAGTGCACGTGGGCTGGACCTGCACGTGCAGATCGACCCGCAGCTGGCGGCCGCGCACGAAGTGGATGGCGTGCGCCTGCGCCAGATCGTGTTCAACCTGCTCAGCAACGCCATCAAGTTCACCGTGCGCGGCGAAGTGCGGCTGCAGCTGGACGTGCTGGGGCCGACCGCCGAAGACGGCAGCCAGCCGCTGTGCCTGAGCGTCACCGACACCGGCATCGGCATCGCGCCGGAACAGTTGCAGCACCTGTTTGCGCCGTTCACCCAGGCCGGTGCCTACATCCAGCGCGACCATGGGGGTACCGGCCTGGGCCTGAGCATCTGCCAGCGCCTGGTGCAGATGATGGACGGCGAGCTGGAGCTGCACAGCACGCTGGGCGAAGGGACCCGCGCCGAGGTGCGGCTGTCGCTGGTGGAAGCCGGCAGCGGTGATGTGGAAGCGCTGGTCGCCGAGCAGGAACAGGCCTCGCTGCTGCCGCCGGCGCTGCGCCAGGCGCGGGTGCTGGTGATCGAAGACCACCCGACCAACCAGGCGATGATGGCCTGGCGACTGCAGCAGCTGGGGGTGCCGCATGTGATGGTCGGTGACGGCCAGCAGGGCTTGGATCGGCTGTCGTCGGAGAGTTTCGATCTGGTGATCACCGACTGCCGGATGCCGGTGCTCGATGGCTTCGGTTTCACCCGCCTGCTGCGCGAACGCGAGGGCCGCAACGGCCAGCCGCGGCTGACCGTGCTGGCGCTGACCGCCAGCGTGCTGGATGACGATGCACGGCGCTGCCGCGAGGCCGGCATGGACGAAGTGCTGGCCAAGCCGCTGTCACTGGCCACGCTGCGTACCGCACTGCTGCGCTGGTTGCCGCAGGCGCAGGGACAGTCGTTCGAGGAGCCGCAGGCCGGGTCCGCTGCCGACGATGGTGGGACGCTGCCCGATCTGGACAGCCTGCAGCGGCGCTTCGGCTCACGTGCGGTGGCCGAGCAGCTGCGCGACAGCCTGTTGCAGGCCAGCGAGGGCGATCTTGCCGCCGTGCAGCGCGCGCTGCAGGCTGGAGATCGCGAGGCGGCCGCACTGCACCTGCATCGTCAGGCCGGTGGGTTGGGCGCGGTGGGAGCGACAGTGCTGGCCGGGCAGGCCAATGCGTTGGTGGAGCGTCTGCAGGATGCGGCGGAAGCCGATGTGGCGCCGTTGTTCGCGGCAGTGGCGGAATTTGTGGCACGGCTGCAGCAACAACTGCAGCGCCTGGCTCACTGAGCCGACTGCTGCTGCAGGTAGGCGATCACCAGCGCGCGGCGTTCGGCGCTGGGGAAGGCGTTGTACATGCGTGTGCCGGGCACCACGTGGGTGGGCGACTGCAGGAACGCATCCAGGGTCTGCGCGGTCCAGGTGATATCGGCGCGGCGCATGCCGTCGGAATAGCCATAGTCCGGCAGGCTGCCAGCGCGGCGGCCGATCACGCCGTGCAGATTGGGTCCGAAGCGGTGGATGCCACCAGGTTGCACGGTGTGGCAGCCGGCGCACAGCTCGAACGCGCGCTGCATGGCCTGCTGCTGCGCCTGTTCCGGCGTGGCCGGTGCCGCAGGCGGACGCTGGCAGGCCGTGGCCGCCAGGGCCAAAGCAATGGTGATGAGCAGGCGGAAGGCACGCATGGGCGGGCAGGATAGCGACGCAGCGGGGCAGGTGGGCTGCGACACGCGGTCGCAGCCCGGAGCAATCACATGCCCGAATAGTTCGGGCCGCCACCGCCCTGCGGGGTCACCCAGACGATGTTCTGGGTCGGGTCCTTGATGTCGCAGGTCTTGCAGTGCACGCAGTTCTGCGCGTTGATCTGCAGGCGCGCGTTGTCGGCTTCACCGACGAACTCGTACACACCCGCCGGGCAGTAGCGGGCTTCCGGGCCGGCGTACTCGGCCAGGTTCACCTTCACCGGAATGCTGGGGTCCTTCAGCGTCAGGTGGCTGGGCTGGTTCTCGTCGTGGTTGGTGCTGCTGAGGAACACCGAGCTGAGACGGTCGAAGGTCAGCACGCCATCCGGCTTCGGGTAGGCGATGCGGGTGTGCTTGGCCGCCGGCTCCAGGCAGACGTGATCCGGCTGCGTGCGGTGCAGGGTCCACGGCGGATTGCGCACGCCCAGCTTTGGCAGCAGCCACTGCTCCACGCCGGTCATCAGCGTGGCCACGGTCTGGCCCTTCTTGAACCACTGCTTGAAGTTCTTGGCCTGCTGCAGTTCGGTGAACAGCCAGCTGGCTTCGAACGCCTTCGGGTAGGCGCTCAGTTCATCGTGCTGGCGGTCGGCGGCCAGCGCGTCGAACGCGGCATCGGCGCACAGCATGCCGGTCTTGATCGCGGCATGGCTGCCCTTGATGCGGCTGGCGTTGAGGTAGCCGGCCTCGCAGCCGACCAGCGCGCCACCGGGGAACACGGTCTTGGGCAGCGACAGCAGGCCACCGGCGGTGATCGCACGCGCGCCGTAACCGATGCGGGTGCCACCCTCCAGGTGCTTGCGGATGGACGGATGGGTCTTGAAGCGCTGGAACTCTTCGAACGGGCTCAGCCACGGGTTCCTGTAGTCCAGGCCGACCACGTAGCCGATGGCGACCTTGCCACCGTCGGCGTGGTACAGAAACGCGCCGCCATAGGTGTCGCTGTCCAGCGGCCAACCGGCGGCGTGCACCACCAGGCCCGGCTCATGCTTGGCCGGGTCGATCTGCCACAGTTCCTTGATGCCGATGCCGTAGGCCTGCGGGTCCTTGCCTTCATCGAGCTTGTAGCGCGCGATCAGCTGGCGGCCGAGGTGGCCGCGTGCGCCTTCGGCGAAGATCGTGTACTTGGCCTGCAGCGCCATGCCGCGTTCGAACGCCGGGCCGATGCTGCCGTCCTTCTCGATGCCCATGTCGCCGGTGGCCACGCCGATCACTTCACCATTGTCGCCGTACAGCACCTCGGCTGCGGCGAAGCCGGGGAAGATCGCCACTTCCAGCGCTTCGGCCTGCTGCGCCAGCCAGCGGGTCACTTCACCCAGGCTGATGATGTAGTTGCCTTCGTTGTGGAAGCACTCCGGCAGCAGCGCATTGGGCGTGCTGCGTGCGCCGGTTTCGCTGAGGAACAGGAATTCGTCGCGGGTGACCTTCTGCTTCAGCGGTGCGCCGCGCTCGGCCCAGTCCGGGAACAGTTCGGTCAGTGCGCGCGGATCCATCACGGCGCCGGACAGGACGTGCGCGCCCGGTTCGGAGCCCTTCTCCAGCACGCACACCGACAGGTCGCGGCCGGCTTCGATCGCGCGCTGGCGCAGGCGGATCGCGGTGGCCAGGCCGGCGGGGCCGGCGCCGACGATCACCACGTCGAACTCCATTACTTCACGCGGGGGCAGGGCGTTGGCTTCAGCGCTCATCGATTGCATGACTCGTGGGTAGGGCCGGCATCGGGGCCACCGGCGGTGCCTGGGAATCGCGCGTGCAGCCACGAGCGAAACGGTTGTTTGAATGTGTCAGGGTACCGGGCCGCGCGTGATCGAGCTAGATCGACGATGTTCACGTCATGATTGCTGCGGTGCAGCGTAATGCACGTGGCCGGGTAGGTGCCAACCTTGGTTGGCACATTGTTTCACCGCCCGGACCCGCTTCCGTGTGGACCAAGGTCCACACCTACCAGACGCGATGCTTGCGGATGACCGACAATGGCCGGGTCCTGACTGCGCGTGAGTGCCATGGCTTTGCATCCGTACGATCTGTTCGATGTCCGTTCCCTGCTCAGCGAGGAAGAGCGCGCGGTGCAGGAGAGCGTCGCCCGCTTCACCAACGAGCGCGTGCTGCCGATCATCGGCGATGCCTTCGACCAGGCCCGCTTCCCTTCAGAGCTGGTGCCGGAGATCGCCGCGCTGGGCCTGCTCGGTGCCACCCTGCCGGCCGAATACGGCGGCGGCGACCTCGGTGCGGTCAGCTATGGCCTGATCTGCCAGGAGCTGGAGCGCGGCGATTCGGGCCTGCGCAGCTTCGTCTCGGTGCAGAGCTCGCTGTGCATGTACCCGATCTATGCCTACGGCAGCGAGGAGCAACGCCAGCAGTGGTTGCCGGCGATGGCGCGCGGTGAGCTGATCGGCTGCTTCGGCCTGACCGAGGCACACGGCGGTTCCGATCCGGCCAGCATGAAGACCCGCGCGGTGCGCGATGGCAGCGACTGGCGCATCAGCGGCAGCAAGATGTGGATCACCAGCGGCCCGGTGGCCGATCTGGCCATCGTCTGGGCGCAGACCGAGGACGGCATCCAGGGCTTCGTGCTGGAAAAGGGCATGGCCGGCTTCACCACGCAGGAGATCAAGCACAAGATGAGCCTGCGCGCGTCGCTGACCGGCGCGTTGTTCTTCGACGACGTGCGCGTGCCCGACAGCCACCGCCTGCCGAACGTGAAGGGCCTCAAGGGCCCGCTGGGTTGCCTGACCCAGGCCCGCTACGGCATCAGCTGGGGCCCGATCGGCGCTGCCATTGCCTGCCTGGATGAAGCGCTGGGCTATGCCAAGGAACGCGTGCTGTTCGGTCGCCCGCTGGCGGCCACGCAGAGCGCGCAGATCAAGCTGGCCGAAATGGCCCGCCGCATCACCACCGCGCAGCTGCTGGCGCTGCAGCTGGGCCGCCTGAAGGAAGCTGGCCAGCTGCAGCCGCAGCAGGTCAGCCTGGCCAAGTGGAACAACTGCCGCATGGCCATCGACATCGCCCGCGAGTGTCGCGATCTGCTGGGCGGCGCCGGCATCACCACCGAGCATGTAGCGATCCGGCATGCGCTGAACCTGGAATCGGTGATCACCTATGAAGGCACCGAGACCGTGCACCAGCTGGTGATCGGCCGCGAACTGACCGGCATCAGCGCGTTCTGAGCGGTGCGGGGAACACCATCCACGCATGGCGTGGATCTACTGCACATGGCACCTGCCACTACGACCTGGGATGTGCTTTGGTAGGTGCCAACCCTGGTTGGCACATTCCTTCAGCGCACGACCGGGCATCGGTGCGGACCAAGGTCCGCACCCTCCAGAAGCGATCCACAGCCATCAGAGGTTCTCGGCGGCGGCCTGGACCTGCCTTTGGTAGGTGCCAACCTTGGTTGGCACATTCCTTCAGCGCGCGACCAGGCATCGGTGCGGACCAGGGTCCGCACCCACCAGAAGCAGGTCCACACTCACCTGAGGCGGTTTACGCGCCGCCCGCAAACCCGTGCTGCCGCCACGCTTCGTACATCACCACCGCAACAGTGTTGGAAAGATTGAGGCTGCGGTTGTCCGGCCGCATCGGCAGGCGCAGGCGGCGGCCATCGGGCAAGGCATCGAGCACGTCCTGCGGCAGGCCGCGGCTTTCCGGGCCGAACAGGAACGCATCACCATCTTCAAAGGCCACGCTGTCGTAGCGCACGCTGGCACGCGTACTCAGGGCAAACAAGCGCTTCGGTGCGATCCGCGCCAGCGCGGTGTCCAGGTCGGGGTGCACCTGCAGGCGCGAGTATTCGTGGTAGTCCAGGCCGGCGCGCTTGAGCTGCTTGTCTTCCAGTGCGAAGCCGAGCGGCTCGACCAGGTGCAGCTGCGCGCCGGTGTTGGCGCAGAGCCGGATCACATTGCCCGTGTTGGGCGGGATTTCCGGTTGGAACAGGATCACATGGAACTGGGGCGCGGCATTCATCGGCGCAGTGTACCTGCGACGACCGCCGCCTTTACGGCGCACGCCCTGCGCTGGGCAGGGCGGCACCGCTTACGGGCGCAGCAGGACCTGGGCGGTTTCGGTGGCCAGGGCCTGCAGGTCGGCGGCGCTCGGGCGCACCTGCAGGGCCGGCAGGTTGACGATGACCGAGTTGGCGACGTTGGTGGCGGCAGCAGCCAGGGTGGCGGCGTAGCGCTGGGCTTCCATTTCGGCGGCCAGGGCGACGCGCTGTTCCAGGCTCGGGCGCACTTCCACCGAGGCCAGGGTGGTGATCGGCATCGCGGCAGCAACCGGGGCGGCAACGTAGCCATTGCGCTCGGCCAGCTGGTCTGCGCTCGGGCGCACTTCCACGGTGGCCAGGGTCGGGATGCCGCTGGCCTGTTCCCAGGCCTGCTGGGCCAGCTGGTCGGCGGCCGGGCGGACCTGCACGGTGGCCAGGGTCTGGATGGATTCGGAGGCCTGCACCGACGAAACAACCGCGGTGCCGGCGATCAGGGCGATGGCGATGGCAATGGTCTTGGCGTTCATGACGGGGCCTGTTTAGTGTTGGTGATCAGTGGTGTGGTAGTAAGGTAGTACACCAATTCTGGGCTTGCAAGGAAAATTTTCGGTTTCCTGCATTTGTTCAGTCTTCAGTCAGCTTTCATCTGAAGCCCTTCCTGGCGCAGGAAGTACCAAGCAATCCCCGTGCCAACTTTTAGTTGTTGATTTGCAAGAGTTTTTGTTTGGTCGAGAAGTGTCCGGTAGGCGGACACCTGTCCATTCGATGTGCTGCGGACACTGTCCGGACGGTCCTGGCGGGCGCTTGTGACCGGTCAGGCAGCGCAGATCGGCGCTGCGGATGGGGCACAGGGGCAAACACCCCCAGTGACTGCTGGCCGATTCCTGCCGCTGCGTGCGCAGGCTAGGATCGGGGTTCACCTATGTGACCAAGGATCCGGATATGTCTCTCGCCCTTCGCCCGCGCGCTGCACTGCTGGCCGTCGCCCTCAGCACCGCCCTGGGCACGCTTGTGCCTTCCCATGCGCTGGCGGCCAAGCCGGCCGCACCGGCCAAGGTCGATATCCCGTATGAGCAGTTCACCCTGCCCAACGGCCTGCGCGTGATCGTGCATACCGATCGCAAGGCGCCGATCGTCGCCGTCAATGTCTGGTACCACGTGGGCAGCAAGGACGAACCGGCCGGCCGTACCGGCTTCGCGCACCTGTTCGAACACCTGATGTTCCAGGGCAGCGAAAACCACGACGGCGAATTCTTCGAACCGTTCAAGCAGGTCGGTGCCACCAACCAGAACGGCACCACCAATACCGACCGCACCAACTACTTCGAGAACGTGCCCACCACCGCGCTGGACATGGCGCTGTGGATGGAGTCGGACCGCATGGGCCATCTGGTCGGTGCGATCGACCAGGCGGCGCTGGACGAGCAGCGTGGCGTGGTGCAGAACGAGAAGCGCCAGGGGGAGAACCAGCCCTACGGTCAGGCCTGGGACCAGCTCAACAAGGCGCTGTACCCGGTAGGCCACCCGTATCACCACGGCGTGATCGGTTCGATGAACGATCTGAACGCGGCGTCGCTGGATGACGTGAAGACCTGGTTCCGCACCTGGTACGGCCCGAACAATGCGGTGCTGGTGCTGGCCGGCGACATCGACCTGGCCACTGCCAAGGAAAAGGTCGGCAAGTACTTCGGCAGCATCCCGGCTGGCCCGACCATGGCGCAGCCGGCAGTGAACGTGGCCAAGCGCAACGCCGACACGCGCGAGACGATGACCGACAAGGTGCCGCAGGCGCGCATCTACCGCGCCTGGAACGTGCCGCAGGTCGGCACCACCGATGTCGATCAGCTGCAGCTGTTCGCGCAGGTTCTGGGCGGTGCCAAGTCCTCGCGCCTGAGCCAGCGCCTGCAGCACCAGGACAAACTGGTGGACAGCATCGCCTCGGGCCTTTCGACCTCGCAGCTGGGTTCGAACTTCGTGATCATGGCGACGGTCAAGCAGGGCCAGGACCCGGCCAAGGTCGAGAAGATCATCGACGAGGAACTGGACCGCCTGATCAAGCAGGGCCCCACCGCGGCCGAGCTGGAGCGCGCCAAGACCGGTGCCCGCGCCGGCTTCATCCGCGGCATCGAGCGCATCGGCGGCTTCGGCGGCAAGGCCGACGCACTGGCCGAGTGCGCGGTGTTCACCGGCGACCCGGGCTGCTTCCGCACCTCGCTGGCCAACATCGAGAAGGCCAGTGCCGCTGATCTGAGCCGGCTGGGCGCGCAGTGGCTGGACAAGGGCAGCCACACCCTGGTGATCGCACCGGGTGAGCGTGTGGCGCTGAAGGAAGACCCGAGCCAGGCGCCGAAGCCGTTCAACGTTCCCGCGGTGGACCCCAAGTACAGCACCCTGCCGGAGCAGGTCGACCGCAAGGCCGGCGTACCGCAGACCCGCGAGTTCCCGCAGCTGAAGTTCCCGGCGCTGCAGCGCGCCACGCTGAAGAACGGCACCCAGGTGATCCTGGCCGAACGCCATGAGATTCCGGTGGTGCAGTTCAGCTACCAGTTCCCGGGCGGCTTCAGCGCCGACCAGGGCCGCAAGCCGGGCACCGCCAACTTCACCATGAGCCTGATGACCGAAGGCGCCGGCAAGCTCGGCTCGCTGGCCTTCGCCGATGCTGCCGATGCGCTGGGCGCCAGCCTGGATGCCTCGGCCGGCCTAGACTCGATGAGCGTGGACCTGTCGGCACTGAAGGAAAACCTGGCACCGTCGCTGGCGCTGTACCGCGACCTGCTGCGCGAGCCGCGCTTCGAGCAGGGTGAGATCGACCGGGTCAAGGCGACCTGGATCGCCGGCATCCAGCAGGAGAAGGTCAACCCGGGTGCGGTGGCGATGCGCGTGCTGCCGCCACTGCTGTATGGCAAGGGCCACCCGTATGCCATTCCGTTCACCGGCAGTGGCGATGAGGCGGCGATCAGCGGCCTGACCCGCGAAGATCTGGTTGATTTCCACCACGACTGGCTGCGCCCGCAGAACGGCACCCTGATCGTGGTCGGTGATACCACGCTGGCGGAAATCGTGCCGCTGCTGGACAAGCAGCTGGGCGACTGGAAGGCTGCCGGCGATGCTCCGCAGGTGAAGGCGGCGACCGACGTCGCATTGCCGAAGGGCCCGCGTGTGTTCCTGATCGACCAGCCGGGCGCGGTGCAGGCCAACCTGTTCGCCGGCCAGGTGGTCGCGCCGTCCAGCGCCACCAGCTCGACCCGCTTCGATATCGCCAACGGCGTGATCGGTGGCGACTTCACCTCGCGCCTGAACATGAACCTGCGTGAGGACAAGCACTGGTCGTACGGTGCGCGCAGCAGCGCGATCAATTCGGTGGGCCAGCGCCCGTGGATGGCCAGCGCGCCGGTGCAGATCGACAAGACCGGCCCGGCGATGGCGGAAATGCGCAAGGAAATCGCCGCGTTCGCCGACGGCAGCAAGCCGGCCACCGCCGCCGAGGTCAACCGCATCCGCAACATCCAGACCCTGAGCCTGCCCGGTGCCTATGAGACCGCCAGCGCGGTGGCGTCGACCATCGGTTCGATCGTGCAGTTCAAGCGCCCGGATGACTACGTGCTGCGCCGCAAGGCCGAGATCGAGGCGATGACCCCGGCACAGGTGCAGCAGGCCGCCGCCGAGATCAAGCCGCAGGCGCTGACCTGGGTGGTGGTGGGTGACCTCAAGCAGACCGAAGCGGCCGTGCGCGCGCTGAACCTGGGCGAGGTGACGGTGATCGATGCCGAAGGCAATCCGGTCAAGAAGTAAGGGATGCGCCTGCCCGCCCCCGCGGGCAGGCCTCCCCGGGTAGTGCCGGCCGCTGGCCGGCAACCTTGCTCTGGTAGTGCCGGCCGCTGGCCGGCAACTCCGTGACCCGAAGGCGGGGTCAAGGACCCCCTGCGGGGGATCTGACCCCACCCACCGGCTACCCTCGATTCAGGCTGTTCAGGCAGAATCCCCCCATACCCTTCCAGGATCTGCCCATGCGCGTTCTGCTGCTTTCCTCCCTGCTGCTCACCGTCACCGCCTGTACCTGGGTGCCGATCGAACCGGCCGGCAAGGCGACCCGCGTGCTGCCGGCAGGCCCGGTTCCCGCTGGCTGCATCGCCAAGGGCGAGGTGGTGGTCACCGTGAAGAGCAAGGTCGGCTTCTACAACCGCAACCCGCTGCGGGTGCAGGAAGAGCTGGAAACCCTGGCCCGCAACGAGGCCCCGAGCGCCGGCGCCAATGCCGTGCAGGCCGCCGCGGCCCCGGCCGATGGCAGCCAGCGCTTCGCCGCCTTCCAGTGCCCGCCGCGCTGAACGCTTCACCATACGGGCAAGGCTGAATTCGTAAAGATGCGGTGAAAGCCCGGGGGTTATAGAATAGCGCCCCCTTTTGCCTGAGCCTTGGCGCTAACCTCGATGCTCTTCAAGAATGTCTCGATCGCCGGCCTGGCACACGTCGACGCGCCGCATACGCTGACGACCAAGGAAATCAACGAACGCCTGCAGCCGACGTTGGATCGCCTCGGTATCCGCACCGATGTGCTCGGCGACATCGCCGGCATCCACGCACGCCGCCTGTGGGACAACGGCGTGCTGGCGTCGGACGCCGCCACCATGGCCGGCCGCAAGGCACTGGAAGACGCGGGCATCACCGCGACCCAGGTCGGCCTGCTGGTCAATACCTCGGTCAGCCGTGACTACCTGGAGCCGTCCACCGCCTCCATCGTGTCGGGCAACCTTGGCGTCAGCGACGAGTGCATGACCTTCGACGTCGCCAATGCCTGCCTGGCCTTCATCAACGGCATGGATATCGCGGCGCGCATGATCGAGCGCGGCGACATCGACTACGCGCTGGTGGTGGATGGCGAGACCGCCAACCTGGTGTACGAGAAGACCCTGGAGCGCATGACCGCCCCGGACGTCACCGCCGACGATTTCCGCAACGAGCTGGCCGCCCTGACCACGGGTTCGGGCGCCGCCGCGATGGTGATGGCGCGCTCGGAACTGGTGCCGGATGCGCCGCGCTACAAGGGTGGCGTGACCCGCTCGGCCACCGAGTGGAACCAGCTGTGCCTGGGCAACCTGGACCGCATGGTCACCGACACCCGCCTGCTGCTGATCGAAGGCATCAAGCTGGCGCAGAAGACCTTCAGCGCCGCCAAGATCGCCTTGGGCTGGGCCGTGGAAGAGCTGGACCAGTTCGTCATCCACCAGGTCAGCCAGCCGCACACCGCTGCGTTCATCAAGAACTTCGGCATCGACCCGAAGAAGGTCATGACCATCTTCGGCGAGCACGGCAACATCGGCCCGGCCTCGGTGCCGATCGTGCTGAGCAAGCTCAAGCAGCTGGGCAAGCTGAAGAAGGGCGATCGCATCGCGCTTCTGGGCATTGGCTCGGGCCTGAACTGCTCGATGGCTGAAGTGGTCTGGTAAAAAAGTCACCGCTGACCTGCTGCGCGATTGCCTCGCCAATCGCTCGCGACGGACAGCGATGATTTTTCCAAGTGTCCAAGGGCCGGTTCTACCGGCCCTTTCTACAGGTGCGATCCGATGTCCCAGCTTCCCGGTTACCCCGCCCACCCGCAGCGCTTCGAGGTCCGCCCCGGCCTGTCGATGAACTATCTCGACGAAGGCCCGCGCGATGGCGAAGTGGTGGTGATGGTGCACGGCAACCCGTCGTGGAGCTATTACTGGCGCACGCTGGTGGCCGGCCTGTCGGACACGTACCGCTGCATCGTGCCGGACCACATCGGCATGGGCCTGTCGGACAAACCCGATGACAGCCGCTACGAATACACGCTGCAGTCGCGCGTGGACGACCTTGATGCGCTGCTGAAGCACCTGGGCATCACCGGTCCGGTGACCCTGGCCGTGCACGACTGGGGCGGCATGATCGGCTTCGGCTGGGCGCTGTCGCACCACGACCAGGTGAAGCGCCTGGTGGTGCTCAACACCGCCGCGTTCCCGATGCCGGCGGCGAAGACGATGCCGTGGCAGATCGCGCTGGGCCGCCACTGGAAGATCGGCGAGTGGATCATCCGCACCTTCAACGCGTTCTCGTCCGGTGCCTCGTGGCTGGGTGTGGAGCGGAAGATGCCGGCCGATGTGCGCCGCGCCTACGTGTCGCCGTACAACAACTACGCCAATCGCATCAGCACCATCCGTTTCATGCAGGACATCCCGCTGTCGCCGGCCGACAAGGCCTGGTCGCTGCTGGAGCGTGCCGGCAAAGCGCTGCCGTCGTTCGCCGACCGCCCGGCCTTCCTCGGCTGGGGCCTGCGCGACTTCGTGTTCGACCACCACTTCCTGAAGGGCTTCCAGGCTGCGCTGCCGCAGGCCCAGGTGCATGCCTTCGAGGATGCCGGGCATTACGTGCTGGAAGACAAGCACGAAGTGCTGGTGCCGGAAATCCGCGCGTTCCTGGACAAGAACCCGATCTGAGGTGTGCCGACCAACGGTCGGCACCCACCGGAAGAGGACATGGGTAGGTGCCGACCGTTGGTCGGCACACCCGAAGGGTTCATGAGGTTGCCGGCCAGCGGCCGGCACTACCACTACGCCGCGATCGGCGCCTGCGGTGACGGGCTGTTGCCGTTGTCGTCCGGGTGGTCGTCGTCGTTGCCCGCTTCATCGCGCCAGCGCCAGTCGGCCAGGGTCAACGGATCCAGGCCATAGGCAATGCGCGCCTTGTCGCACTGCGGGCTGGCCTTGCCGTACTCCCACGATGCATCCACCTCACGGCACACGCTGGGCCGGTTGGGGTGGATGGTGCAGCGTGAATACACGCCGATCTGCGCATCCAGCGCCACGCAGCGCACCGGCTTGGAGTGGGTGCCGCGCATGCACAGGCGATGCGGGTCCAGCACCTCGGTCAGCTGGTGCGGTACGCCGCCGGGGGTGACCTCGTCCGATTCCATCCAGTGGAAGGCCACGCGGTATTGGGTGCAGCAGGCGCCGCAGGTCATGCAGGGATGTTGCATGGGCAAGCCGCCTCGGGCGGCAGTCGGAATCAGGAACGAGGGTGCGGATTTTCCACGAAGTTGGCCGCCGCGCAAGAAATTCCGTAAGCGGCGACAATGAACGGATGAACCGACCCTGCAATATTGCCGCCCGTTTGCCTGAACTGGCGCGTGAACGGCCCGACCAGATCGCCATCCGCTGCCCGGGCCGCCGTGGCGCCGGCAACGGCATGGCCGCCTACGACGTGACCCTGGATTACCGCCAGCTGGACGCCCGCAGCGACGCCATGGCGGCTGGCCTGGCAGGCTACGGGATCGGTCGCGGGGTGCGCACGGTGGTGATGGTGCGGCCGTCGCCGGAGTTCTTCCTGTTGATGTTTGCCCTGTTCAAACTGGGTGCGGTGCCGGTGCTGGTCGACCCGGGCATCGACAAACGCGCGCTGAAGCAGTGCCTGGATGAGGCGCAGCCGGAGGCTTTCATTGGCATTCCGCTGGCACACGTGGCGCGGTTGGCGCTGCGCTGGGCGCCCTCGGCGACCCGCCTGGTCACCGTCGGCCGCCGCCTCGGCTGGGGCGGGACCACGCTGGCCGCGCTGGAGCGCGCCGGTGCCAACGGGGGGGCGATGCTGGCCGCCACCGATGGCGAGGACATGGCCGCGATCCTGTTCACCAGCGGCTCCACCGGCGTGCCCAAGGGCGTGGTCTACCGCCACCGTCATTTCGTCGGCCAGATCCAGCTGCTGGGCAGTGCCTTTGGCATGGAAGCGGGCGGGGTGGACCTGCCGACCTTCCCGCCGTTTGCCTTGTTCGACCCGGCGCTGGGCCTGACCTCGGTGATCCCGGACATGGACCCGACCCGGCCGGCACAGGCCGACCCGGCACGCCTGCATGACGCCATCCAGCGCTTCGGCGTGACCCAGCTGTTTGGCTCGCCTGCGCTGATGCGGGTGCTGGCCCGTCACGGCCGGCCGTTGCCGACGGTGACCCGGGTGACCTCGGCCGGTGCGCCGGTGCCGCCGGATGTGGTCGCCACCATCCGCAGCCTGTTGCCGGCCGATGCGCAGTTCTGGACCCCGTACGGCGCCACCGAGTGCCTGCCGGTGGCGGTGGTGGAAGGCCGCGAGCTGGAGCGCACCCGTGCCGCCACCGAGGCCGGTGCCGGTACCTGCGTGGGCAGCGTGGTTGAACCGAATGAGGTGCGCATCATCGGCATCGATGACGCACCGTTGGCCGACTGGTCGCAGGCGCGCGTGCTGGCCACCGGCGAGGTGGGCGAGATTACCGTGGCCGGACCGACCGCTACCGACAGTTACTTCAACCGCCCGCAGGCCACCGCGGCGGCGAAGATCCGCGAGACGCTGGCCGATGGCAGCACGCGCGTGGTGCATCGCATGGGTGACGTGGGCTACTTCGATGCGCAGGGCCGCCTGTGGTTCTGCGGCCGCAAGACCCATCGCGTGGAAACCGCACAGGGGCCGCTGTACACCGAACAGGTGGAGCCGGTGTTCAACACCGTGCCGGGCGTGGCGCGCACGGCACTGGTTGGCGTTGGCCCGGCGGGTGCGCAGGTGCCGGTGCTGTGCGTGGAACTGCAGCGTGGCCAGAGCGACAGCCCGGCCTTGCGCGAGGCGCTGCGCGCCCAGGCCACCCTGCGATTGCCCGAGGCGAACCTGCAGCACGTACTGATGCACCCCGCGTTCCCCGTCGATATCCGTCACAACGCCAAGATCGGCCGCGAGAAGCTCGCCGTCTGGGCCAGCGCCGAACTGGAGAAGCGCGCATGAAGATCCTGGTCACCGGTGGTGGTGGTTTCCTTGGCCAGGCGCTGTGCCGTGGGCTGGTCGAACGTGGCCACCAGGTGCTGGCGTTCAACCGCAGCCACTACCCGGAACTGCAGGCCATGGGCGTGGGCCAGATCCGCGGCGATCTGGCCGATGCGCAGGCGGTGCTGCACGCGGTGGCCGGCGTCGATGCGGTATTTCACAACGGCGCCAAGGCCGGCGCCTGGGGCAGCTATGACAGCTACCACCAGGCCAACGTGGTCGGCACCGACAACGTGATCGCCGCCTGCCGCGCGCACGGCATCAGCCGGCTGGTCTACACCTCCACGCCCAGCGTGACCCACCGCGCGACCCACCCGGTGGAAGGCCTGGGGGCTGATGAGGTGCCGTACGGCGAGGATTTCCAGGCACCGTATGCGGCGACCAAGGCGATTGCCGAACAGCGCGTGCTGGCGGCCAATGACGCCTCGTTGGCGACGGTGGCGCTGCGCCCGCGCCTGATCTGGGGCCCGGGCGATCAGCAACTGGTGCCACGCCTGGCAGAACGTGCGCGGCAGGGCCGCCTGCGTCTGGTGGGCGATGGCAACAACAAGGTGGATACCACTTACATCGACAACGCCGCGCTCGCGCATTTCCTTGCCTTTGAAGCGTTGGCACCGGGCGCGGCGTGTGCGGGCAAGGCCTACTTCATCTCCAACGGCGAACCGCTGCCCATGCGCGAGCTGGTCAACAAGCTGCTGTCCGCGGTGGGGGCACCAACGGTGGACAAGGCGATCAGCTTCAAGACCGCTTATCGCATCGGTGCGGTCTGCGAGCGGCTGTGGCCGCTGCTGCGCCTGCGTGGCGAGCCGCCGCTGACCCGCTTCCTGGCCGAGCAGCTGTGCACGCCGCACTGGTACAGCATGGAGCCGGCGCGCCGTGACTTCGGCTACGTGCCGCAGGTCAGCATTGAAGAAGGGCTGCGCAGGCTGAGGGCTTCATCTGCCGCATAGGTCGCCATCACTGGTTGCATACCGCCAGATCGGGAGGATGGACCCACGCCATCCAACGGCCCGGACATCTGCGAGGAGCACCATGCTGCATTACGCCGTTATTTTCTTCGTCATCGCCATCATCGCTGCCGTGCTCGGCTTCTCCGGCATCGCCGGTGCTGCCAGCAACATTGCCTGGATCCTGTTCGTTGTGTTCCTGGTATTGGCAGTGATTTCGATGTTCCGCAAGCGCGGCTAGAAGACCGCTGGGTAGTGCCGGCCGCTGGCCGGCACTGTTCTTTCCGGTGGGTGCCGACCGTTGGTCGGCACGCATCTTTGTAGAGTCGAGCCATGCTCGACTCATGAAAAGCAGTCGAGCATGGCTCGACTCTACAGAGAGCGCCTCTACACAGCGCTGTGCAATCCGCGATCGGCTGCATGGCGCTCCAGCGCCAGTTCGATCAGGCGCGTGATCAGCGTGGTGTAGTCCACACCGCTGGCGCCCCACAGCTTTGGGTACATGCTGATGCGGGTGAAGCCCGGCAGGGTGTTGACCTCGTTGATGACGATGTCACCGTCTGCGGTGAGGAACACGTCCACGCGCGCCATGCCCGCACACTCCAGCGCCTGGTAGGCCCGCAGCGCGATCTGCTGGATACGCGCCTGGGTTGCAGCATCGATATCCGCCGGCACGACCACCTCGGCGCCATCCTCGTTGATGTACTTGGTGTCGTAGGCGTAGAACTCGTCGTGCACCACCACCTCGCCGCACAGGCTGGCCTGCGGCTGTTCGTTGCCCAGCACCGCGCACTCGATCTCACGGCCGACCACCGCCGATTCGACCAGCACCTTGTGGTCATAGCGCAGCGCCAATGCAAGTGCCTCGGCGAAGCCCGCCGCATCCTTGACCTTGCTCACACCCACCGACGAACCCTGGTTGGCCGGCTTCACGAACAACGGCAGGCCGAGCTGCGCGATCACCGCATCGACATCGACGTCAGGGGCCTGGTGGCGCCGGATGCACAGCCACGGCGCTACCTGCAGGCCAGCGTCGCGCAAGAGGCGCTTGGTCACGTCCTTGTCCATCGCCACCGCCGAGCCCAGCACCGGCGAACCGACGAAGGGCAGGTTGGCCATGCGCAGCAGGCCCTGCAGCGCACCGTCCTCGCCCAGCGGCCCATGCACGATCGGCAGTACCACATCGATCTGGCCCAGCGCGCTGGCCGCATCGGAGGGCTGCAGCTGTGCCTGTTCCACACCCGGGCGCACCGCCAGCGACGTGCCGGACCGATGCAGCGCGATGCGCGACGGATCATCGGCATTGATCAGGAAGGTATCCGGCTGGCTCAGATGCCACTGGCCCTGCTTGTCGATACCGACCAGCACCGGCTCGAAGCGCTCGCGATCAAGCGCATCGAGGATGTTCTTCGCCGACTGCAGCGAAACTTCGTGCTCGGAGGACTTGCCCCCGAAGATGATGCCGACCCGGGTCCGTGCCATGGTGTTGCGATGTCCTGTGCGTTGCGTGGCCGTACAGCATGAACCTTCCATTGCCGCACAGGTGAGGCACAGATGAACCGCCTGGCGGCCGGCTCGAGTAGCGGCCAACCTTGGTTGGCACCCTCGGAAATCCAGCGCCGACCAAGGTCGGCATCTACCAGAGCACGTTCCGGCAGATCGCAGGAACCTGTCGAAGGCGGGGTGGGTCCGGTTGCGGGGGCGTGAGCCGCATGGGCCCGAGGCATGCCTCGGGCGGGTTGGGCAGGACGCCCAACCCCGGTCTTGCCGTGTGCGCAGGACAGCGCACACGAGCATGCGGCGACCGAGCTTACAGGGACGTACTTGCAGCGGCCCCCGCAACCGGCCCCATCCCGCCTACCCACGGAATGCCCGCTGTTGCTTCGGCTGTTGCCGTTGCCGTTGCCGTTGCTGTTGCCTCTGCGGGTGCCGGGCGGCAGCCCGGCCCAAGCCCCCCACCCACGCAGGTAGAATGCGCACATGGCTCTCTCCCTGCTCAAGTCCCTCAAGCCGGTCGCTGGCCGCGCCCTGCAGATCGCCCTGAACCGCGCGCTGGCGCTGGATCCGGATACCCGCCATGCACTGGCCAGCCTCGACGGCCGGCACATCGACCTGACCCTGGAAGCGCCGTCGCTGGCCATGCGCATCAGCGTCGACGGTGATGCACTGCGGGTCGGCCCGGTGGACGCGCAGGAAGCCGACCTGGCCGTGCGCAGCAGCCTGGCCGGCGTGCTGGCGCAGCTGCCGCTGCTGGCCAACGCACGGCGCGGCGACAACAACGGCAAGGGTCGCGTGCGCGTGGCCGGTGATGCCGAACTGGCGCGTCGCCTGCAGCAGCTGGCCAAGGGCTTCGATCCTGACTGGCAGCAGCCGTTCGTCAGCGTGTTCGGCGAAGTGCTGGGCGTGCAGGTGGCCAACACCCTGCGCAGCGCCCTGCAGCATGCGCGCCAGGGCGCGATCGACCTGGCCCACAGCGCCGCCGAGTTCATCACCGAGGAATCGCGCGACGTGGTGCCGCGTGCCGAGCTGGATGCCTTCCACGACGATGTGGACGTGCTGCGCGACGACGTCGAACGCCTCGGTGCACGCGTGCAGCGTCTGCGGGGTGCCGCATGAAGGCCGTGCTGCGTGCCAGCCGCATCGGCCGGGTGATCCTGCGTTACCGCCTCGACGACCTGTTGCAGGGCACTCCTGCCGAGCGCTGGCTGCGCCTGGCCAAGCCGTTCGTGCCGCGCGCCTCGGCCGACATCGCCGCTCAGTCGCGCGGTGCACGCCTGCGTCTGGCGCTGCAGGATCTGGGCCCGATCTTCGTCAAGTTCGGCCAGATCCTGTCCACCCGCCGCGACCTGGTGCCGCCGGATGTGGCCAATGAACTGACCCTGCTGCAGGACCGGGTCAAGCCGTTCGATGGTGAGACCGCGCGTCGCATCGTCGAGGAAGCGCTGGGCCTGCCGGTCAGCGAGGCCTTCGCCAGCTTCGATACCGAACCGCTGGCCTCGGCCTCGATCGCGCAGGTGCACGCAGCCACGCTGGCCGATGGCCGCCAGGTGGTGGTCAAGGTGCTGCGCCCGGGCATCGAGAAGCAGATCGACGCCGATATCGCGTTGCTCAATTCGCTGGCTGCCCTGGTCGAGCGCACCCACCCGCGCGCTGACAAGATCCGCCCGCGCGAAGTGGTGGCCGAAGTCGAGAACACCCTGGCTGCCGAGCTGGACCTGCAGCGCGAAGGCGCCAATGCCAGCGTGCTGCGCCGCTTCTGGGAAAACAGCGACGATCTGTACGTGCCGGAAGTGATCTGGAGCCACACCGCCGAGCGGGCACTGACCCTGGAACGCGTGTGGGGCATCCCGTCCGATGACATCGCCGCACTGGACAAGGCCGGCATCGACCGCAAGGCGCTGGCCGCCAAGGGCGTGCGGGTGTTCTACACCCAGGTGTTCCGCGACAACTTCTTCCACGCCGATGCGCACGCCGGCAACATCTGGGTCGACACCGATCCGGCGCGCCGCGCCAACCCGCGTTTCATCGCGCTGGACTTCGGCATCATGGGCCAGCTCTCGCAGGAAGATCAGTACTACCTGGCCGAGAACTTCATGGCCATCTTCAACCGCGATTACCGCCGCATCGCCGAACTGCACGTGCAGGCGCGCTGGATGCCGGACAACGTGCGCATCGATGACCTCGAGGCCGCCGTGCGTTCGGTGTGCGAGCCGTACTTCACCCGGCCGCTGTCGCAGATCTCGCTGGCCGAAGTGCTGATGAAGCTGTTCCGCGTGGCCCAGCGTTACCAGCTGACCCTGCAGCCGCAGCTGATCCTGCTGCAGAAGACCCTGCTGAACATCGAAGGCGTCGGCCGCCAGCTCGACCCGCAGATCGACATCTGGGCAGTGGCCAAGCCGGTGCTGGCGAAGATCCTGCGCGAGCGTTACAGCCCGCGCCGGGTGGTACGCGAGATCGGCAAGCGCCTGCCGGAAATCATGACCCATGCGCCGGACATGCCGCGCCTGGTGCACGCCTGGCTGACCCAGCAGGTGGAAGGCCGCCACGAACTGTCGATGCGTTCGCGCGACCTGGCCGCACTGGATGCCAGCGTGCAGCGCCTGCAGAAGCATGCGGTCGGCGCGATCACCGGTGTCGGCCTGCTGGCCATCGCTGCACTGATGTATGTGCTGCAGCCGCCGGGCTGGTACTGGGGCGAGGTGCCGGCGTGGAGCTGGCTGTCCGGTGCGGTCGGCGCAGTGGCGCTGCTGCGCGCGTGGTGGAAGTAGGCCCCATGCTGCAGGCACTCAAGGACGAACTGATCCGCTTCGGCGCCGACAACGACGCACGCGAAAGCGAGCGCGGCCGACGCATGCTCAACATCACGCCCGACACCGGTGAATTCCTGTCGGTGCTGGTGCGCTTCGGCAACGCTCGCCGGGTGCTGGAAATCGGTACGTCCAACGGCTATTCCACGCTGTGGCTGGCCGAGGCAACCGCCGCCATCGACGGCCACGTGACCACGCTGGAATACGCCGAGGACAAGGTGGCGATGGCGCGTGATACCTTCGCGCGCAGTGGTCTGGCCGATCGCATCACGCTGGTCCACGACGATGCCGGGCTCTGGCTGGCGCAGGCCGCCGATGCCTGCATCGACCTGCTGTTCCTCGATTCGGACCGCGGGCAGTACGCCGGCTGGTGGCCGCAGTTGCGTCGCGTGCTGCGCCCGGGTGGCCTGCTGGTGGTGGACAACGCCACCTCGCATGCGGAAGAGATGCAACCGCTGCGCGTGCTGCTGGACGCTGATCCGGACTTCAGCACCAGCCTGGTGCCGGTGGGCAACGGCGAGCTGTTGGCCGTGCGCAGCGCCTGACCGCTCTACAGGTAGGTGCCAACCTTGGTTGGCACGCGGTTGCCGGCCGCTGGCCGGCAACCGCAGCCATCCGATTGCCCGGAGGCAGCCGGCCAGCGGCCGGCTCTACCCCATTCAGTGCCCAGCCCCGATAATCCTGCCGTGAGCACCGAACCCGATACCCTCGCCGCGGTCGAGACCGACACCGCGCCCCTGCAGCTGCTGCACCTGGATGAGCGCCTGGCCGTGGTCAACAAGCCTGCCGGGCTGATGGTCCACGACAGCAAGCTGGCCCGTGGCGAAGACGACTTCCTGGCCGACCGCCTGCGCGAGCAGCTGGGCCGCCCGATCTTCCTCGTGCATCGCCTGGACCGGGCCACCAGTGGCTGCCTGCTGCTGGCCTTCGACCGCGATACCGCCAGTGCGCTGGGCAAGGCCCTGATGGGCGGCGAAGTGCTGAAGGACTATTTGACGGTCTGCCGGGGCTGGCCGGCCGAGCTCGCCTGGCAGGTCGATCATGATCTGGATGGCGGCCCGGGCAAGCCGGTGAAAAAGCCGGCGATCACCGACTTCCAGCGCCTGGCCACCGGCGAGCTGTCGGTGCCGGTCGGTGAATTCGCCAGCTCGCGCTACGCACTGCTGCGCTGCCAGCCGCAGACCGGACGCTTCCGGCAGATCCGCCGGCACCTCAAGCACCTCTCGCATCACATGATCGGCGACACCAGCCACGGCGATGGCCGCCACAACCGCATCTTCCGCATGCAGGGCGTGCACCGCATGCTGCTGCACGCCGAGCGCCTGCGCTTCCCGCATCCGGACGGTGGCACGGTGGACGTGCGTGCGCCGTTGGACGGCGGGTTCCAGAAGGCGCTGGACCTGTTCGGCTGGCAGGTGGATACCGATTGACGGTAGTGCCGGCCACTGGCCGGCATCTGCGTGATTCCAGATGTAATGGGGAGCCGGCCAGCGGCCGGCACTACCTCATTTCTTTTCCGGCTCGTTGACGATCGCTTCCAGATCCTTCTGCAGGTCCGCAAACAGCGGCTGCATGCGCGCCTGGATCGCCACCATCACGTTCTGCATCAGCGCCGGGGTCTTGTCCAGCAGGCTCTGGCCGGCCGCGCTCTCGTAGAACTCGGCCATCGCCAGCACGTCTTCCTTGCTGAAGGTCTTTTTGTACAGGTCCACGTACATCGGCCGCAGCTGCTGCCAGGACAGGGCCTGGCGCAGGGTCTGGCTGGTCCGCGCCTGGATCCGCTTCAGCTGTTCCTGCTGCTGGGCATTGAGCTGGCGCTGTGCGGCTACCTGCTGGAACTGCTGCTGCTGCATCGCCTCGATCTGCGGCAGCATGGTGTCGATCATGCTCTGCGCGCGTGACGCCGACAGCAGGCGGTTGATGTCGCCATCGGTCGGCGGCGCGGCCAGGGCCGGAACGCTGGCCACGGCCAGCGCCAGCAGCAGGGCGGCGCGGCGCAGCAGGGACGGCAGGGCGGGTGCGGTGCGGGTCATGCGGGCTTCCTGCAGTACATGGGACGGCCAGCATACCCGCAGCCAAGGCGAAGGCGGCGTGTTCGGTACCTGATCGGCGGCATACGGGGCGCGATGCCGCACTCCGGCACGTGGCTGCCGCTACAATGCGCGGATGGGCAGTGGACCGGTCACCATCAGCGCGCAGCTTGAAATCCCCGACGGCGAGATCGTCGAGCGGTTCGTGCGTGCCAGTGGCGCCGGTGGCCAGAACGTCAACAAGGTCTCCACCGCGGTGGAACTACGTTTCGATGTGGCCAACTCGCCCTCGTTGCCCGAACCGTTGCGCGCGCGCCTGCTGGCGCGGCGTGACCGGCGCATGACCGGCGAAGGCGTGCTGGTCATCGACGCGCAACGTTTCCGGACCCAGGATCGCAATCGCGAGGATGCACGCGATCGGCTGGCGGCCTTCATCCAGGCCGGGCTGAGCGTGCCCAAGCCGCGCAAGGCCACCAAGCCGACCCTCGGGTCGAAACTGCGTCGTCTGGACGCCAAACGCGGGCGCGCGCAGATCAAGCGCGGGCGCTCATCACGTGACTGGGAGTGATTGCTTGAACAACCCGACTTCGTTGCTGCCGGCCGTGCCGCCGCAGATGCCGCAGGTCAAACCCAACGCCTTCCTGCGCTGGCTGGCGCGCTGCACCCTGCGCATGGGCGGCTGGAAGGTGACCGGTACCCTGCCTGACATCCCCAGGCTGGTCTTCATCATCGCCCCGCATTCGTCCAACTGGGACGGCCTGTGGGGCATGGCCGCGAAGATCGCGCTGGGCATGAAGGTGAAGGTGCTGGGCAAGGCATCGCTGTTCTGGTGGCCGCTCGGCCCGCTGCTGCACAAGCTGGGCGTGATCCCGCTGGACCGCAGCTCGCCGCAGGGCACGGTGGGCCAGGCCGTGGACCTGCTGCGCAACAACGAGAAGATGTGGTTCGCCATCACGCCCGAGGGCACCCGCAAGGCCGTGAAGGACTGGAAGGCCGGCTTCCTGAAGATCGCGCGGATGGCCGACGTGCCGATCCTGGCCGCGTATTTCCACTACCCGGAGAAGACCATCGGCATCGGCCCGCTGTTCACGCCGACCGGCGATGACGCCGCCGACATGGCCGCCATCCGCGAGTTCTACCGGCCCTGGATCGGCAAGACCCGCGGTACGGTCTGAGCCGGCCGCAGGCCGCCGCATAGACGCCACGTCCGGCACATGCCGGGCGAGCGCGACAGGAGTAGGGTGGAGGGCTGGTATCCCGTACCGTCTGCCCAAGGAGTGTTTTACATGTCGCGTACCGTAGTCCTGGCCGCCGCCATCAGCCTGGCGCTGGCGGCCTGTTCCGGCAAGGAGTCCACCCCCGTGTCCGATGCCCAGAAAGCCCCGGCCCAGCAGCTGGCCGAAGCCTCCACCAATCCGCTGCTGAGCGCCAGCACGCTGCCGTTCCAGGCGCCGCAGTTCGACAAGATCAAGGACAGCGACTACCTGCCGGCGTTCGAGGAAGGCATGCGCCAGCACCTGGCCGACGTGCGCAAGATCGCTGACAGCAGCGAGCCGGCCACCTTCGACAACACCATCGTGGCGATGGAGCGCAGCGGCGAGACGCTGAACCGCGTGTCGCGCATCTTCTTCGGCCTGGTCCAGGCCGATACCAACGATGCGCGCCAGAAGATCCAGGAAGACGTGGCGCCGAAGCTGGCCGCGCACCAGGACGAGATCAACCTCGATCCGAAGCTGTTCGCGCGCGTGAAGTCGCTGTACGACCAGCGTGACACGCTGGAGCTGGACCCGGTGCAGAAGCGCCTGGTCGAGCACTACTACGACGGTCTGGTGCGCGCCGGTGCGCAGCTGTCCGACGCCGACAAGGCCACCCTGCGCAAGCTCAACGTGGAAGAGACCACCCTTTCCACCCAGTTCCATACCCGCCTGGTGGCGGCCACCGCCGCTGCGGCCGTCGTTGTCGACGACAAGGCCAAGCTGGCCGGCCTGGACGAGGACGCGATCAACAACGCCGCCAACGCCGCCAAGGAACGCAAGCTGGATGGCAAGTTCCTGCTGCCGCTGCAGAACACCACCCAGCAGCCGGTGCTCGGCTCGCTGAGCGACCGCGACCAGCGCGCCGCCGTGCTGAAGGCTTCTTGAAACCCGCGCCGAGCGTGGCGATGCCAACGACACCCGGCAGACCGTGCAGCGCCTGGCCCAGCTGCGTGCGCAGAAGGCCAAGCTGCTCGGCTTCGACACCTTCGCCGACTACCAGCTGGGCGACCAGATGGCCAAGACCCCGGCTGCCGCGCTCAAGCTGCTGACCGACACCGTGCCGGCCGCCACCGCCAAGGCGCGCGCCGAGGCCGGCGAGATCCAGAAGGTGATCGACGCGCAGAAGGGTGGTTTCCAGGTCGCTGCTTCGGACTGGGACTTCTACGCCGAGCAGGTGCGCAAGGCCAAGTACGATCTGGACGAGTCGCAGATCAAGCCGTACTTCGAACTGGACAACGTGCTGCAGAACGGCGTCTTCTACGCCGCCACCCAGCTGTACGGCATCACCTTCAAGCCGCGTACCGACATTCCGACCTACAACCCGGACATGAAGGTGTATGAAGTGTTCGACAAGGACGGCACCTCGCTGGCCCTGTTCTACACCGACTACTTCAAGCGTGACAGCAAGTCCGGCGGCGCCTGGATGGACGTGTTCGTCGAGCAGGACGGCCTGACCGGTGCCAAGCCGGTGGTCTACAACGTCTGCAACTTCACCAAGCCGGCCGCCGGCCAGCCTGCGCTGATCAGCTTCGACGACGTGACCACGATGTTCCATGAGTTCGGCCATGCGCTGCACGGCATGTTCTCGAACGTGAAGTACCCGTCGATCGCCGGTACCGCCACCTCGCGTGATTTCGTCGAGTTCCCGTCGCAGTTCAACGAGCACTGGGCGCTGGATCCGAAGGTGTTCGCCAACTACGCCAAGCACTACAAGACCGGCGAGGCGATGCCGCAGGAACTGGTCGACAAGATCCTCAAGGCACGCAGCTTCAACCAGGGTTATGCGACCACCGAGTACCTGTCGGCCGCGCTGCTGGACCTGGCCTGGCATACGCAGAAGGCCGATGCGCCGCTGCAGGATGTCGGCGCCTTTGAAGCCAGTGCGCTGAAGAAGTTCAAGGTCGACCTGCCGCAGGTGCCGCCGCGTTACCGCACCACCTACTTCGACCACATCTGGGGTGGTGGTTACTCGGCCGGTTACTACGCCTACTTCTGGGCCGAAGTGCTGGACCATGACGCCTACCAGTGGTTCACCGAACACGGTGGCCTGACCGCGGCCAACGGCCAGGAGTTCCGCGACAAGATCCTCTCGCGCGGCAACAGCGTGGAGCTGTCGACCCTGTACCGCGATTTCCGCGGCAAGGACCCGTCGGTGGAACCGCTGCTGAAGTTCCGCGGGCTGAAATAAGAAAGCGAAAACGGCGGGGGCAACCCCGCCGTTTTTCTTTGTGTAGCGTCGAGCTTGCTCGACGGTCTTTCCACGAAAAGCCAGTCGAGCAAGCTCGACTCTACACAAGCGGCTTACGTGCCCACGTGCACCCGGTTCGCCTGCTCGGCCAGGCCCAGGTGATCCAGCGCGATATCCAGCGCCAGCACATAGCTCTGCGCGCCGTAACCAGCGGCGATGCCCAGGCGCTGGCCGACACCCGCCGGCAGGCACGGCTCGGCCACCGCGCCGTCGTCATGCACTTCCACGTAGGCGTTGTGCAGGTACGGCAGCAGCCGCTGCAGGCGCAGGCTGTTGGCACACGCACCCGGATCCAGCAGCGTCACCTCGCCGCGACTGTGGTCGGCCACACGCAGCGCGTCCAGTAGTTCCTGTTCCGAACCGCAGGCACGGATCGCCACGCTGGTACCGGCGTCGATCGCGCGATGCACCAGTGACTTCAGGACCGGTGCCGGCAGCGGCATCGCGGTGCGGATCAGGGCACCGGCCGCTTCCGGGCCGCGGATGATGAAGATCGACATGGCTCAGCCCTCCTGCGCCAGGCGGCGGCCAACGATGGCCAGCGACAACGGGTAACCGGCCTGCTGGCTGCGCTGGTCGACCACTACGGCGGCGGGACCGTGCTGCAGGCGCAGGCGTGCATCCAGGCCGGGCTCGCTGGGGGCCTGCAGCTCGATGTACTGCGCCGGCAGCCGTTCCAGCGCCGCCTGCAGCGCGCCACCTTCGGCCTGCCATTGCGCCTCGTCGGCGGCGCCGACATCCAGCAGTACCCAGTCGGCCGAGCGCGCCTGCGGCTGGCACAGGCACTGGCGTACCTCGGACAGGCTGGCGCAGTCGCTGCACAGCACGCGATGGCCGGCCAGCTGCGCCGGCAGCTGCGGGCGCGGCGCCGACGAAGACGCGTGGCGGATCACCAGGAGGGTCATACAACACCTTGCGGAATGCGCCCTGTGGCGCGGTGGGCACACGATGCGCGTGCTGCCCGTAAAGGTGCGATGCCCGCTGCCGGGCCGGGGCGTAAAACCTGCGTAACCCGTTCTGTAGCGCCGAGCCCATGCTCGGAGGGTGGCGCGGGAACCTCTCCCGCCCGGATGTGGTCTGATACCGCTACCAACCACCCGGAGCCTGTCATGGATGCTGTTGCCCGCCCTCCCTTTTCCGAACGCGCGCTGGTCTGGCTGAAGAAGGAGGCGCTGCCGTTGCTGGTGATGCTTGGCCTGCTCGCCGCCGCCCGCGATACCCTCGCCAACCACTACGTGGTGCCCAGCGGCTCGATGCAGCCGACCCTGCAGCCCGGCGACCGGGTGGTGGTGGACATGCGCGCCTATGGCCTGCGCCTGCCGTTTACCGGCAAGGAACTGATGCCCACCGGTGTTCCGCAGCGCGGTGAAGTGGCGGTATTCGATTCACCGGCCGACGGCACCCGCCTGATCAAGCGCGTGGCGGCGGTGGCCGGTGACCATGTGCAGATGCGCGAGGGCCATCTGAGCATCAACGGCCAGCCGCTGCAGATCGCCGACCTGCAGGACGTGGAAGCCTTCGGCGAGCGCCGTGCCCACCTCGACCTGGACATGGGCGGCGGTCCGGACATTGCCGACCTGGTGGTACCGGCCGGCAAGGTGCTGGTGCTGGGTGACCACCGCGGCAACAGCTTCGACGGTCGCTTCTTCGGCTTCGTTGACGCCGACAAGCTCTACGGCCGCGCCGTGGCGGTGTACTACCGTCGTGGCGACGGTTTCGAGTGGCAGCGTCTGTAAGCTGAATTTATACTTCTTATGTATCAATCCTGACCTACCAGGTTATGGATCGACTGGATCGACGGGCCTAGTCTGAGGCCCGTTCCCTCCCACGCTTGGCCGCCCCACCGGCCCATCGATCCCATGACTGGCGAAACCGCGGCGGCCGTCGAACGCCGCCCCCCCACTGTCGATCCCATCGCCGAGACCCGCATCCAGCAGGGCACGCCAGCCTTCCGCCGCACCGCGCTGGCGCTGTTCCTGGCCGGTTTCTCCACCTTCGGCCTGCTCTACACCGTGCAGCCGCTGCTGCCGGAGTTCAGCCGTCACTTCGGCGTGTCCGCCGCCGGCAGCGCGATGTCGCTGTCGTTGACCACCGGCACGCTGGCGGTGGCGATGCTGCTGGCCGGCCTGCTCTCCGACGCGGTTGGCCGTCGCCCGATGATGATCGCCGCGCTGCTGGCCTCGGCCACGCTGTCGCTATGCACGGCGCTGGTGGATGACTGGACCACGCTGCTGGTGCTGCGCACCCTGCTTGGCCTGGCGCTGAGCGGCGTGCCGGCAGTGGCGATGACCTACCTTGTCGAGGAAATGGACAGCCGCGCGCTGGGCCTGGCGATGGGCCTGTACATCGGCGGCAACGCCATCGGTGGCATGAGCGGGCGCCTGCTGGCCGGCATCATCGCCGACCATTGGGGCTGGCGATGGGGCATCGGCGTGGTTTCGATCATCGCCATCGCCAGTACCGTCCTGCTCTGGCTGCAGCTGCCGCCGTCGCGCCACTTCCACCCGCGCCGCGATGGCCTGCGCCAATTGCCGTCGCGCTGGCGCACGCTGTTCGCCGACCCGGGGCTGCCGTGGCTGTTCGCTACCTCGTTCGTGCTGATGGGCGTGTTCGTCACCCTCTACAACTACCTCGGGTATCACCTGCTGGCGCCGCCGTACCACCTCAGCCAGACCGTGGTCGGGCTGATCTTCAGCGTGTACCTGGTGGGCACCTTCAGTTCGGCATGGATGGGCCAGCAGGCCACGCGTTACGGGCGCGGTCGCATCCTGTCGATCTCGTTCGCACTGATTGGTGCCGGCATCGTGCTGTTGGCGATGCCGTGGCTGAGCACTATGGCACTCGGTATCGCGCTGGTGACGTTCGGCTTCTTCGGCGGTCACTCCGTGGCCAGCAGCTGGGTCGGCAGCCGCGCCGGCGCGATGCGCGCCGAAGCCTCGGCGCTGTACCTGTTCGCCTACTACCTGGGTTCGAGCGTGCTCGGTGGTGTGGGCGGCCTGGCCTATGCAGCGTGGGACTGGCTGGGTGTGTGCCTGTTCGCCGCCGTGCTGACCCTGATCGGCGGTGGCATCGTCTGGGCGCTGCAGCAGCGCGCCCCGCAGCCGGTGACGGCGTGAACCTGCTCTGGTAGATGCCGACCTTGGTCGGCGCCGTGGCCGTGGGCCAACCAAGGTTGGCCGCTACCGGGTGGGTTGCACCTCACCCTTCCGCGAACGCCTCGCGCAGCAGCCCAGCAAAATTGCGGATCAGCGGTGTCACCCCTTCGCGATGCCACGCCAGCTGCACTTCCGAATGCGCACCGGCATCGGCCAGCGCCACGAAGCGCGCGCCTTCCACGCGGATGTGGTCGCACGACGACGGCAGGATCGCTGCGCCCAGGCCTGCGGCGGCCAGACTGATCAGCGTCGACGCCTCACCGGCCTCCTGCACGATGCGCGGGGTGAAGCCCGCCGCCGCACACAACGCGATCATGTGATCATGGATGCCCGCACCGGCGCTGCGGCGGAACGCCACGAACGGCTCCTGCGCGAAGTCGCATAGCGATAGCGTGCCCTGCTTCGACAGCCTGCGCAGGGCAGGATGGTCGGCATGCACGATCAACGCCAGCGGATCGACGAACAGGCTGTGCGCCACCAGTTCCGGCGGCAACGCGCGCTTGCGGATGATGCCCACGTCCAGGCTGCCGTCGAGCAGCGCATCGATCTGCTGCAGCGTGTTCATCTCGCTCAGCTGCAGCCGCACCTGCGGGTACTGCTGGCGGTAGCGCAGGATTGAACGCGGAATCTGCGGTGACAGTGGCGTCGCCCGGGTCAGCCCGATACACAGTTCGCCCTGCTCGCCGCGCTGCGCGCGCTGCACCTCGTCCACCGCCATTTCCACCTGCTGCACGATGGCGCGCGCACGTTCCTGCAGCAGCTCACCGGCAGGCGTCAGCTGCACACGACGATGGCTGCGCACGAACAGGCGCGCACCGATCAGGTCTTCCAGCTGGCGGATCTGCTGGCTGAGCGGCGGTTGCGACATCCCCAGCCGCTCGGCGGCCTGGCCGAAGTGCAGCGTATCGGCGACGGCAAGGAAGTAACGCAGGTGGCGGAGTTCGATGGACATGGGTCCAGTCTAGCCAGACCGGCACCGGGCTTGTCGCCTTCTTCGATCGCTTTTCCGCCAGTCGAGCATGGCTTGTATGTTCCTCCCGGCTCCTACGCGGTATGTAGGAGCCAGGGTGGAGGGACCGTCAAGCATGCATCTGCGGATACTAGCCGACAGACGAGTCGAGCGATCCCCATCCCGCACACGAACGTCGATAAAGGATCGTACGGCCCCCAAAGGGGATCGTCGATGTAGGCAAGCTAACGTCGGTGCGGTACCACCCCAGCCCCTTAAAGATAGCTGGGAGCCGTACAAATGTCTGATTCTCTCGATATTGGCGTGGACGTGGACTCCAAGGAGTTCGTACCGGCAGTGGCCGACCGCAAGGCCGGCGACAGGATCGCCAACACCCGGGCCGGCATAGCCCAGTGGCTCAACACCTTGCCCCAGCGATGCCGGATTGGCATGGAGGCGACGGGGCGGTACTACGAGTTGTTGGCTCGGATGGCTGGCCAGGCAGGCCACGTTGTCTATGTGATCAATCCACGTCTGATCAAGCACTACGGCCGGGCGACGGGCTCGCGTGGCAAGACGGACGCCATGGACGCCGAAGCGATCGCCCGATACGTGAAGAAGGAGAACGATCGCCTGCGTGAATACGTACCGCGTACCGATGAGCAGCAGCAGATGCACGATTTGCTGCGCAAGCGGCAGACGCTGGTAAAGACACGCGCGCGGCTGGAGCAATCCTTCGGGGTAAGCAAAAGTGCCCCCGGGGAGCTGTCAGATCTGTTCTGCGCTCTGGCTGGGACGCTGTCCGAGCTGGAAAGCGAACTGCAGCGCTTGGGTCGCGATGGAGAGCATGGCACGCTCTACAAGCGCCTGTTGACCATCCCTGGTATCGGCCCCGCTGTCGCCGCTCACCTGATCTACTACATGACGCGCTGGCCGTTGGCCAACGCCAACGCGTGGATCGCCTGCACGGGCCTGGATCCCCGGCCCAACGAGTCTGGCGGCAGAACGGGACGGCGTCGGCTGTCCAAACAGGGCGCGCCAGTGCTGCGCCAGATGCTCTACATGGCCGCCATGGGGCTCAAGCGGTGTCGTCGGGGGCAACCGCTCTACGACGAGCTGTCAAAACGCGGTCACCCCAGCACCGCCGTCTTCAACATCCTGGCCAGAAAGCTGGCCAGGATCGCCTGGGGTGTCTTCAAAAGCGGCCGGGACTTCGATCCGGCCATGCTGAAGGTGGGTCAAGCCTGCTTCCAGCAGGCTTGACCACGAACATAGGATCTCGACTCTACAAAATCCGGTTTCGATCATTTGCAGCGGGGGTCAGAGCCCATTGCGCAGCAACGGGATCCGACCCCGACAGATCGCGGGAATCTGTCAGAGGCGGGGCGGTGTGGGTGGGCAGGACCGTTGGCGCCATGGATGGCGCCATCGAGCCCCATGGACGGGTTTACGGCGTGTCCTGCCCACCCACGCCGCCCCGCCATCCCACGGATAGCCCGCTGTTGCCGTTGCTTCGGCTTCGGCAGGTGCAGGGCGCAGCCCTGCCGAACACCCCTCACCGCTCGGAATGCCCGCTCTGGTCGTAGTCGCGCGGACTGAACAACTCCGGCTGGATCAGCTCGATGAACGCCCGCGCCTGCGCCGACAACGCCTTGCCCCGGCGCACGATCACCCCGTAGCTGCGTTCCGGGAACCAGCGCTTCATCGACCGCGCCGCCAGCCGCTCGCGGTCGGCCTCGTTCAGGCACAGCGCCGGCACGATGGAAATGCCCATGCCCATCGCCACGTACTGCTTGATCACCTCCCAGCCGCCCACCTCCAGCGCCACGGTGTAGGCGATGCGGTGGCGCTGGAATACCTGGTCGACCAGGCGGTAGGTGATCTGCCGCTTCGGTGGCAGCACCAGCGGATAGCGCGCGATATCGGCCAGCTCCAGCTCGCCACCGCTGGCCAGCGGATGGTCGTGCGGCGCGATCAGCACCTGCTCGAAACGGTAGGCCGGTGCGTAGCTGAGATCGGCCGGCACATCAGTCATCGAGCCGATCGCCAGGTCGGCGGCATCCTCGCGCAGCAGGTCGGTGCCATCGACACTGATCGCGTTGTGCAGGGTCAGGCGCACGTCCGGGTGGTGCTGGCGGAAGCGTTCGACGATCTTCGGCAGCAGGTACAGGATGGTCGAACTGTTGGCGGCGATGTTCAGCTCGCCCGCGTCCAGGCCGCGCACCTTGTCGCGGAATCGTGCCTCCAGCCCGTCCAGGTTCTCCACCAGCGGCTGTGCCATTTCGTACAGCAGCTGGCCCTCGCGGCTGGGCACCAGGCGGCGCCCGCTGCGCTCGAACAACGGCACTCCCAGCTCCCGCTCCAGCGCCTGCAACTGCAGGCTGATCGCCGGCTGGCTGACGAAAAGTGCCTCAGCCGCCCGTGAGACCGAGCCCAGGCGCACGGTCTGGCAGAACGCGCGCAGTGGCTTCAGCCGGTCGGATTTGTAGGAAAAACGGGGGCTTGGAGGGAGGCGTGTGGTCATCGCGTCACAAGTATTAGCACAACTTATGTAGAACATTGCAAAAACTGTTTTGCCAAATACTCGGCCCCGGCGGCACCGTGGAGACGTTCCCCCACCGCTGGAGTTGCCCCATGTCCGCCGTCGCTTCCGCTGTTCCCACCCCTGCCAGCAAGGCCACCCCCGGCATCGCCCTGGCGACCCGCGTGGCCGGCCAGGACACCCTGCTGCCGGCGCCGCTGCTGGCCCTGCTGGTGTCGCTGCACCGCGCGGTGGAACCGGGCCGGCAGGCACGGCTGCAGGCCCGTCGGGAGCGTCAGGCGTTCTTCGACCAGGGCGGCATGCCGGATTTCCGCGAAGACACCACCGCGATCCGCAGCGGCGACTGGCGTGTTGCCCCGCTGCCGGCGGCGCTGCAGGACCGCCGTGTCGAGATCACCGGCCCGACCGACCCGAAGATGGTCATCAACGCGCTGAACTCCGGCGCCAAGGTGTTCATGGCCGACTTCGAGGATTCGACCTCGCCGACCTGGCGCAACCTGCTGGCCGGGCAGCAGTCGCTGGCCGCCGCGGTGCGTGGCGATCTCGAGTACACCGCACCGGCATCCAACGGGAAGGCCGGCAAGCACTACACCTTGCGCCCGTTCGACGAACAGGCGGTGCTGATCGTGCGCCCGCGCGGCTGGCACCTGGACGAGAAGCACGTGCGCATCGATGGCCAGTTCATCGCTGGTGGCCTGTTCGACGCGGCGGTGTTCGCCTTCCACAACGCCCGCACCCTGCAGGCCAAGGATCGCGGCCCGTACTTCTACCTGCCCAAGCTGCAGAGCATGGAAGAGGCGGCGCTGTGGGAGACCGCGCTGTCGCACATCGAAGGCATGCTCGGCCTGCCGCACGGCCAGATCAAGGTGACCGTGCTGATCGAAACGCTGCCGGCGGTGTTCGAGATGGACGAGATCCTGCACGCGCTGCGTGACCGCATCGTCGGCCTGAACTGCGGGCGCTGGGATTACATCTTCTCGTACCTGAAGACCTTCCGCCGCCACGCCGACCGCGTGCTGCCCGAGCGCGGCCAGGTGACCATGACCCAGCCGTTCCTGAAGGCGTATTCGGAGCTGCTGATCCAGACCTGCCATCGCCGTGGTGCGCATGCGATGGGCGGCATGGCCGCGCAGATTCCCATCAACAACGATGCCGCCGCCAACGAACAGGCGATGGCCCGCGTGCGCGCCGACAAGCTGCGCGAAGTGACCGCCGGCCACGACGGCACCTGGGTCGCGCATCCGGCATTGATTCCGGTGGCGATGGCGATCTTCGACGAACACATGCCCGGTGCAAACCAGCACAGCGTGCTGCGCCAGGATGTGCGCGTCGGCCGCGACGAACTGATCGCACGGCCGCCCGGCACCATCACCCGCGCCGGCTTCGAAGGCAACGTGGAAGTCTGCGTGCGCTATCTGGCGGCGTGGCTGGATGGCAACGGCTGCGTGCCGATCCACCACCTGATGGAGGACGCGGCCACCGCCGAGATCAGCCGCAGCCAGCTGTGGCAGTGGCTGCATACGCCGGGCCAGCAGCTGGACGATGGCACTGCGATCGACCTGGCGCTGCTGGATTCCACCCTCTCGCAGCTGCCGGCACGGCTTGGCGATACCGCCGCGCTGCCCGGTGGCACACGCATCGGCGAGGCCATCGCCCTGCTCGGCGAACTGAGCCGCAGCGAAGAGCTCACCGATTTCCTGACCCTGCCGGCCTACGCGCGCATCGACTGATCGACTGCCCGCAAACCCGCCGTTTCCCTCCCCGCTGCACGCACGAACCGAACTGGAGAAAGACATGAGCAAGCTGCCCACTGCCGAACAGATCCAGCACGACTGGGATACCAACCCGCGTTGGGAAGGCATCCAGCGCAACTACAGCGCCGCCGACGTGGTGCGCCTGCGCGGCACCGTCCACATCGAGCATTCGCTGGCCCGCCTGGGTGCGGAGAAGCTGTGGGCGTCGCTGCATGAGCGCGAGTTCGTCAACGCGCTCGGTGCACTGACCGGCAACCAGGCCATGCAGCAGGTGAAGGCCGGCCTGAAGGCGATCTACCTGTCCGGCTGGCAGGTGGCGGCCGACGCCAACCTGGCCGGGCAGATGTACCCGGACCAGTCGCTGTACCCGGCCGATTCGGTGCCGGCGGTGGTCAAGCGCATCAACAACACATTGCTGCGCGCCGACCAGCTGCATCACGCCGAAGGCAAGGACGACATCGATTTCCTGCAGCCGATCGTGGCCGATGCCGAAGCCGGTTTCGGCGGCGTGCTCAATGCGTTCGAACTGATGAAAGCGATGATCGAGGCCGGTGCCGCTGGCGTGCACTTCGAAGACCAGCTGGCCTCGGTGAAGAAGTGCGGCCATATGGGCGGCAAGGTGCTGGTGCCGACCCGCGAGGCGATCGAGAAGCTCAATGCCGCGCGCCTGGCTGCCGACGTGCTGGGCGTGCCGACCCTGCTGGTGGCGCGTACCGATGCCGAAGCCGCGGATCTGCTGACCAGCGACATCGACGGCAACGACCGGCCGTTCACCACCGGCGAGCGCACTGTCGAGGGCTTCTACAAGACCCGCAACGGCCTGGACCAGGCGATCAGCCGTGGCCTGGCCTATGCGCCCTACGCCGACCTGGTGTGGTGCGAGACCGGCAAGCCGGACCTGGAGTTCGCGCGCAAGTTCGCCGAGGCGATCCATGCGAAGTTCCCGGGCAAGCTGCTGGCCTACAACTGCTCGCCCAGCTTCAACTGGAAGAAGAACCTGGATGACGCCACCATTGCCAAGTTCCAGCGCGAACTGGGCAGCTACGGCTACAAGTTCCAGTTCATCACCCTGGCCGGCTTCCATGCATTGAACTACGGCATGTTCAATCTGGCCCACGGCTATGCACGCCGCCAGATGAGCGCGTTCGTGGAACTGCAGGAAGCCGAGTTTGAAGCGGCCGAGCGCGGCTTCACTGCGGTCAAGCATCAGCGTGAGGTTGGCACCGGCTACTTCGATGCGGTGACCCAGGCGATCCAGCAGGGCCAGTCGTCGACCACCGCATTGACCGGTTCGACCGAGGAAGAGCAGTTCCACGGCGGGCGCAGCGAACGCGCGGCGTGATGCGGTAGTGCCGGCCGCTGGCCGGCAACCACGTGATACTTCGGGCACCACAGGGAAGCCGGCCAGCGGCCGGCGCTACCGAAGCCTCGGAATCCGATCAGGGTGGCCAGGGAAGGGCCAGACAACGCCGGCCGGTCGGGGGACCTGCCGGCGTTGTTGTATCGATGCAAGGGAGCAGCGCGCAGCCAGCGTCAATCAGGCGCACCCCCGCGTGCCGGCAACTTGGCCGAAAGCCTGTGAAACCCAGCATCGGATTGATCCAGCAGGGGTTTTGCCCGGACACCCGTGACCAGAACGGGCCACCACCGATCTTCACATCAATCAAGATCGGCAGACGGGTCAAAATGAGATAGGGCGCACACTTTAAAGCGGTGCTATGCTCCGCGGCTCACCAGGGGACGCTGGCGGCGGGTGCAGGGAATGACCGGCAGGGGTGCGGCCGAGAACAGTGATGTGACGTCAGGTATCGCCCGGGTGGCGATGGCCGAGATCGTGCACGCGCTGCTTTCCGCTGCCGAGGTTGCATTGTTCGCCAGATTTGCCCGTCCATGCAAGCTTCATGCCGGACAATGGTTGTTCCAGCGTGGCCATCGCGGCGAACGGATGTATGTGATCCTCCAAGGCCAGATCGAACTGGACTTCGGCGAGGACCTGGTGATCAAGACGCTCGGCCAGCATGAGTTCTTCGGTGAGCTTGGCCTGCTGGTCGGTGATCACCTGCGCAGCGCCAGTGCACGCGCGCTGGCCGACTGTGAAGTACTGGAGCTGGGCCCGGCCGACTTCCATCGCCTGGTGGAATCCGATCCCGGCCTGGTCGCCTACTTCCTGCGCCGTACGATCATGCGCGTGCTGACCAACGAGCAGGCGCTGATCAGCCAGCTGCGTCGGCGCAACCACGATCTGGAAACCGCGCTGGACAACCTGTACATCACCACTCACCAGTTGACCCACACCCGTGAACTGGTACGTACCGATGAACTGACCGGGCTGCACAACCGTCGTGGCCTCACCCTGTACCTGCAGGAATGCCGCGCCGATGGCGAAGGGTTGCCGCAGGCACTGCTGCTGATCGACTGCGACCGCTTCAAGCAGATCAATGATCGCCACGGCCACCAGGCCGGCGACCGTGTACTGCAGAGCATGGGCAACATCCTGCGCTCGATGGCCGGCGAACAGGACCTGGCCTGCCGCCTCGGCGGCGATGAGTTCTGCCTGATCCTGCGCCGTGGCAACCATGAGATCGTGCAGCACGCGGCCGAGTTCATCCTCAGCGCGGTGCATGGCCTGCTCGAACGCAGTCATGGCACGCCGCACGTCAGCCTGGTCAGCATCGGTGCCAGCCTGCTGGCGCCGGAGGCGGGCTGGAGCGAGTGGTACGCCAACGCGGACCGAGCGCTGTACCAGGCCAAGCGCGATGGTGGCAACTGCCTGCGCTGGGCGGATGCAGCGGACATACCTTGATCGGGAGAGACCGGCGATGAATGGCGACAACGGAACGTCGACGCCGCACAACCAGCAACTACGTGCGCTGCTGTTCACCGATCTGTGTGATTCGCTGCTGCTGGTCGAACGCATCGGCGATGTTGCTGCCGCCGAGCTGTTCCAGGAACACGACCGCTTGGTGCTGGCGCTGCAGCAGCGCTGGCACGGCCAGCTGATCGACCGCTCCGACGGATTGTTCATGCTCTTCGAGCGCCCGGTTGATGCGCTCGGATTCGCCCTGGATTACCAGCGTGGCCTGCAGCCGCTGGGGCAGGCGCGTGATCTCCGACTGCAGGCGCGGGCCGGGTTGCACGTGGGTGAGGTCATCCTGTGGAACAACAGCTCGGAATCGATCGCGCTTGGAGCCAAGGCTGTGGAGGTGGAGGGCCTGGCCAAGCCGATGGCCGCGCGCCTGATGCAGTTGGCTCCCCCCGGACAACTGCTGATGTCGGCGGCTGCTGAATCGGTGGTGCGCCGTGCAGCGACGGAGCTGGGTGAACTGGGCGGTCGCCTGCAGTGGAGGTCATTCGGTCGCTGGCGCTTTCGCGGTGTGGCGCAACCGATGGAAGTGCTGGGCGTGGCGGTGGCGGGGAAGGGCATGCTTTCCCGGCCGCGTGCCAGCGACAAGGCACGCCCTGATGTTCCGGTCTGGCGGCGTCCGCTGGCGATGGCCGCGCAGGCGGCCCTGATTGTCTCTGTCGGGCTGGGCCTGTGGCTGCTGGCCCGGCCACAGCCGGCGATTGCCTTCGCCGAACGCGACTGGGTGGTGATGGCCGATGCGCGCAACCTGACCGATAACCCGGTCCTGGACGACGCCCTGAACCAGGCGTTGCGCATCGGGCTTGAGCAGTCGCGTTACGTAAACGTGATCAGCGACATGAAGGCGCGCGACACCATGGCGCGCATGTTGATGCCAGAAAACACCGAGATCGATCGTGCCGCCGCTGTCCAGATCGCAATGCGCGATGGCGCGCGCGCGGTACTCGATCCCTCGATCCGTGAGGTACACGGCCAGCTGCGTGTGGCCGTCGATGTCGTCAATCCTGCCACTGGCGAGACCGTCTACTCGGTTTATTCCGATGGCAAAGGCCTGCCTTCCGCGCTGACCTCCAGTGACCAAGTGGTGGTGCAATTGCGATCGCGGTTGGGCGAAGCGATGGCGCAGATCGGCAAGACATCGGCACCGTTGCCGCAGGTGGCAACAGCCAACCTCGACGCACTGCATGCCTACGCGCGCGGACAGCTTGCCTATGGCCGTGGACAGACCGAGTCGTCGTTGAAATTTTTCCAGATCGCAACGCGCATTGATCCTGACTTCGCCATGGCCTATGTCGGGCAGATGCGATCGATGTTCAGCCAGGGCCAGCTGGAGGACGCGCGCGGTTTGCTGACCAAGGTCAGGACGCTGCGTCATCGGCTGAGCACGCGTGAGGGCCTGTATCTGGATGCATGGCAGGTGGAGCTGGAGTCCGGTTCTGAATCCGCCGCTGGCGAGGCCTGGAAGGTACTGGCCGATCTGTATCCGGATCATCACGGGGCCAGCGTCAACCATGGTCTGGCCGAGTTCGTGCTGGGCCACTACGAAAAGGCGGAGCAGGCCGTTGCCCATGCCAACGTGGAGCAGAACCCGTTGCGCAGCGTGACGCTGGAGCTGCTCGGGCGCATCCAGTTGGCACGGGGAAAGGTCGATGAGGCGGTAGCAACGCTGCATCGTGCCATGCAGCTCGCCGAAGGTCGCCCGAACCGGCAGCTGGTTGCGGCGCTGGCCGTGTCCGGGCGAAATGCAGAGGCCAGTGCAGTGCTGGCGCGGTTGCCGGAGAACGGGCCGGGACGGTGGCTGGAAGGGACTTCACTGGCCATTGATGAGGGGCGATTCGAGGAGGCGTTGGCAGCCTCGGTCGCGTCCGCAGGCCGGTGCAATGGCGGTCCCTTCGTATGTGATCTGCTGGGCACGGTCAATTTGGCTGTTCACGCCGCGGCGGCTCGATGCGTAACGCCACGCGACTTCGCAACGCAGGCCAGCGCGCTGCTGCGGAATGCGGCACGCCCCGACAACGGTGAACGCGGACAGTATCTGTATTTCGCTGCGGCCAGCTTGTATGCGGCACAGCGCTTGGGCCTGCAATCCTCGATCGGCCGGCAGGTGGCCGAGCTTGACGTATTGGCGGCCGACGCCGTCGACCCACGTGCGCGCCAGTTGGCGGCGGTGGTCAAGGCCAATGCGTTGCATCTGTCCGGTGACAGCGCGCAGGCAATCAAGATGCTGCAGGCGATGGTTGATGGCAGCGAGCTGTTCCAGGTCCACAGCGTGCTGGCAGCGGCCTACGCCGCACAGGGCGCGATACAGGAGCAGCAGTCGCAGCTGGACTGGATGCGTCGGCACCGCGGGCGCGCCTATACCGAATTCGCAGGCTCGTCCGTGTTGCAGGCATTGAATGTAGGCGACAGCCAGCGTGGGCCATCACGCCCGGGATGCGCCCTCTCACCGGACGCATCCTGAGCGATCAGCACCAAGGTCAGGGCGTCGGCGCCTGCGAACCGTCGATGAAGCAATGCGGATGGCTGAACACCGCGCGCTCGGTCAGCTGCTGCACCAGATTGTCGCGTGCAGCGGCCAGATCTTCATTGGAGGCCAGGTCGGCGGACAGCATGCAGCCCTGCGCGGCGGCACCCGCCTCGACACTGATCTGCTGCAGGGCTGTTGCCGGGTCCTGCTTGAATGCTGTGCGGAAGTCTGCGTCGGTGGTGAGCAGATCAAGCAGCGTGGTGGCGTCAGCGAGGGACAGTGGGGATTTGCGGTTGGTCATGAGCGTGGGATCCAAGGAGACAGGGAAGGTCGAACAAGTGGCGCGTGCCTTTGACCGTAGTCATAGCGGCGCGGATCGATGGGTCTTGAACGCGGTACTGGGCCATACTTACCCAGCTCCACCGGCAGCACATTGCTGGAATCCCATTTGCCACAGGAACGTCGATGACCTCTTCGCGGTACCGCCGATGCCACGCGCTGGCTGTTGTTCCCGATGAACAACCATCGTTCTCCCTGAACAGCCTGCTGGCTGGTGGAACCGGTGTGGAGTTCGTGCAGCAGTTGCAGGTGCGTGCTGCCCATCTCGATCAGCCTGTGACGCTCGATGCCGACGCTTGTGCGTTGCTGTTGCAGACCAGCGCGGAGCGCTGGCAGGTCTTGCCGGATGACCTGCAGAACCGCGCCCGAGTCGCATCGCTGCTGGAGGCGGGGTTGCTCATCGCCGAGGAGGGCGCGCCCGAGGCGGCGCGACAGGCCGACCAGCGTGTTCGCGACGGGCACTGGTGGGCCTTGTCAGCCATCCATCATCGCCATTCCCGCTGGGCGGGCGTAGACAGTGCCGGCGATATGGAGAAGCACCGGATGGTGACCGCACAGGACCTGGTGCAGCAGCTCGGCAAGCCACCGGCCGAAGCCCCGGAGCGGCAGCCGGGTGCCATCGCTCTGCCGGTCGCGGCACCCGATGCCGTGGCACAGCTGTTGGCTGCACGTACCACCTGCCGCAACTACGCCGAGGACAAGCCTCTATCGCTGGAGATGCTGGCGGGCATGATGCAGCACGTGCTGATGGCGCAGGCACAGGTAGAAACCGAACCCGGCGTGCGCTTCCTGAAGAAGAACGTACCGTCCGCGGGTAGCCTGCATCCGCTGGAAGCGTACGTGATTGCGCGCAAGGTCGATGGCCTGCAGCCTGGGTTGTATCACTACCATGCCGTGGCTCACGAGCTGGCACGGCAACAGGCACAGCCCGCCCAGCTGGACGATTTCTGCCTGCGCCTGTTGTCGGGCCAGCACTGGTTCGCTTCGGCCCACGCCATGGTGGTGCTGGTCTGCCGTTTCGGTCGCAACTTCTGGAAGTACCGCAACCACGCCAAGGCCTATCGCGCCGTGAGCCTGGATGTCGGCCATGTGTCGCAGGCACTGTATACAGCGGCCACGGCCAATGGCTTGGGCGGCTTCGTCACCGCGGCGATCAATGAGACGGAGATCGAGTCGCTGCTCGGGTTCGACCCGATGGTCGACGGCGCAATGGCGGTGTGCGGATTCGGTTGGCGTGCGCAGAGCATGACCACGGCGGAGCTGGACCCTGCGGGGCATGTCTGGAAGCGCGAGGCCCGCGATTGAACAAGCCCGGCAGGGCGCTGGAGTACCCAGCGCCCCTTGTCGGGTGCATTACTGGATGATGCGGTGGACGTGACCGGCTTCGAAGGTGAAGACCACGGTCATGGCTGCGCGGTGGCTGGAGAGATAGTTCACCAGGGCATCGCGGGCCTGGCTCAGCTCTTCCTTGCTGGCCAGCTTGCCGGTGCTCAGGCAAGGCGGCACCTGCGCCATCGAGTCGAATGCCAGGCCGATCTGTCGGCAGGCCGGCAGCGGATTCCTGCTGAACTGCGCACGGAACACGTCGTCGCTGCACAGGCGATCGAGCAGGGCAATGGCGGTTTGCGGCTCAAAGCGCGGCGACTCGGTGGTGGTGTGTTCGCTGGAGAACGGGGCACGAGTGAACGGCAGCATCGGATTTACCTCTGAAGTGGATTGAGGGGCGTTCAAGCGGCCTGCGGTACGGCGGAGTGGTGCACGCTTCCCTGCAGATGCCCGGATTCGAACATGAAGGGGACAGTGAATGCGGCGCGCTGGGCCAGGAGCGCGGCGATCTGCTGGCGCACCTGTTGGAACTCTTCCTTGCTGGCCAGGACGTTGTGGATGGCGCAGGGGCTTGTGCCGGACTGTGCCTGCAGCCCATGCCGCGCCATCGCAGCGCCGGCATCGGCTGTGAACTCTGCGCGGAAGGCGTCGTCAGAACACAGCAGGTCGAGCAGCCGACCGGCATTGACAGTGGTCATCGGGGACTTTGCGGACATCGGAAACACTCCTTGTGGGTCAATGTCCGCCGATTAGACCACGTGTGACTACCGCGAGCGTGCCGCAGCGCAGCGTCAAGCAAGGCGCGCCAAGCCGGTACAGGCCAGTGGTCCTGCTGGGCATGGCACCGTGGTTCCAGAAACGTTGGAAGAGCGCACCGGAGAGGCCAGCTTGACGTTCCTGCGACGCAGTTTCAGCGCGGTGTCCAGGTCGGAGGCGTCGTCGGCGACCTGGCCCATCGAGCACGAATTTGGCCTAGATCCGCGTTCCGAGGGCGTCCTCGCCGTATGCGGTTTTGGCTGGCGCGCCCCGACCATAACCACGACCGAACTGGACCCGGCAGGTGTGATCTGGAATCCCGAGGACCGCGCGGTCTGAACCCGCGCGGCCCCCGCCACATCACGCCGCTTCGAAGTCCACCAGCACCGCACCGTCACCCACCTGGTCGCCGGCCTTGGCGCGGTAGCCCTTCACCGTGCCGTCTGCCGGTGCCTGCAGGGTGTGCTCCATCTTCATCGCTTCCAGCACCACCAGCGGCGTGCCGCGCTTGACCTCGGTGCCGGCCGCGACCAGTGTCGCGACGATCCTGCCCGGCATCGGCGCCAGCAGGCTGCCGGCATCGGCCACGGCGTGGTCCGATTCGCCCACCGGATCGTGCAGGGTGAAGCGGTGCTGGCCATCGGCGCCGAACAGATACAGCTGGTCGCCTTCGCGCAGTAGCTGCAACGACCAGCGGCGCTCGCCCAGCAGCACGGTCAGGTGCTGCGCATCGGCCGTGCCAAGCACCTGCACCGGCGCGGCGTCATCGCACTGCACGCGCCAGCCATCGGTCTGCGTCCACACCTTCAGCGTGTGCTTGCGTTCGCCCTGCTGCAGCGGCAGCACGCGCGGTGCCGATGCGCCAAGGCGCCAGCCGTCCTGGGCCTGCCACGGCGAATGCGGATCGCGCGCGTCGGTGCTGGCATCTGCAGTGCTGGCAACAGCGGCCACGGCGGCCAGCAGCCACAGCGCGTCGTCGCTGTCGCCCACCGCATTCAACGCGACCTGCTCGCGCTCGATCAGCGCGGTATCCAGCTTGGCGTGCGCGAACGAATCGGTGTTCACCAGCCGGCGTAGGAAGCCGGCATTGGTGGTCACGCCCACCACCTGGCAATCGGCCAGGGCCTGGCTCATGCGGCGCAGCGCGGCGTCGCGGTCCACGTCCCAGACGATCAGCTTGGCAATCATCGGATCGTAGTACGGCGTGATGCTGTCGCCTTCCTCCACGCCGGTATCCACGCGCACATGGGCCGACGGAGTCGGCAGGCGCAGGCGGCGCAGGGTGCCGGTGGAGGGCAGGAAGCCCCGGTCGGCATCTTCGGCATACAGGCGCGCTTCGATGGCGTGGCCGTGGATCGCCAGCTGTTCCTGGCGCAGCGGCAGCGGCTGGCCCGAGGCCACGCGCAGCTGCCACTCCACCAGGTCGGTGCCGGTGATGTACTCGGTCACCGGGTGCTCGACCTGCAGGCGGGTGTTCATTTCCATGAAGTAGAAATCGCCGTCCGGGCCGGCGATGAACTCCACCGTGCCGGCACCGACGTAGCCCACCGCGCGCGCGGCATCGACTGCCGCCTTGCCCATTGCAGCACGACGTTCTGCGCTCATGCCCGGCGCCGGCGCCTCTTCCAGCACCTTCTGGTGGCGGCGCTGCACCGAGCAGTCGCGCTCGAACAGATAGACCGCCTCACCGTGGCTGTCGCCGAACACCTGGATCTCGATATGGCGTGGGCGCTCGACGTACTTCTCGACCAGCACATGGTCGTTGCCGAACGCCGAGGCCGCCTCGCGCTGGCAGCTGGCCAGTGCGTCGACGAAGTCCTCGCTGCGCTCGACCTTGCGCATGCCCTTGCCACCGCCGCCGGCGCTGGCCTTGATCAGCACCGGGTAGCCGATGCCGTCGGCCTGTGCGCGCAGGAACGCGGGGTCCTGCTGGTCGCCGTGGTAGCCCGGGGTCAGCGGCACGCCGGCCTTGGCCATCAGCGCCTTGGCCGCGCTCTTGTCGCCCATCGCGCGGATGGCGCTGGCCGGCGGGCCGATGAAGGTGATGCCGGCCGCCGCGCAGGCATCGGCGAAGTCGGCATTCTCGGACAGGAAGCCGTAACCGGGGTGGATCGCCTGCGCGCCGGTCAGGCGTGCGGCATCGAGCAGGGCATCACCGCGCAGGTAGCTCTCACGTGCGGCGGCCGGGCCGATGTGGATGGCTTCGTCGGCCAGGCGCACGTGGCGGGCGTTGCGGTCGGCATCGGAATACACCGCCACGGTGGCGATGCCGAGGCGGCGGCAGGTGGCGATGACGCGGCAGGCGATCTCGCCGCGGTTGGCGATCAGGACTTTGGTGAACATGGCAACAGGCTCGGTCATGGCACGGGTTACATGCGGAACACGCCGAAGCGCGTCTGCTGCGGGGCGGCGTTGAGGCTGGCCGACAGCGCCAGGGCCAGCACGCGGCGGGTGTCGGCCGGATCGATCACGCCGTCATCCCACAGGCGCGCGCTGGCGTAGTACGGATGGCCCTGCTGCTCGAACTGGTCGCGGATAGGTGCCTTGAATGCATCTTCCTCCACTGCCGGCCACTGGCCGCCCTTGGCTTCGATGCCATCGCGCTTGACCGTGGCCAGCACGCTGGCGGCCTGTTCGCCGCCCATCACGCCGATGCGCGCGTTCGGCCACATCCACAGGAAGTTCGGCGAGTACGCGCGGCCGCACATGCCGTAGTTGCCGGCACCGAACGAACCACCGATGACCACGGTGAACTTGGGCACCTTGGCGCAGGCCACGGCCATCACCAGCTTGGCGCCGTCCTTGGCGATGCCGCCCTGTTCGTACTTGCGGCCGACCATGAAGCCGGTAATGTTCTGCAGGAACACCAGCGGGATGTTGCGCTGGGTGCACAGCTCGATGAAGTGTGCGCCCTTCAGTGCCGACTCGGAGAACAGGATGCCGTTGTTGGCGATGATGCCGATCGGGTAGCCGTTCAGATGCGCAAAGCCGGTCACCAGCGTTGCGCCGTAGCGCGGCTTGAATTCATCGAAACGCGAACCATCGACCAGGCGCGCGATCACTTCGCGCACGTCGTAGGGCTTGCGTGTATCGGCCGGGATCACCCCGTACAGTTCGTGTGCCGGCAGCAGTGGTTCTTCGCTGGCCTGCACCGCCATCGCCGGTTCCGGCTTGCGCCAGTTCAACTGCGCGATGATCGCGCGCACCCGCGCCAGTGCCTGCAGGTCGTTGTCGGCCATGTGGTCGGCCACGCCGGAAATGCGCGTGTGCACATCGGCACCGCCGAGTTCCTCGGCCGTCACCACTTCACCGGTGGCCGCCTTCACCAGCGGTGGGCCGCCGAGGAAGATCGTGCCCTGCTCGCGCACGATCACCGTCTCATCGCTCATCGCCGGCACATAGGCGCCGCCGGCGGTGCAGCTACCCATCACGCAGGCAATCTGCGGGATGCCCTGCGCGGACAGGTTGGCCTGGTTGTAGAAGATGCGGCCGAAATGATCGCGGTCGGGGAACACCTCGTCCTGCAGCGGCAGGAAGGCGCCACCGGAATCGACCAGGTAGATGCACGGCAGGTGGTTCTGCTCGGCGATCTCCTGCGCGCGCAGGTGCTTCTTCACCGTCATCGGGTAGTAGGTGCCGCCCTTCACCGTGGCGTCGTTGGCCACGATCACGCATTCCACGCCGCTGACGCGGCCGATGCCGGCCACCACGCCCGCGGCGGGCACGGCGTCTTCGTACATGCCGTGCGCGGCCAGCGGCGCGATTTCCAGGAAGGCGCTGCCGGGATCGAGCAGGGCGTCGATGCGGTCGCGCACCAGCAGCTTGCCGCGTGCGGTGTGCTTGGCGCGCGCGGCTTCGCTGCCGCCCAGCGCGGTGCGGGCGAGGGTGGCATGCAGGTCGTCGACCACGGCCTGCATGGCGGCGCGGTTGCTTTCAAACGTTTCGCTGCCCGGTTGCAGCTGGCTGTTCAGGACGGTCATCGCGTTGGCCTTACAGGGTGCGCTGGAACAGTTCGCGGCCGATCAGCATGCGGCGGATCTCCGACGTGCCGGCGCCGATTTCATACAGCTTGGCGTCGCGCCACAAACGGCCGGTCGGGTACTCGTTGATGTAGCCGTTGCCACCGAGGATCTGGATCGCCTGGCCGGTCAGCCAGGTGGCCTTCTCGGCGGCGTACAGAATGGCACCGGCGGCATCCTGGCGGGTGGTTCGGCCTTGGTCGCAGGCGCGCGCGACGGCATAGACGTAGGCGCGGCACGCGCCCAGGCCCACGTACATGTCGGCGATCTTGGCCTGGATCAGCTGGAAGCTGCCGATCGGTTCGCCGAACTGGTGGCGCTCGTGCACATAGGGCATGACCACGTCCATGGCCGCGGCCATCAGGCCCAGCGGGCCACCGGACAGCACCACGCGCTCGTAATCCAGGCCGGACATCAACACGCGCACGCCACCACCGACCTGGCCCAGCACGTTTTCTTCGGGAATCTCGCAGTCCTGGAACACCAGCTCGCAGGTGGGCGAGGAGCGCATGCCCAGCTTGTCCAGCTTCTGCGCGGTGGAGAAGCCCTCCATGCCCTTCTCGACCAGGAACGCGGTGATGCCCTTGGCACCCGCTTCCATGTCGGTCTTGGCATAGACCACCAGCACGTCGGCGTCCGGGCCGTTGGTGATCCACATCTTGTTGCCGTTGAGCACGTAGCGGTCACCGCGCTTGTCGGCGCGCAGCTTCATCGACACCACGTCCGAACCGGCACCCGGCTCGCTCATCGCCAGCGCGCCGACCAGGCTGCCGTTGCACAGGCCGGGCAGGAAGCGCTGCTTCTGTTCTTCGTTGCCGTTCTTGCGCAGCTGGTTCACGCACAGGTTGGAGTGCGCGCCATAGGACAGGCCGATGCCGCCGGAGGCACGCGAGATTTCTTCCATCGCCACCACATGGGCCAGGTAACCCATGCCGGTGCCGCCGTATTCTTCTTCCACGGTGAGGCCGAGCAGGCCCTGTTCGCCCAGCTTCGGCCACAGGGCCAGCGGGAACTGGTTGCTGGCATCGGCCTCGGCGGCCAGCGGTGCGACCTCGGCGGCGGCAAAATGGGCCACGCTCTGGCGCAGCAGGTCGATGTCTTCGCCAAGGTCGAAGTTCAGGGATGGCACGTGCATTGTGGTGGCTCCACGGCGGGATGGCAGGAAATGGACGCACCCGGCGGGGGAGCGGGCGGCGGTCTGCAGGACCGCTGCCCGCACGGGCGATTGGACCCCAGCGTAGCGGGGTTCGGGTAAGAAGTGAATACAAATTCAAAAATTGAAACTAGAATCAAAACATGGCCTACAAACGCTCTGCACTGATGGAAGAACGCCTGGCCGGGGCCCGTGAACGGATCCTGCTGGCCACCCGTGAGCTGGTCGCCACCGGGGGCTGGCGCAATGCCCCGGTGACCGCCGTGGCGACCCAGGCGGGGGTGTCCACCGGCCTGATCTACCGGCACTTCCCGTCCAAGGCCGAGCTGTTCGTGGAGGTGCTCAACGCCGCGGTGGCCCACGAGGTCGCGATCATGGAGCGCATCGCCAGCGGCCCGGAGGTGGCCAGCGAGCGCCTGCGGTTGGCGATCACCGCCTTCGTCCGCCGCGCCCTGGCCGGGCCGGGGCTGGCGCATGCCTTCATCGTCGAACCGGTCGACCCGGACGTGGAAGCCGAGCGCATGCGTGGTCGTCGTGCCTTCGGCGACGTGTTCCTGCGGCTGGTGGAGGAGGGCGTGGCCGCCGGTGAGCTGCCGGCGCAGGACGCGCATGTGGCCGCCGCCTGCCTCGTCGGCGCCTTCACCGAGGCGATGGTCGGCCCGACCGCGCCCAGCCGCGAAGCACACCGCGACGAAGACGCACTGGTGGATGCGATCTGCAGCTTCTGCCTGCGCGCGATCGGCGCCCGGTAATCCGGTAGCGCCGGCCGCTGGCCGGCTTCTGCACGATCCATCCGGCGGGCTGGCGATGCCGGGCAGCGGCCGGCACTACCGGGTCCGAATGCTGCGCCGCACCAGCAGTGACGCCTGTTGTCGCACGCAAAGCGCGTTCTATACTCGGTCCATCACGCAGTCGCTCAGCCGTGGTCCAACGACTATCAGCCAGGGGTAACGAAGAGTGCGGAATTACGATCTGGAGTTCCTGAAACGCTTCTCCATGGTGATCGCGCTGCTGGCGACCATCACCCTCGGCCTCATCCTCCTTGCCGCTTACATCCACACCCGGATTCCGCCCGAGGTGTCGCCGACCGCGGCCAAGCGCACCGAGCAGCGCATCTCGCCCACCGGCGCGGTCTATGCCGGCAGCACCGGCGCCGCCGCGCAGGCTGCGGCCAAGGCCGCCGCGCTGGCCAAGGCCGCCTCGCAGGTGGCCTACGGCGGCACCAAGGACGGCAAGGTCATCTTCGACAACCTGTGCACCGCCTGCCACACCACCGGCGTGGGCATGGCGCCGACGCTGGACCATTCGCACTGGGACAAGCGCATCGCACAGGGCAAGGACACCCTCTACAAGCACGCCATCGAGGGCTATACCGGCCCGGATGGCGGCATCATGCCGCCCAAGGGCGGCAACCCGGCGCTGACCGAGGAACAGATCCACGCCACCGTGGACTGGATGCTGGGCAACCTGAAGTAACCGGTAGTGCCGGCCGCTGGCCGGCAACCACGCATCGCACGAAGGTCATGAGGTTGCCGGCCCGCGGCCGGCACGACCCAGGCTTTGCCCACCAAGGTCAAAACCCTGCCCGCAGGCGGGGTTTCGCATTTCAGGGTTAGTCTGTGCGCCTCTTCCATGGAGTCGCCCGTCGATGCGCCGCCGTTCCCTCGCCCTTGCCCTGTCCCTGCTGCTGCCGGCCGGCGCCTTTGCCCAGGCCCAGCCGCAGGCCGCACCGGTCGCGTCGCCGTCCGCCGCGCGCAGCAGCGCCACCGTGGTGCTGACCACCGCGCCGGCCGACTGGCGTGCGCTGGATGGCCAGCGCGTGCGCATCGCCGCACCGCTCACCCTGGCCGGCACCGATGGCCTGGAGCGCTTTGGGCAGCTCACCGTGGCCTTCGATGGCCGCCTCTGGCAGCCGACCGAAGTGGCCGCGCCGGGTACTGCCGGCTATGAGCAGGTGATGGCCGACAACCAGCGCCGCCGCCTGCTGCTGGACGACGGCAGCGAAGCCCGCGACCCGGCCAGCGTGGCCTACCTGCCAGCCAACCCGGTGCTGCGCACCGGCATGCAGCTGCGCAATGTGGAAGGCGTGGTGCACGTGGATGCACAGGGTCGGCCGCGCCTGCAGGTCGAAGGCGTGCTGAAGCTGCCGGAGCTGAAGCGTCCGGCGGTGCCGACGGTACCGGGCAGCCTGCATGTGGCCGCCTTCAACCTGGAGAATTTCTTCAATGGCGATGGCCAGGGCGGTGGCTTCCCGACCCTGCGCGGCGCGCGCACGCTGGAAGAGCACAAGGCGCAGGTCGGCAAGCTGGTGGCCACGGTCAACGCGCTCGGTGCCGACATCGCCGCGTTGATGGAACTGGAAAACGATGGCTATGGCCCGCAGTCGGCCATCGCCGAACTGGTCAGCGCCCTCAACGCCGGTCTTGCCGCCGACAAGCAGTGGGCCTTCGTCGATGCCGGCGAGGGGCCGGGCAGCAACCCGATCCGGGTTGGCATCATCTATCGCAGGAGCGCGTTCAAGCCGCTGGGCAAGCCGTTGACCAGAACCGACGGTCCTTTCGCCGAACACAGCCGCGCACCGCTGGCGCAGGCCTTCCAGGGCAAGGGCGCACCGTTCATGGTGGTCGCCAACCATTTCAAGTCCAAGGGCTGCCGTGATGCCAGCGGCGGCGATGCCGACCGCAACGATGGCCAGGGTTGCTGGAATGCCACCCGGGTGGAATCGGCAAAGCAGTTGAACCAGTGGGTGCAGGCCGAAGCTGGCCGCCTGAAGGTGAAGGACGTGGTGCTGCTGGGCGATTTCAACGCCTACGCGATGGAAGACCCGATCCGCACCCTGCATGACCTGGGCTGGCAGGACGCATTCAAGGTCGCCCAGGTCGAGCATCCTTACAGCTACGTCTACAACGGCTATACCGGCCGCCTCGACCATGCGCTGCTGAGCCCGGGCATGGCCCAGCGCCTGCGCGGTGCCGCCGAGTGGCACAGCAATGCCGACGAACAGGACGCCAGCGGCTACCAGGGCCGCAACGTGCAGGGCCCGTGGCGCAGTTCCGACCACGATCCGCTGCTGCTGGGCTTCGATAAATAAGGTTCGCCGGCGATCAACTCTGGGGGACCTTGATAGGCACGGATGCTGCCGTTGCTTTTGATCTACCAGTCCGCCTTCAAGCGAGCCGAGCATCGCAGGTGAATCAGGGGCGAAGAGGCGCCGATGTCTGAGCGTAGCGAGTTCGGCGCCGTCCCCTGGTTCACCGAGAAGCGCAGGGTACCGGTGCACAGCACCGGCTCGCGGCTGGCGGCGCGTTTCTTTTGGTTACTTTTCTTTTCGCGCGAAAAGAAAAGTGACATCCCACCGTGGGCGCGGAAATGGCCCGCCGCAACCAATGCTCACCCCCAGGCGATCAAGCCGATCGCCAGCACTGCCAGCGCCAGCCCGGCGCGGTTCCACTTCGTGGTGGCCTCGCCGAAGGCGAACACGCCCACCAGCGCGCCCAGCACCACCACGCCGATGTTCATGCCGGCGAACACGGTGGCCGGGCTCTCCGGCATGGACTGATGCGCGTGCACATAGAAAAGAATGTTGCCGCCGTTGAGCAGGCCCAGCAGCGCGCCCGCACCGAGGTTGCGCCAGGCCAACCGGCTGCGGCCACTGGCGTGCCGCCACAGCTGAAGTGCCAGCATCAGCACGAAGGCCACGCTGAAGCTGGCCAGCACCGCCGCCATCGACGGCGTGCCGGACAGCGCCACCTGCTTGAGCAGCACGTCGACCACCGCGAACCCGGCCCAGACGCCCAGCAGCCAGCCCCAGCCGCCGGGTGAGGACGCCACCGCCGGGCCGCGCGGGCGCAGGCTGATCGCCACCATCGCCAGCAGGCCCAGGCCGAGACCGGCGAGCTTCCACGGCGTCGCAGTCTGGCCGAAGAACAGGAAGGCGGCGGCCAAAGACAGCAGCAACGACAAGCGCTGCGCCACGTCGCTGCGGACGATGCCGGCCACCGCCACCGCGCGGCCCAGCACCAGGAAGATCGATGGCAGCACCACCGCCAGTGCCAGCAGCGACAGCCACGGGGCATGTGGCGCGCGCAGTGCGTCCAGCGGCGGCTGCAGCACCACGGCGGTGAGCGTTGCCGCCACCAGATAGTTCCAGGTGACCATCTGCGAAACATCCAGCTGGCGGCGTCCGGCCACCTTCAACAACACCGAAACCAGCACGCTGCAGATCACGGCCAAGGACAGGTAGAGCATGGGGCGGGCACAGGGCAGGGGCAGGGGACGGTATCATGGTGCCATGCACAAGCCTTCGTTCCCCGTCGCCCCCGGCGAAACCGCCTGCCTCGAACTGGACGGCCCGGCCGGCCCGCTGGAAGTGGTCGTTGACCTGCCCAAGGCCGATGTGCCGGTGCAGCCGATCGTGGCCATCGTCTGCCATCCGCTGTCCACCGAAGGCGGCACCCTGCACAACAAGGTGGTCACCATGACCGCCACCACGCTGCGCGAGCTGGGCATCGCCACGGTACGCTTCAACTTCCGCAGCGTCGGCGCGTCGGCCGGTGAGTTCGACCACGGCGTGGGCGAGCAGGATGACCTGAAGACCGTCGCCGCCTGGGTGCAGAGCCAGCGCCCCGACGACCGTCTGTGGCTGGCCGGTTTCAGCTTCGGCTCGTTCGTATCGCTGAAGGCGGCTGCCGCGCTGCAGCCGGAAGCGCTGATCTCGATCGCACCGCCGGCCGGCCGCTGGGATTTCGATGGCATCGCGCCGCCGGCCCGCTGGCTGGTGATCCAGGGCGAGCAGGACGAGATCGTCGACCCGCAGGCCGTCTACCAGTGGCTGGACACGCTGGACGTCCCGCATGAGCTGGTGCGCATGCCCGAGACCAGCCATTTCTTCCACCGCAAGCTGATCGATCTGCGCGGCGCGCTGACCCACGGCGTCAAGCACTGGCTGGGCGCAGCGGCATGAGTGCAACCGAGCTGACCCCGTCGCAGCGGTACGCGGAAGGGGTTGCCCGTGGCGACTGGCAGAACGACCCGGCCCAGCACGCAGCGCTGGCCGAACTGGACCGCATCCACCTGGGCCTGGTCGACAGCGCCGAAGACGGCTGGCTGGACCGCCTGTCCTCGTTCTGGAAGAAGCCCGAGCCGGTGAAGGGTCTGTACTTCTGGGGCGGCGTCGGCCGTGGCAAGACCTTCCTGGTCGACCTGTTCTACGACGGCCTGCCGATCAAACAGAAGTACCGCACGCATTTCCACCGCTTCATGCGCAGCGTCCACGAGCGCCTGCGCGAGCACCAGGGGCAGAGCGACCCGCTGGCGAAGATCGCCCAGGAATGGCGCAGCAACCTGCGGGTGCTGGTGCTGGACGAATTCTTCGTCACCGACATCGGCGACGCGATGCTGCTGGCACGGCTGCTGGAGCGCCTGTTCGCCGAAGGCGTGACCCTGGTCACCACCTCCAACACGGCGGTGGAGAACCTGTACCTCAACGGCCTGCAGCGTGAGAGCTTCCTGCCGGCCATCGGCCTGCTGCAGCGCTTCTGCGTCGAGCTGTACGCCGAGGGCACCGAGGATTACCGGATGCGCGCGCTGACCCGCTCGCCGGTGTACCGCGCACCGTTGGCCGCCGACAGTGATGAGTGGCTGGCCACGCGCTGGAACGAACTGAGCGGCGGCCAGCCGGCCAAGCCCGGCAACATCGAGATCGAAGGCCGCAAGATCCCGGTGCGCGGCCGTGGCAAGAGCATTGCCTGGTTCGATTTCGCCGCGTTGTGCGAAGGCCCGCGTGGCCCGTCGGATTACATCGAGATCGCGCACGAGTTCAACACCGTGCTGCTGGGCGGCATCCCCGCCTTCGACCGTTTGAACGAAGATGCCGCGCGCCGCTTCGTCAACCTGATCGACGAGCTGTACGACCGCCACGTCAACCTGGTCTGCACCGCCAGTACCTCGCCGATCGAGCTGTACACCGGCCAGCGCCTGCAGGGCGCGTTCGAGCGCACCGCCTCGCGCCTGATCGAGATGCAGAGCGCCGAGTACCTGGGTACCCCGCACCGGGCGTGAGGGCGCCACCCAGGTAAATGCGTTGCCGGCCAGAGTTCCGGTAGTGCCGGCCGCTGGCCGGCATCCGCCGCGCGGTTACCGGGTCGGCGCCACGGCGTTCCCACGCGGCCGCTCATCCGGCCCGGCCGACACATGCAGGCCCGAGCCATCGCCGTGCTCTACCCGTACGCTCTCGCCGCGCTCCAGCAGCCGCAGTGGCTGGCCCTGGTAGCGCACTTCCAGCGCGTCATGAGTGTCGGCCAGCGACTGCACCAGCGGGCAAAGCGACTGTGCTTGGGCCTCGATGCGTTCGGCGCGGCCTTCCAGCTGCTGTTCCATCCGCGCGTCCAGACGGTCGGCGCGTGCCTCCATCGCATCGCCGCGACCGGTGAAGATCTGCCACAGCATGCTGCGGGCGATGGAGGCGGACAGCGACTCGGCCATGTCCTGCACCTTGGCCTCGAAGCCTGGCCCGAACACGGCCTGTTCCCAGTAGCCCTTGCCCAGCGTGCCGCCGATCCAGTCATCGGCCTGCCGGCGCAGGCGCCGGACCTTGCGGCTGTTGGCGGTACCGGTGAGGCTTTCATAGACCCCGTCGAGCACGTCGAAGCTCAGTCCGCTCACTTCATGGGCCAGCGCCGTGGCGGCCGGCATCAGCTGCCGTGCCCCGGCCTCCATCTGCCGCAGGCGGGCCGCGTCGGCCTCGCTGACCGGCACGATCGTGTCGTCCAGGCTCAGCACGCCATCGTGGAACACCACCTCGTGCGGCGCCTGCGGGCCATGCCGCAGCCAGATGCCGCCGCTGTCCACCAGCACGTCGTAGTCGGTATGGATGCCGCACTGGTCCGCGCGCAGCTTCGGGGTGTCAGCGGCAATTGCAGGTACGGTGACCACAGCAGCCAGCAGGGCCAAGGCGGGTGCTGACAGGCGCATGGTGGAATCCTTTCCGGTCATTGCAGGACCTCAGCATCCCGCGTTCGGCAGGCGCCGTCACCCGCCGAAAGTCACTGCGCGATGGCGATTCGTCCGGCCATACCGGCTTTCCCACCGGCTGCCCACCAGCTATCCACAGGGTTGTCCCTAGCCAGTTTCATCACTGTCATGTGAAGCTGTCATTGTTCCGTTTTCGCGGTGCGTTGTACCACCGCGATGACGCCTTTCGGGCTTGACTGCGCAGCCTGTTCCGGCAGGTCTGAAGCGTCTGATCCGGGCGCCGATGGCACGATCCTTGCGGCGCAAGGGATTGCCGAATTTCACTACATTTGGCGTTGACGGACCCCATCACCCCCACTATCTTGTGGCCGTCGGTCGCAGCAACCCCAATTCCAGGGGTGCCCGGGGTACCCATCCGCGATCGTCAACGGCAGTGGCAGGCGCAGGGTCTCATCCCCTGCGACGCCGTCCTGCCATCCTGGGCTGTCATGTCCCGGGCTGCGTCACCCGATGCATCGAGCACCCACCAATCACGCCAAGAGGACACACGCCGTGACCACCGAATCCAGCGCCACCATCGAGAAGGAAAGCGAATTCCTGTTGACGTCGCCGCCGACGGCCAACGCGATGAGTGTGACCAAGCGCAATGGCACGACCGAACTGGTGGACCTGAACAAGATCGTGCGCGCGGTGCAGCGTTCCTCCGAAGGCCTGCACGCCGTCGATCCGATGCGCGTGGCCACCCGCACCATTTCCGGCCTGTACAACGGCGCCACCACCCGCGAGCTGGACGAACTGTCCATCCGCACCGCCGCCCTGCTGATCGGTGAAGAGCCCGAGTACGGCCGCCTCGCTGCGCGCCTGCTGGCCAACTACATCGCCAAGGAAGTCTCGGGCCAGGAAATCTACGCTTTCTCGCAGTCGGTCAGCCGTGGCCATGAAGTCGGCCTGATCAACGACCGCCTGCTGAACTTCGTGCAGACCAACGCGCGCAAGCTCAACGATGCCATCGACATCTCGCTGGACCTGAACTTCGATTACTTCGGCCTGCGTACCCTGTACGACCGTTACCTGCTGCGCCATCCGCACACCCGCAAGGTGATCGAGACCCCGCAGCAGTTCTTCCTGCGCATTGCCAGCGCGCTGAGCGAGGATGTGTCCGAGACCCTGGCGCTGTACAAGCGCATGGGCAACCTGGACTACCTGCCGTCCAGCCCGACCCTGTTCAATTCCGGCACCACCCACGAGCAGCTGTCCTCGTGCTTCCTGCTGGATTCGCCGCAGGACTCGCTGGAGTCGATCTATTCCAAGTACGGCGACATCGCCCAGCTGTCGAAGTTCTCCGGCGGCATCGGCGTCAGCTACACCCGCGTGCGTTCGCGTGGTTCGCTGATCAAGTCGACCAACGGCCACTCCAACGGCATCGTGCCGTGGCTGAAGACCATGGATTCGTCCGTGGCCGCGGTGAACCAGGGCGGCAAGCGCAAGGGCGCAGCCTGCGTCTACCTGGAAACCTGGCACGCCGACGTCGAGGACTTCCTCGAGCTGCGTGACAACACCGGTGACGAAGCCCGCCGTGCGCACAACCTGAACCTGGCCAACTGGGTGCCGGACCTGTTCATGAAGCGCGTCGAGGCCGACCAGGAATGGTCGCTGTTCGATCCGCGCGTCGTGCCGGAGTTCACCGACCTGTTCGGCGAAGCCTTCGAGCAGGCCTACCTGCAGGCCGAAGCCCAGGGCAAGGCCAACCGCACCATCTCCGCGCGCAAGCTGTACGCCCGCATGATGCGTACGCTGGCCGAGACCGGCAACGGCTGGATGACCTTCAAGGACAAGTGCAACCGCGCCAGCAACCAGACCCTGCGTCCGGGCAACGTGATCCACCTGTCGAACCTGTGCACCGAAATCCTGGAAGTCACCTCCAACGATGAAACCGCGGTGTGCAACCTGGGTTCGATCAACTTGGGCAACCACTTCGACGAGCACAACGAGTTCGACTTCGAGAAGCTGGCCGAGACCGTGCGCCTGGCCGTGCGCCAGCTCGACCGCGTCATCGACCTGAACTTCTACCCGATCGAAACCGCCCGCCGCGCCAACCTGCGCTGGCGTCCGGTTGGCCTGGGCTGCATGGGCCTGCAGGACGTGTTCTTCCGCAAGCGCCTGCCGTTCGACAGCGCCGAAGCCCGCGCCCTGTCGAAGAAGATCGCCGAAGCGATCTACTTCCACGCGCTGGAAACCTCCTGCGAGCTGGCCCAGGAACGCGGCAAGCACCCGTCGTTCAACGACACCCGTGCCGCCGGTGGCGAACTGCAGTTCGACGCCTGGAACGTGGTGCCGGAAGACACCGCACGCTGGGATGCCCTGCGCGCCCGCATCAAGGAACACGGCCTGCGCAACTCGCTGATGATCGCGATCGCGCCGACCGCGACCATCGCCTCGATCGCCGGCTGTTACGAGTGCGTCGAGCCGCAGGTGTCCAACCTGTTCAAGCGCGAGACCCTGTCCGGTGATTTCCTGCAGGTCAACCGCTACCTGGTGAACGAGCTGAAGAAGCTGGGCCTGTGGACGCCGGAAATGCGCGATGCCATCAAGCTGGCCGAAGGCTCCATCGCGGGCGTGGCACAGATTCCGGAAACACTGCGCGAGGTCTACCGCACCGCGTGGGAACTGCCGATGCGTTCGCTGATCGACATGGCCGCCGAGCGTGGCGCCTTCATCGACCAGTCGGCCTCGCTCAACCTGTTCATGGAAAGCCCGAACATCGGCGCGATGTCCTCCATGTACATGTACGCCTGGAAGCAGGGCATCAAGACCACCTACTACCTGCGTTCGCGCCCGGCCACCAAGATCGCCAAGACCACGGTGAGCAGCGCAGCTCCGGCCAAGGTGTTCAGCCCGGACGAAGCCATCGCCTGCTCGCTGGAAAACCCGGAAGCCTGCGAGGCCTGCCAGTAAGCAAAAAAGAAGGGCCCCGAGCTGTAACTCGGGGCCCTTCTGATGCTTCACAAAACCCAAATTCCGTATCCGGATGAGGGTCTAGATCTGCCACTTCCTCTAAGAAGTGGGGCGAGTATAGCAATCCAGATCTCGTTCTGCTGGCGGGTCGAGTTGTAGTCCGGATGCCTTTTAGTTAGGTAAATTAACAATGGCTACTAATCCGCCAAAAAATAATGCTCGTATCGGTGCAGTTCGTGACCGCTCCCAGTTCTTGACGCCCTCCGGGCACCACGCCAAGCGTGGGCCGGACGGGCGAATCATGGAAGTGAAGACGAGCAGCAAGGAGCCCTTCAAGGGTGTTCGGCGCGAATACAAGTGATCTACAGCTGGGGGAGAGTATTCTCTCCCCAGCTTTCTGAATTTGAAATTGAGGAAAACTGACACCCATGGCCGACAAGCCCAAGCAGATGCTGCTCGATCCCGGTTTTGAACTGACCCTGCGCCCGATGCGCTACCCGCAGTTCTATGACATGTACCGGAACGCGATCAAGAACACCTGGACGGTGGAAGAGATCAACTTCCAGATCGACATCACCGACCTGCACAGCAAGATGTCGCCGGGCGAGCGTCACCTGATCCACCGCCTGGTCGCGTTCTTTGCCACCGGCGACTCGATCGTGTCCAACAACCTGGTGCTGAACCTGTACCAGCACTTGAACGCGCCCGAAGCGCGCATGTACCTGTCGCGCCAGCTGTATGAAGAAGCGCTGCACGTGCAGTTCTACCTGACCCTGCTCGACAACTACCTGCCGGATCCGGAAGAGCGCGTCAAAGCCTTCGCCGCGGTGGAGAACATCGACTCGATCAAGAAGAAGGCCGACTTCTGCTTCAAGTGGATCGACTCGATCCAGGACCTGAAGCGCATCGAGACCCGTGCCGAGCGCCGCCAGTTCCTGCTCAACCAGATCTGCTTCGCTGCGTGCATCGAAGGCCTGTTCTTCTTTGCTGCCTTCGCCTATGTGTACTACTTCCGTTCGCGCGGCCTGCTGCCGGGCCTGGCCTCGGGCACCAACTGGGTGTTCCGCGACGAGAGCGCGCACATGGAGTTCGCGTTCGAGTCGGTGCGTGTTGTTCGCGAGGAAGAACCGGACCTGTTTGACGAAGAGATGAAGCAGCAGGTCTACGACATGCTGGCCGAAGCCATCGAATGCGAAGTGCAGTTCGCCGAGGACGTGCTGTCCGGCGGCGTGGCCGGCATCTCGACCCGCGACATGCGCCAGTACCTGCAGCACTGTGCCGACCAGCACTTTGCCAAGCTGGGCATGGAAAAGAAGTACAACGTGCGCAACCCGCTGCCGTTCATGGAACTGCAGGACGTGCAGGAGCTGACCAACTTCTTCGAACGCCGCGTCTCGGCCTACCAGGTCGGCGTGCAGGGCGAAGTCGCCTTCGACATGAACTTCTGATCGAACCGGTCAGATCTGTCGCAACGAATAACCCCGGCCAACGCCGGGGTTTTTTGTTTCTGTAGCGCCGGGCCATGCCCGGCGGAGCCTGCCTGGTGCTACTGGCCGCCATGCTGCACGCGGGCCTTTGTAGAGTCGAGCTTGCTCGACTGCCGTTCGCGCAAAGCAGTCGAGCAAGCTCGACTCTACAATCAGCGTCGCCCTTCCACCGCCATGCGCACCGCCAGCCCGGCCAGCACCGTGCCCATCAGCCAGCGCTGTACCACCTGCCAGGTCGGGCGCGCGGCCAGGAAACCGGCGATGCTGCCAGCGGTCAGCGCAATCATGCCGTTCACGGTCACACTCACCGCGATCTGGGTGGAGCCCAGCACGATCGACTGCATCAGCACACTGCCCTCGCCGTCCGGATGCAGGAACTGCGGCAGCAGTGACAGATACATCACCGCCACTTTCGGGTTCAACAGATTGGTCAGGAACCCCATCGTGAACAGCTTGCGCGGGCTGTCCTGCGGCAGTTCGCGCACCGCGAACGGCGAACGGCCACCGGGCTTGAGCGCCTGCCAGGCCAGGTACAGCAGGTACAGCGCGCCGCCGATGCGCAGCGCGTCGTAGGCGAACGGCACGGTCATCAGCAGGGCGGTGATGCCCAGTGCCGCACACAGCATGTAGAACACGAAGCCCAGCGCCACCCCGCCCAGCGAGATCAGGCCTGCCATCGGCCCCTGGCAGATCGAGCGTGAGATCAGGTAGATCATGTTCGGCCCGGGCGTGAGCACCATGGCCAGTGAAACCAGCGCGAAGGCCAGCAGGTCAGAAGTGGCGGGCATGGGCGGTCCTGGCAGTGGGCGTGGCGCAGTGTAACGCCTGCCGCAGGCGCGGCCTGCGCAGGCACCGCTGCCGGGTGACCGTTGCACGTGCATTCCGATGGCCATCACGCCGGTCGCTTAGAATCCGCAGCACCCCACACCGAAGCCCCCCAATGACCCCCATCCCCGAGACCGTGCCGCCCACCGAAGTGCGCATGGCCGAAATCGTCTTTCCCAACCACACCAACCACCTTGGCACCCTGTTCGGTGGCCAGGCGCTGGCGTGGATGGACAAGGCCGCCTTCCTGGCCGCCGCCCGTTACTCGCGCCGCACCGTGGTGACCGCGCGCAGCGACCAGGTCGACTTCAAGCTGCCGATCCGCATCGGCCAGATGGTGGAAACCATCGGCCGCATCGTCGAAGTCGGCCGCAGCTCGATGAAGGTGGAGGTGGAACTGGTCGCCGAAGACCTGCACAGCGGCGAGCGCAAGCTGTGCACCCGCGGCCACTTCGTGATGATCGCGCTGGACGAGGAAGGCCACCCGATCGCGGTACCGCCGCTGCCGGCGGCCTGACCCGGCCAACGGACCGGCGCTTGCGGGGGCGCCACCGCGCCCCCATCTGGCAGCCATGACCCTGCCACTGACCGACTTCATCAACCGCGCCCAGCGCCTGTTCGTGCTGACCGGCGCCGGTTGCAGCACCGCCTCGGGCATTCCCGATTACCGGGATGCCGACGGCCAGTGGAAACGCACGCCGCCGGTGACCTACCAGGCCTTCATGGGCGAGGCGGCCACCCGCCAGCGCTACTGGGCGCGCAGCCTGCTCGGCTGGCCGCGCTTCGGCCTGGCCCGGCCCAACGGCACCCACCAAGCCCTGGCCGCGCTGGAAAGCCGCGGCACGCTGCAGGTGCTGCTGACCCAGAACGTGGACGGCCTGCACCAGCGCGCCGGCAGCCACAACGTGATCGACCTGCATGGCCGCCTGGACCTTGTGCGCTGCATGGGCTGTGAGCGTCGCAGCGATCGTGAAGGCTTCCAGCAGCGCCTGCTGGACGCCAATCCCGGCTGGGACGCGCTGGAGGCAGGCATCGCGCCCGATGGTGATGCCGATCTGGAGACCGATTTCTCCGCGTTCGTGGTGCCCGAGTGCCCGCATTGCGGCGGCCTGTTGAAGCCGGATGTGGTGTTCTTCGGCGAAAACGTGCCGCGGGAGCGCGTGCAGGCGGTGCAGGAGCACCTGCAGCAGGCCGACGCCGTGCTGGTGGTGGGTTCATCGCTGATGGTCTATTCCGGCTTCCGCTTCGTGCAGGCGGCGGCCAGGGCAGGGCTGCCGGTGGCGGCGTTGAACCGTGGCCGCACCCGCGCCGACGACCTGCTGCAGTTCAAGGATGAACGGGACTGCGCCGAGGCGCTGGCCGCGTGGGCTTCGTCCTGAGCCGAGCACACGCTCGGCTGCACGCCCACCGCGAAACAGCGATCCATCCAGACGGTTGATTCGCAGGCCGTGCGGCGGTGCAATACGCACCCCCTACGTCGTTCATCACCGTCTTGAGCCAGCTGTTTTCGCCGATCTCGTTCGGCCCCCTGACCCTGTCCAACCGCATCGTCATCGCGCCGATGTGCCAGTACTCCGCCGAAGACGGTCGCGCCAGCGATTGGCACGCCATGCATCTGGGCAACCTGGCGCAGTCCGGTGCCGGCCTGCTGATCCTGGAAGCCACCGCGGTCGAGCCGCGCGGCCGCATCAGCTGGGCCGACCTGGGCCTGTGGGATGACGGCACCGAGGCCGCGCTGGCACAGGTGCTGGCCAGCGTCCGGCGCTGGTCGCCGATGCCGCTGGGCATCCAGTTGGGCCACGCCGGCCGCAAGGCCTCGGTGAAGCGTCCGTGGGACGGTCGTGGCCAGTTGCCGGCCGACGATGCGCGTGGCTGGGCCACCGTGGCGCCGTCGCCGCTGCCGTTCCATGCCGCCGATCCGGCACCGCAGGAACTGGACGAGGCCGGCATCGCCGAGGTCATCGCCGCCTTCGCTGCCAGTGCGGTGCGCGCCGAGCGCCTGGGCTTCGAGCTGATCGAGCTGCATGCCGCGCACGGTTACCTGCTGCACCAGTTCCTGTCGCCGCTGAGCAACCGCCGCACCGATGGCTACGGTGGCTCGTTGCCGAACCGCCTGCGCCTGCTGGTGGAGGTTTTCGATGCGGTGCGTGCGGCAGTGTCCGACAAGGTCGCGGTGGGCGTGCGCATCTCCGCCAGCGACTGGGTCGATGGCGGCTGGGATCTGGTGCAGAGCGAAGCGCTGGCGCAGGTGATGGACGCGCGCGGCTGCAACTTCCTGCATGTCTCCAGCGGTGGCCTGGACGAGCGCCAGAAGATCACCGTCGGCCCGGGCTATCAGGTGCCGTTCGCGGCGGCGATCAAGGCCAAGGTGCGCATGCCGGTCATCGCCGTGGGCATGATCACCGAACCGGAGCAGGCCGAATCGATCCTGCGCCATCGCCACGCCGATGCGGTAGCCCTGGCGCGCGGCATCCTCTACGACCCGCGCTGGCCGTGGCATGCTGCCGCCGCATTGCGCGACAGCGTGGAACCGGCGCCGCAGTACCTGCGCTGCGAGCCGCGCGATGCGCGCGGCGTGTTCAAGACGCGCTGAGGTTCACACCCGCCAGGCCGGCGCCATGCCGGCCTGCAGGTGCTCGAACAGCGCGCGGATCTTGGCAGTGAAATCGCGGCGGTCGCTGACGCAGAAATAGACCTCCATCGGCTCCGGGCGCCATGCAGTGTCGGCGCCGAACACTGCCTGCAGGCGGCCATCGCGCAGGTACGGCTCTGCCACGAATGCGGCCAGCCGGGTGATGCCGGCACCGGCTGCGGCCAGCGTCGCCAGCGCATCGATGTCATCGCAGACCATGCTCGGCGGCAGTGCGGCGTCCACGCGCTGGCCATCCTTCAGCAGGCCCCAGCGCAGCGGCCGGCCATCGGTGGGGAAGCGGTGCAGCAGCCCGCGATGGCCGCTCAGCTCGGAGGGTTGCTGCGGGGTGCCGTGTGCCTTCAGGTAGGCCGGCGAGGCGCAGAACACGAACGGCACGCGCGCCAGTTGCCGTGCGACGACACCGTCCTCCAGCTGTGCACCGATGCGGATGCTGGCATCCACCGCTTCCGGGCCGTGTTGCACGGCGCGATCGGTCAGGCGCAGCTCCAGCTGCAGTTGCGGGTAGCGCTGCTGCAACGACGGCAGCAAGGGGGCAAGCACGTGGCGACCAAAGGCGCTGCTGCTGGCGATGCGCAGTGGCCCGGCCGGTTCGATGTCACCAGAGGTGACCATCGCCTGCGCGCGCGCCAGGTCGGCTTCGATGTGGCGCACCTGCGCCAGGTACAGCGCGCCGGCCTCGCTGAGGGCCAGCTGGCGCGTACTTCGGTTCAGCAACCGTACGCCCAGATGCGCCTCCAGCCGGTTGATGTTCTGGCCGACTGCGGTGGCGCTGATGCCAAGGATGCGGGCCGCGGCGGCAATGCTGCCGGTCTCTGCGGTGCGGGTGAAGCTGCGGATCAGTTGCAACAGGTTCATGACCGACCAGCTTGCCATGGAGAAACCCAAGTATCGCTTGGAACTGAACCAAGCAGGTCGGTTGCATCGGTGACCATCGATCCCGAGGGCAGGTCGCTGCCCTACACTCGTGCGATGCGCCCCGATTCCATCCTCACCCTGTCCTGCCCCGACCGTACCGGCATCGTCTACCGCGTTTCCGGCCTGCTGTTCGACCACGGCTGCAACATTCTCGACGCCCAGCAGTTCGGCGACGAGGAGAGCGGCCGCTTCTTCCTGCGCGTGCATTTCGATCGCGATGCCGGCCTGCCGCTGGAGACCGTGCACGCCGCCATGGCTACGCTCGCCGCCGGCTTCGGCATGGACTGGCAGCTGCATGATGGCCGCCGCCGTGCACGCCTGCTGGTGCTGGTCAGCAAGCAGGGGCACTGCCTCAACGACCTGCTGTTCCGTGCCCACAGCGGCCAGCTGAAGGTGGACATTGCCGCAGTAGCGTCCAACCACGCCGACTTCGCGCCGCTGGCGGCGTCCTACCAGGTGCCGTTCCACCACCTGCCGGTGACCGCTGATACGCGCGCGGTGCAGGAACAGCAGATCATCGACCTGGTCGAGCGCGAACGCATCGATCTGGTGGTGCTGGCGCGCTACATGCAGATCCTGTCACCCACGCTGTGCCGCGCGCTGGCCGGCCGTGCGATCAACATCCACCACAGCTTCCTGCCCAGCTTCAAGGGCGCGCAGCCGTACCACCAGGCACACGCGCGCGGGGTCAAGATCATCGGCGCCACCGCGCACTACGTCACCGAGGATCTGGACGAAGGCCCGATCATCGAACAGGACGTGGCCCGCGTGGACCACGCCATGGCGCCGCGCGAGCTGGTGCGGCTGGGCAGCGATACCGAATCGCTGGTGCTGGCCCGCGCCGTTCGGCGCCATGTGGAGCACCGCATCCTGCTCAACGGGCACCGAACGGTGGTGTTCCGGTAATCGCCCATCCCGCGTCCGCCGGGCATGGCCCGGCGCTACCACGGGTGCTATCCGGTAGTGCCGGCCGCTGGCCGGCAACTGCAGAGATCCCGAGGTTGCCGGCCAGCGGCCGGCACTACCGAATCCTGATTTCATCCAATGAAAAGCCCCCGGTTCGGCCGTCCCGCGATCTGTAGGGGGGCGTAGTTAGGGGGCTGGATGAATCGATTGTGTTGTCGTGGGCAGGAGCGCGCAAGCGGCATAAGCGACGTGCGCGGTAGCGCCGGGCCATGCCCGGCGGTCACGCCTCAGGCGATCGAAATCCCCGCCTTGCCCAGCGCTTCACGCACCATCGCGTCGTTGGCGTCGGTCACCGGCTTGGTCAGCTCCCACAGGAATTTCACCCGGAAGCCGGACTTCACCGCGTCCTGCGCGCTCCACAGCACGCAGTAGTCGCGGGCCAGGCCGCACACGTGCACTTCGCGGATGCGGCGTTCGTGCAGCCAGCCTGCCAGGCCGGTGGCCGGGCGTTCGCCATCGGGGCCATGGTTCTCGCGGAAGGCGCTGTACGAATCCACCTGTTGGCGCGTGCCCTTGCGCAGGATCAGGTCGGCCACGGTCCAGTCCACGCCCGGATGCAGGACGGCACCGGCGCTGCCCTGCACGCAGTGGTCGGGCCACAGGGTCTGCGGCTGCGCGTGCAGCAGGATGGTCTCGAAGGGCCGTCGGCCGGGATGCTGGCTGGCGAACGAGGCGTGGTCGGCCGGGTGCCAGTCCTGGGTCGCCACCACGGTGCCGTAGCGGCGCTGTGCCAGCAGATCGGCGATCGGTGCCACCAGCGCATCGCCCTGGTCGCAGGCCAGCGCGCCACCGGGCATGAAGTCCGGCTGCAGGTCGATCACCAGCAGGGCGACATCGGCGGGCAGGGCGGTCATGGCAGTTCCGGTACAGCAGAAGGGGCGACCAGCGTGGCCGCCCCATGCCCACACGTCAATCGCCCTGCGGCGTCTCAGCGTCCTGCCCGTAGTACAGCAGGCCGATCTTGATCCGTTCGCGGCCATTCTCGCGGCGGTGACGGTTGGCATCGCGCAGCGAGTACACGCAGCCGCAGTATTCCTGCTGGTAGAACTGCTCGCGCTTGCTGATCTCGATCATGCGGCTGGCACCGCCGCCCTTGCGCCAGTTGTAGTCCCAGTACTGCAGGCCTTCATAGCGCGACGCGGCACGGATGCCGCAGTCGTTGATCTGCGCCATGTTCTTCCAGCGCGAGATGCCCAGCGACGAACTGATGGTGTCGTAGCCGTGCTCGTGCGCGTACAGCGCAGTGCGCTCGAAGCGCATGTCGAAGCACATCGTGCAGCGGATGCCGCGTTCGGGCTCGTTTTCCATGCCGCGTGCACGGCTGAACCAGTTGTCGGTGTCGTAGTCGCAGTCGATGAACGGGATGTCGTGCTGTTCAGCGAAGCGGATGTTCTCCTGCTTGCGCAGCTCGTATTCCTTCACCGGGTGGATGTTGGGGTTGTAGAAGAAGATCGCGTAGTCGATCCCGGAGGCGGTGATCGCCTCCATCACTTCGCCGGAGCAGGGGGCGCAGCACGAGTGCAGCAGCAGGCGCTGGCCGTTTTCGGGCAGGGACAGGGTGGGGCGTTGGAGCTCGGTCATCGTCAGGTACCGCATGGACCGCCGGCAACGGCGGTGGCCCATGCATCAGCGCGTGGGTGAACAGGTCTGGCCAGAAACCGTGAACAGGACGCACGCGGCCGCACCGCCTGCAGGCGCAGGACAACGACGGCCCCGGCAACCTCCCCGCGGAGATTCCAGGTCGAGTCAGGGGACGGTCGTGTCCCCCGGCCGGGGCCGGTATTCGGGCTGATGGACACGGGCCGCAGCCCACCTACTACCTGCCGCTTCCCAGGCGTGAGCCCAGTGCTGTTGGCAGGATTCGTTTCCATTCACCGCTGCGGGGCAGCTCCGGAATGGGCGCGCAAGGCGCCTTCACCGGATTCCCGTTCAAATCCCTGCCGTCATCAATGCCACGGCAGGGATACCTTCGGCGTGCCCACGGTGGACGCGTCGAGGGCAATGGTCAAGGGCCAATGAAAGCGCAGGGCTGTGGCTCGCTTCTCAGGCTGTGAGAGCGCCTCTTGCCATACTGGGCACCGACAGACGGGAGGTGGCTCGTGGCGGCGAAGTACTGCGATCTGGTCATGAAAGGCGGCATCACCAGCGGCATCGTGTACCCAAATGCGGTACTGGCGCTGGCGCGCGAGTATCGATTCAAGAGCATCGGCGGCACCTCGGCCGGCGCCATCGCTGCAGCCGTAGCGGCCGCGGCGGCATGCGGTGATCGCCGCCAGCAGGCCGGCGAGCACCTGCCCGGCGATGCCGGCTACGGCGGGCTGTCGGCGGTGTCGGCGCAGCTGTCGCGGCGCGGCTTCATCTACAGCCTGTTCCAGCCGGCACGGGGCGCGCGCGCCGCCTACCGGTTGCTGGTGGTGCTGACCGGCAATGCCCGCCTGCCGCACAAGCTGCTGTGCCTGGCCATCGCGGTGTTCGAGATTGCGCCACTGGAGGTGCTGGTGTCGCTGGCGCTGCTGCTCGGCCTGGGCTGGTGGGGCGGCGGTTGGAGCGGCGTGGCCGCCACGCTGCTGCCATCACTGCTGTGCGCGTACGGTGCCGGCGTGGCCGGTGCCGCGCTGCGGATAGCGCGGGTGGCGCGCCGTAACCTGCTGGGCCTGTGCAGCGGCCTCGGCCGCGATGCACGCACGCCGGCATTGACCGAATGGTTGCACGAGTGCCTGCAGCAGCTGTCCGGCAAGCCGCTGGATGCACCGCTCACGTTCGCCGACCTGCACGATGCGCCGCGCTATGCCGGCGAGCCGGACAGCCCGCATGCGATCAGCCTGCAGATGATCACCACCTGTGTGTCGCACAACGAGCCGCGCACGTTGCCGCTGGGCGGCGCGCAGTTCTGGTTCCTGCGCGAGGAGTTCGAGCAGCTGTTCCCGGCCAGCGTGGTGCAGTGGCTGGTGACGCAGGCCGGCCCGCCGCTGGAGGTGGAAGGGCGCCGGTACTACCACCTGCCGCAGGGCCCGAAGCTGCCGGTGCTGGTGGCCACGCGCATGAGCCTGAGCTTCCCGCTGCTGATCAGCGCGGTGCCGTTGCATGAGCCCTCGCGCCGCGAGCGTCGCTGCGAACCGACCGCACCTGCGGCCGACCAGGAGCACAACGTCGCCGACAGCATGGAAGGGCTGACCAGTGCCGGGCAGACCTGCGGACCGGTGATCACCGCGTTCCGCATCTGCTGGTTCTCCGATGGTGGCATCAGCAGCAACTTCCCGATCCATCTGTTCGATGCCGCGTTGCCGCGCTGGCCAACCTTCGCCATCAATCTGGTCTACCCGCAGCATGCCGAAGACGTGAGCCACGGCAGCAGTGGCCGCCAGGCGCTGGAACACGCCGTGTTCCTGCCCACCGAAAACCGCCACGGCTGGCAGCGTACCTACCAGTCGATCGCTACGCCGCTGGCCGCTGCGGAGCTGGGCCGTTTCCTGTTCGCGGTGGTGGCGACCATGCAGAACTGGCGCGACCTGCTGCAGGCGCGCGCGCCGGGTTACCGCGACCGCATCGTGCATGTGAGCCTGCAGGGCGACGAAGGCGGCATGAACCTGGACATGCCACAGGAGGTGCTGACCCGCATCGCAGACAAGGGCAGCCTGGCCGGTGCGCGCTTCTGTTCGTTCTCGTTCGAGAACCACTATTGGATCCGCTGGCGCAACCTGGCCTCGGCCTACCAGCGCTACACGCTGGAAGTGGCGCGCACCGACGACCCGGCGCAGCAGGTACTGGCCTACCGTGCAGCTTATTCGATGGTTGCCAGTGGCCAGCCGACGCCACCGTCGTACAAGCTGGGCTCGGAAGACAAGCGGCTGGCATCGCAGCAGTTGTGGGGGCTGATGGTCGAGCAGGGACGTACCTGGGAGGACCTCGGCCCGGACCTCACCGACGGCGCACCGCGCCCGCTGCCGCAGATGAAGGTGACGCCGATCTACTGATCGCCGCCGCGGCCGATTGAACTGTTCTGGTGGGTGCCGACCTTGGTCGGCATGATCTGCTCCCTGCGGTGCTTCATCGCCAGGGTGCAACCACCGCATCACCCTGCAAGGGTGCATACAACGGCAGCGCCAGCTCCTGCTTCACCCAGCCCGGATTGAGCGCACGCAGGCCGGCCAGGTATTCGCGGGCCAGCGCGAAATCACCTTGCCGCATGGCCAGGCGCGCAGCGCGCGCCCAGGTACGGTCCCAGCCGTGGGCCAGTGACAACGAGGACGCCAGCGCAGCGCGCGCACCTGCCACATCGCCGTTCTCCCAACGCTGCTCGGCCTGGATGATCGCCTCGTTGGACAGGCGCATGTCGTACAGCTCGCGCAGCCTCGCGACCGCACGCGGGTCGGCGTCCACGCGCAGGTCGGTGTCCTGCCAGTCGCCTCCTGGCGTGCGCACCAGCAGCGCGGCCGACCACTGCCCACTGCGCTGGCCGCCCGCGGCCTGGCCGGCTTCCAGCGCCGCCAGCAGGCGTGTGGCCAGCGCTCCGTGCGAAGCCGTAAAGGTACGTTGCATTGCCGCCAGCACGTCCGGTCCGGCCAGGCCATTGCCCTGCACGCTCAACATGCCGTCGCCGTGCGCACCGGCCCAGCTGGCCTGCTGCGCGGTGGCGCCGGTGTACTGCGCATTGCCACCGCGCGCGCTGACCAGCCCCACCTGGCGCTCGGCAAGCGTGGTGCCATCGAAGTTGCCGTCTTCATCCAACAGCTGCTTCAGCACCTGGGCAGGCGTGCGGCCTCTGGCCAGCAGTTCCAGACCTTTCGAGCCATAGGTCGGGTTGGTCTCGAACTGGCTGGCGACCGCGCCCACCTTCGCCTGTGCCCACGGCACGCCCACACCGCCGACCGCCAGGTTGTGCGTGGCCACCGCCACCCCGCAGTCGCCGGCCGCGTTGCAGGCCGCAATGGAAAAGGTCGCCCACGCCGGCGCAGCGACGGCAGCGAGCAACAGGGCCAGGCAAGAGCGCAGCAAGGACATGAGAGCCTCCAGGGCGGGCATTGCAATGGGATGCAGCCTACGCACGAAAGGTTTAGTAGATCCACGCCATGCGTGGATGGAACCCCATCGAAATCGAGCATTTCGAACATCGAAGAGCATCCACGCATGGCGTGGATCTACCGTGTCGACCAAGGTCGACACCCACCAAGAGCAGCGTGCCGACCAACGGTCAGCACCCACCAACAGCAGCAGGAAACTGTCGAAGGCGGGGTGGTGTCGGATTGCGGGGTGTCCGCGGCATGGATGCCGCTGCCAAGCCCCCAAGGACGGGTTTACGGCGTCCCCCGCAACCGGACCCACCCCGCCATCCCACGGAAAGCCCGCTGTTGCTTTTGCTGTTGCCTTGGATTGAAGCAGGTGCAGGGCGCAGCCCTGCCGCCCCCCTACCGCCCCGGCAACTGCGCGAACGCACGCTGCATGCAGTCCTCGCGCGGGCACACCCGGCACCCCGGGCCGATCGATACCGAGTTGCCCGGGCTCTGCACATCCAGCCCCAGTGAATACACCAGCCGCTCGGCATGTTGCAGATCGCACCCCAGCGCCACCGCGAAGGTCTTGCGCGGTTGGCCATGGCCCACCGGGCCACTGCTGACCTGCCGCGCCAGCCAGAAGTGGCGCCGCCCATCGGGCATGCGCGCGGTCTGCGTCAAGATCCGCCCGGGCTGGTTGAACGCCTCGTAGACGATCCACAGCGGGCACGACCCACCTACCTGCGAGAAATGGAAATCGGTGGCCGAATGACGCTTGGACACATTGCCGGCGCGATCCACGCGGATGAAGAAGAACGGCAGCCCGGGCGCACTGCGTCGTGCCAGCGTGCTCAGCCGGTGGCAGACCGCTTCGAAGCCGACGCCGAACTGGTGGGCCAGCAGTTCGATGTCGTAGCTGCTGGCTTCGGCCGCACGCAGGAAGCGCATGTACGGCATCACCAGCGCGCCGGCGAAATAGTTGGAAAGACCGATCCGTGCCTGCGCGATGCGCGCGTCGTCGGTGAACCCGGCGCGCGCCACCACCGCATCGATCTGCGGCAGGTAGCCGTGCAGTGCCAGCTCGGCCGCCATCTGGAACGCCTGCTGGCCGGGCTCCAGGTAATCGGGCAGCCACAGCCGCCGCGCACCGGCATCGTATTGCCGCTTCTCGCGCCCGGCCTGCAGTGCGGCCACTTCCACCAGCACGCCATGGCGGTCGGCCAGCAGCTGGCGCAGCCGCGGTGCCACGTGCCCGGGCGACAGCCCCCACTCGGCGAACAGCTGCTCGGCCAGCTCGTCCAGCTCGGGAATGTGGTTGTGCATGCGGTTGAAGAATTCGCGTACCTGGTCGCCAGCGGGCAGGGTGCTGCCGGCACCGGGCTCGCCCAGCTGGAATTCCAGCGCCGCGGCATGCTCGCGCAGCGCCAGGTGGCGGCGGTGCAGGTCCAGCAGCGCGCGGCTGACCTGCGGCAGGTTGCCGGCCAGCGCGCGCAGTTCGGTGGCGCTGACCTCGGCCAGGCCCAGATCGCGCAGGGTCTCGCCCAGCGCTTCCTGCAGGGCGGCGGGCTCATCCTCGTCGAACAGTGCGGAAACGTCGCCCAATACCTCGCCCAGCTTCTTCTGCACAGCCGGGGTCAGTGGGCGCTTGTTGCGCTCGATCTGGTTCAGGTAGCTGGCCGACAGCCCCAGCGCCCGTGCCAGATCCGCCTGGCTGTAGCCGCGCTGCTCGCGCAGCCGCAGCAGGCGCAGGCCAAGTTGTCGCTGGGGGGCTGAATAATTCACAGAATTAACATGAATCGTCTGGCGTGTTGGCCAGATTAAGCGGATTCAGCCCGGAAATCGAGGTGGGTGCTGTGAATAATGCCAAGCATCTTTCGCACCCCGTGGGATTGTCGTCATGACTGTTGCAGCGCCCCGTATCCGCATGCTGATCGATGGCCAGTTCGTTGAATCGGCCACCTCCCACTGGCAGGACGTGATCAATCCGGCCACCCAGGACGTGCTGGCCAAGGTGCCGTTCGCCACCACCGGCGAAGTGGACGCCGCCGTTGCCGCCGCCAAGGAAGCCTTCAAGACCTGGCGCAAGACCCCGATCGGCACCCGCGCGCGCATCTTCCTGAAGTACCAGCAGCTGATCCGCGAGAACATGAGCGAGCTGGCGCACATCCTCACCGCCGAACAGGGCAAGACCCTGCCCGACGCCGAAGGCGATGTGTTCCGCGGCCTGGAAGTGGTCGAGCACGCCGCCGCCATCGGCAACCTGCAGCTGGGCGAACTGGCCAACAACGTGGCCAATGGCGTGGACACCTACACGATCATGCAGCCGCTGGGCGTGTGCGCCGGCATCACCCCGTTCAACTTCCCGGCGATGATCCCGCTGTGGATGTTCCCGATGGCCATTGCCACCGGCAACACCTTCATCCTCAAGCCGTCCGAGCAGGACCCGATGGTCACCATGCGCCTGGTCGAGCTGGCCCTGGAAGCCGGCATTCCGAAGGGCGTGCTGAACGTCGTCCATGGTGGCGAGGAAGTGGTCAACGCGATCTGCGACCACCCGGACATCAAGGCGGTGTCGTTCGTCGGTTCCACCCGCGTCGGCACCCACGTCTACAACCGTGCCTCGCTGGCCGGCAAGCGCGTGCAGTGCATGATGGGCGCCAAGAACCACGCCGTGGTGCTGCCGGACGCCAACAAGGAGCAGACCCTCAACGCGATGGTCGGTGCCGCCTTCGGTGCCGCTGGCCAGCGCTGCATGGCCGCCTCCACGCTGGTGCTGGTCGGTGAAGCACGCAACTGGGTGCAGGACCTGGTCACCAAGGCCAAGACCCTGAAGGTCAGCGGCGGCACCGTCGCCGGCACCGACGTCGGTCCGGTCATTTCCTGCAGCGCCCGCGAGCGCGTGGAAGGCCTGATCGCCTCGGGCGTGGAGCAGGGCGCCAAGCTGGTGCTCGATGGCCGCAAGCCGCAGGTCGATGGTTTCGAGAAGGGCAACTTCGTCGGTCCGACCATCTTTGCGGGTGTCACCACCGACATGCGCATCTACCAGGAAGAAATCTTCGGGCCGGTGCTGGTCATCCTCGAAGCAGAGACGCTGGAAGAGGCCATCGCGATGGTCAACAGCAACCCGAACGGCAACGGCACCGCACTGTTCACCCAGTCCGGCGCCGCCGCGCGCAAGTTCCAGGAAGACATCGACGTTGGCCAGGTCGGCATAAACGTGCCGATCCCGGTGCCGGTGCCGCTGTTCTCGTTCACCGGTTCGCGCGCCTCCAAGCTGGGCGACCTGGGCCCGTACGGCAAGCAGGTGGTGCTGTTCTACACCCAGACCAAGACGGTCACCGCGCGCTGGTTCGATGACGAGACGCTCAGCCATGGCGTCAACACCACGATCAGCCTGAAGTAACGGCAGGAGCAGCCATGAGCCACTCGATGACGACGGAACTGGAAGAAGCGCAGCAGGCGTACCGCGAGGCGGCGCGCGACTTCGCACAGGCCGAACTGGCGCCGCACGCCGCGCGATGGGATGCGGAGGGCATCTTTCCGCGCGAGGCGATCGCCAAGGCCGGTGAACTGGGCTTCTGCGGCCTGTACATGGACCCGGAAGTGGGCGGCAGCGGCCTGAGCCGACTGGACGCCGCCGTCGTCATCGAGGAGCTCGCCAACGTCGATCCGTCGACCGCGGCGTACATCAGCATCCACAACATGGCCTCGTGGATGGTGTCCACGTGGGGCCAGCCGGCACTGCGCGATGCATGGGGCACCGCCCTGTCTTCGGGCAGCAAGCTGGCCTCGTACTGCCTGACCGAACCGGGTGCAGGTTCCGATGCGGCCTCGCTGAAGACCACCGCCGTGCGCGATGGCGACTTCTATGTGCTGAACGGCTCGAAGGCCTTCATTTCCGGCGCCGGTGCCACCGAGCTGCTGGTGGTGATGGCGCGTACCGGTGGTGCCGGTGCCGGCGGTGTCAGCGCCATTGCGGTGCCGGCCGACCTGCCGGGTATCAGCTTCGGCCGCAAGGAAGAGAAGATGGGCTGGAACAGCCAGCCCACCCGCGGCATCACCTTCGAAAACGTCCGCGTACCGGTCAGCCACCTTCTGGGAGAGGAAGGCGGCGGCTTCAAGCTGGCGATGAAGGGGCTCGATGGCGGCCGTATCAACATCGCCGCCTGCTCGCTGGGCGCTGCGCAGGGTGCGCTGGACGCTGCACGCCGCTACATGGGCGAGCGCCGCCAGTTCGGCAAGGCACTGGCCGAGTTCCAGGCACTGCAGTTCAAGCTGGCCGACATGGTCACCCAGCTGGTGGCCGCCCGGCAGATGGTGCACACCGCTGCGCGCAAGCTCGATGCCGGTGCCAGCGACGCCAACGTGTGGTGCGCGATGGCCAAGCGCTTCGCCACCGATGCCGGTTTCAACGTCTGCAACGAAGCACTGCAGATCCATGGTGGCTACGGCTACATCCGCGAATACCCGATCGAGCGCCTGCTGCGTGACTGCCGCGTGCACCAGATCCTGGAAGGCACCAACGAGATCATGCGGGTGATCGTTGCCCGTCACCTGCTCAACACCGAAGAGGAACTGCGATGAAGGATTGGCGTACCCAGGAGCACGTGGGCCTGAAGGTGGAGGTGGATGGCCACACCGCCGTGGTCACCCTGAACAACCCGCCGGCGCATACCTGGACCGTGCACAGCCTGTCGGCGCTGCGTGATCTGGTCGGCGCGCTCAACGCAGACCGCGACATCTACGCGCTGGTGATCACCGGTGACGGCGAGAAGTTCTTCTCCGCCGGTGCCGACCTCAACCAGTTCGCCTCCGGCGACAAGGCCGCTGCACGTGAGGCCGCGCGCCGCTTCGGTGAAGCCTTCGAAGCGCTGTCCGGTTTCCGTGGCGTGTCGATCGCCGCGATCAACGGCTACGCCATGGGCGGTGGCCTGGAATGCGCGCTGGCCTGTGACCTGCGCATCATCGAAGACCATGCCCGGGTCGCGTTGCCAGAGGCCACCGTCGGCCTGCTGCCGTGCGCCGGTGGCACCCAGAACCTGCCGCGCCTGGTCGGCGAGGGCTGGGCCAAGCGCATGATCCTGCTGGGCGAGCGCATCAACGCCGAGACCGCGCTGCGCATTGGCCTGGCCGAAGAAAAGGTCGGCAAGGGCGAAGCCAAGTCGCTGGCGCTGGAATGGGCGAAGAAGGCCGGCAAGCAGAGCCCGACCAGCATCGCCGCCTGCAAGACTCTGGTGCAGGCCACCCGCACCGGTACCCACGCTTCGGCGCTGGTGGCCGAACGCGAAGCCTTCGTCGATCTGTTCGACACCGCCGACCAGGTCGAGGGCGTGACCGCCTTCCTGGAAAAGCGCGCTGCGCAGTGGAAGAACGCATGAGCACCGATACCGTTGCCGATGACGCACCGGTGCTGTTCGAAGAGCGCGCCGCCCGCAATGGCACGCGCATCGGCATCGCCACGCTCAACGCGCCGCGCACGCTCAATGGCTTCTCGCTGCCGATGGCGCACCTGCTGCTGAAGCAGTTGAATGCCTGGGCCGACGACGATGGCATCGCCATGGTGGTGCTGCAGGGCGCAGGCGAAAAGGCGTTCTGCGCCGGCGGTGACCTGCACAGCCTGTACAAGAGCATGGTCGCCTTCCGCGAGGCCGGCCGCAGCGACATCCGCGAGAACGATTACGCGGCCGAGTTCTTCGACGTCGAATACCGCGTCGATTACCTCATCCACACCTATGCCAAGCCGATCCTGTGCTGGGGCCATGGCATCGTGATGGGCGGTGGCATCGGCCTGATGTCCGGTGCCAGCCACCGCGTGGTCAGCGAGCGCTCCAAGCTGGCCTTCCCGGAAATCACCGTCGGCCTGTTCCCCGATGTGGGTGGCAGCTGGCTGCTGCCGCGCGTGCCGGGCAAGGGCGGCCTGTTCCTGGCCCTGACCGGCGCACTGTTGAACTCGGGCGATGCCATCTACGCCGGCCTGGCCGACGTGCATGTGGCCGAAGAACGCCGCAGCGCGGTGTTCGATGCGCTGCTGCAGGTCGCGTGGTCCAGTAACGCAGCGCACAACCACGAGCGGCTCAGCCATCTGCTGCAGTCGCATGCCAGTGACGCCGCGACCGGTCCGCTGCTGGCCAATGCGGCGCAGGTCGATGCGCTGTGCGAAGGCGATGACCTCTCCGCGATCATCGGCCGCATCTCCACTCTGCAGACCGACGATGCCTGGCTGCAGGCGGCACAGAAGACCCTCGCCGCCGGTGCACCAGGCTCGGCACGGTTGTCGTACGAACTGCAGTGCCGCAGTGCCGGCCAGGGCCTGGCCGCGATCTATCGCCTGGAGTACATCGTCGCCCTGCATTGCGCCGCCCACGGTGATTTCGCCGAAGGCATCCGCGCGCTGCTGATCGACAAGGACCGCAATCCGCAGTGGAACCCGGCCACCCTGGCCGAGGCCACCGGCGCGTGGGCCGACACCTTCTTCGCTTCCCCCTGGGCCGATGCCGCGCATCCGCTGGCCGACCTGGGCACTCCCCTTGTTGAAAGGAGCCTTGCATGAGCCGCATTGCATTCATCGGGTTGGGCAACATGGGTGGCCCGATGGCCGCCAATCTGGTCAAGAACGGCCATACCGTGCGCGTGTTCGATCTGGTCCCGGCCGCGGTGCAGGCCGCCGTCGATGCCGGCGCCAGCGCGGCCGCATCGGCGCGCGAAACCCTGGCCGATGCCGAGGTGGTGATCTCGATGCTGCCGGCCAGCCGCCACGTCGAAGGCGTGTACCTGGGCGATGACGGCATTCTTGCCGCGATTCCGGCCGGCGCACTGGTCATCGACTGCAGCACGATCGCGCCGGCCAGCGCCCGCAAGGTCTCTGAAGCCGCTGCCGCACGTGGCCTGCAGATGATCGACGCGCCGGTATCCGGCGGTACCGCCGGTGCCCAGGCCGGCACCCTGACCTTCATCGTCGGTGGCGAGGAGGATGCGCTGGAGCGCGCCCGCCCGGTGCTGCAGGCGATGGGCAAGAACATCTTCCATGTCGGCGCCAGTGGTGCCGGCCAGGTGGCCAAGCTGTGCAACAACATGGCGCTGGGCGTGATCATGGCCGTCACCGGTGAAGCCATCGCCCTCGGCGTGGCGCACGGGCTGGACCCGAAGGTGCTGTCGCAGATGATGGCGGTCAGCACCGGCCGCAGCTGGGCCACCGAAGTGTGCAACCCGTGGCCGGGCGTGCTGGAAAACGCCCCGGCCTCGCGCGGCTACAGCGGCGGCTTCGGCAGCGATCTGATGCTGAAGGACATGGGCCTGGCGGTGGAAGCGGCGATGAGTGTCGGCGCCTCGATCCCGCTGGGCGAAGTGGCCCGCAACCTGTACTCGATGAACCACCAGGCTGGCCGCGGCAAGCTGGATTTCTCCAGCGTCGTGCAGCTGATCACCAGCGAGAAGTGACCTGGTAGTGCCGGCCGCTGGCCGGCAACCTCATGCCCCCGTGCGGGACAACGAAGGTGGGATGGGCGGATGTTCGGTTTCGACCGGCATCCGCCCATTTTTATTTGACAATCCATTTTGTTCAGGATCTTATGTGTCCCAAGTCCCGGGACGCGGGACACTCTGGGGTGGGCTCATGATCAAAGGTCAAGATGTCGTTCTGCTTCTAAGGCTCATCAGCCTTTGGAAGGCTGACGCGGGTAGCCAACTACACCTCCGATCCAGGAACTGGCAGGGGTGGGAGCATGCGCAACATGAGGACTGGCATTGGGATCACAGTAGACCCGGATTCGAGAATCACTGGCGCGGGCTCTTCACCGTTAGGCAGTTGGCAGGTGACACAGGCATTAGCAAGAGCCAAGTTGGCTTGGCTCTGAATCGATGCCTCGACAATGGGCTTGCCTTTCCTGATCGAAGGACAGAGCTTCTGAAGACAAATGTGCCGGCTCTTCTGGGGGTGTTGGTGCACGCTTCCAGATTCATTTTCCCCGTCCGCCCTGGGCTGATTACCCGGGGAATCGCAACCGCAATGAGCGCCCCTGTCCTTGCGGAACATCTGGCGACAGTTGGTGAGCACTTGCTTGTCTGGCCGAGCGTGACAGGAAGTAGTCATGGGCAGTCAATCGAACCGCTTATTCCCACGGTCCCTCATGCTGTTAAATCGGATCCCCTGCTCTACGCGATGCTTGCGTTGACAGATTCATTGAGAGTGGGGTTACCCCGAGAACGGGCAATTGCGGAAGATCAACTGGCATCAATCATGAATCTACCCGAAAAGGCGAGGCTTTGAACCAGTGAATCAGTATGCGGTGCAGGATCACAGGCAAATGATTGAAAAGGTGGCTAGGGCGCTCGGGAGCGAACTACGGTCAAAAGTTGCATTCATCGGTGGATCAACCACGGGACTACAACTTACAGACCCACTGGCGATGCATAACATCAGGCACACCAAGGATGTAGATCTTATAGTGCCGGTTATCGGACGAGTGGATTGGCAGCTTCTGCAGGAGAAATTGAGGGCACAGGGATTTCACGACAAGCTGCATGAGCAAACTCCGGTCTGCGCCCTCTTCCTCGGCGATCTGAGGGTCGACTTCATGCCGTATGACGCCGAGATTCTTGGATTCTCGAATCAATGGTACGAACGAGCGCTGGCTGCCGCACAGCCAGCCCTGGTTGGCGAAACCGAGATTCGCCTTGTAACGCCGGAGTACTTCCTGGCGACGAAATTGGACGCGTACAAGGGTAGGGGAAATGGCGATGTATGGTCGAGTACTGACATCGAGGACGTGATCACCTTGTTTCAAGGCCGAGCGGAGCTCGTACAGGAGGTGGCGGACGCCCCTGAAGATGTACGGGATTTCATCAGGGCTGAAATCGGTGCGCTGCTGGCATGTGATGGTCTGCAGTACGCAGTCGAAAGCGCCGCAAGTGATCGGGCAGTACGTGATCTCATCTACTCAAGAATGGAGAAGGTAGTTGAGTAATGGGATAAGGAGGCCCGTTTGGACCAGCCGAAGGGGGCTCGAGCGAGAATGGAATCACGATGCTGGTGGGCTATCAATAGTTGGTAACCAAGCAATCGCGGTCATAGTAGATGAATTCACGTCGTCGCCTTCCCGAGGAAGGATGGCACGTGAACTCGTCTGCCGGTTGTTGCAGTCATGGTATGGGGCACCCACAGTCGTTGGCGCAGAGGTGTCACTGATGATGCAGTCGGTCCACACAGAACTGCGGCATCAGTACAGGCAATCGATGGCTGCCTACGGAGTTTTGTTGACTGAGAAGGGAAGTCAGGCCGCCTCCGTCCTGGTAGCTGGAGACTGTCGAATTGGCTCGCTGAGAGATAGGGGGGTGGTCTGGTTGACGCGTCCCCATACCAAGGAAGAAACGTTGATTCAGATGGGAGAGAAGCCGGCTCCCGGAGATCGATCAACAGTCACACGCTGCTTCAAGCCCCGTCGCTGGATGGAGCCAGAAACAGTGACTCTGGAACAGAACGACGATATGACATGGGCCATCTCCACCGACGGCTACAGTTCAACCACTCAGGTTGGCGATCCATTTCAATCCGACGATGACGCCAGTTGCATCATCTTTTCCTGGGCTGGAATCGGGGAGCCCGACACGACAGATGGGAACTGGTACACGGTTCCTGGTTGAAAGTCGTACAAGTCGCCGGATCGGAGCTCGGAATAGCATCCGATCCGGCGAATTTGGCTTTGTGCGTTGACCTAATCAGGCAACGACCAGCGTCACGTCGATGTTGCCGCGCGTGGCATTCGAGTACGGGCACACGATGTGCGCCTTCTGCACCAGCTCTTCCAGCTGCTCGCGCGGCACGCCCGGAGCGCTGATGGTCAGCTCGGCTTCGATGCCGAAACCGGTCGGGATCTGGCCGATGCCGACCTTGCCGGTCACGGTGGTGTCGGCCGGCAGCGCGACCTTGGCCTGGCCGGCCACGAACTTCAGCGCGCCCAGGAAGCAGGCCGAGTAGCCGGCGGCGAACAGCTGTTCCGGGTTGGTGCCCGGGCCGCCGGCGCCGCCCAGCTCGCGCGGGGTCGACAGCTGGATGTCCAGCACGTTGTCGGAAGAGACGGAACGGCCTTCACGGCCGCCGGTGGAGGTGGCCTGGGCGGTGTACAGAACCTTTTCGATGGACATCGGGATGCTCCTGGTCGGTGGGTGGGTGTTGCGTTGGAGCCTACTTTGCCCGGTTTCTGCGTACGTTGGGTTGCAATGCGTACGAAAAATTTGATTGATCGTCCTGCCAGCCTAGATCGTCCATTCGCGGTCGGTGGTGAACATGATGGTCAGCCAGCGGTCCGGCGAGGCCTCGCCCAGTGCATCGCCGATCTCGTCCCGCAGCTGGTCCCATTCCACCAGGGGCCGCGGCGGGTCGTTTTCCGGCACCACGAAGAACAGCTCGATCTGCTCGCCACGCCCCACCTGGGCCACGTAGCTGCGGTGCTCGACGAAGCCGTGCTTGGCCACGATCCCGCGTGCCACTGCATCCACATGGGCCTGCAGTTCCGGCGGGGTGACCAGCAGGATGCCGGCCAGCGCCCGCCTCACTGTGCCGAGCGGGGCGATCATCACCAGCACGCAGACGAAGGCGAGGATGGCCGGGTCGATGTACGGCCCGACCCACGCCAGCGACGTGCCCTGCACCAGTACGCCGCCGAGGAACGCCAGCAGGTAGCAGGCCGACATGCTGGCCGCGATCACCCAGTTCTTCGCGTCCAATGCGATGAACTCCGAGCCGATGCGGCGGTTGGCGCGCAGGATGAACCAGGCCAGCGCGCCTTCGCCCACGATCGACAGCCCGGCGAAGGCAATGGCCGGGCCGAGGGCGATGTGGCGGCCCCCGGACATCAACGCGTCCACCGCATTGACCAGCGCATACAGCGCCGCACCGATCATCAGTGTGCCGCTCACCCCCAGCACGATCGGCTCCAGGTGCCAGAAGCCCATGGTGAAGCGCTGGTTGAGCCGCGATTGCAGCGCATCGGTCTGTGTGGACAGCGCGATCAGGCGCGCCACCAGCAGCGACAGCCAGGTCATCACCACGTCGATCAGGCCGTAGATGCCGTCGAAGATGATCAGCGAAGAATTGGCCAGCAGGCCGAACACCACTGCGGCGGCGGCCAGCAGCAGCGAGGCGGCGATCGACAGGCGCAGCACGCCCTGTTCGGTGGCGGGGTCGAAGAACTGCGGGCGGTTGGCGGCCATGGTTCAATTGTAGAGCGGAGCCAGGCTCCGCTGCCTTTCGCTGCCTTCGCCGGCCAACCGCTCTACCCCCGTAGGGCCGCTTCCCGTAGACTGCGCGCCTCCCACGTACCGACGTCCGCCTACAGTGATCACGCCACCCTGACCCTTGCCGCACATCGGCAGCCGGCCCGCCCGGCTCAGGAACCCGTGTCTTTCCACTGCAGCGCCATGCGGCCACGCCCGCCTGTGCGCGGAGCTTTCCCATGCAAACGTCCTACCCCCTGCGCCAGCAATGGCTCGGCAACATCCGTGGCGACCTGCTGTCCGGCATCGTCGTCGCCCTGGCCCTGATTCCCGAGGCCATCGCGTTCTCGCTCATTGCCGGCGTCGACCCCAAGGTTGGCCTGTACGCCGCGTTCTCGATTGCCGTCATCACTGCCATTGCTGGCGGCCGCCCTGGCATGATCTCCGCCGCCACCGGTGCAATGGCGCTGGTGATGGTCGACCTGGTCAAGGACCATGGCCTGCAGTACCTGTTCGCCGCCAGCATCCTGGCCGGCCTGCTGCAGGTGCTGGCCGGCGTGTTCAAGCTCGGCTCGTTGATGCGCTTCGTCTCGCGCTCGGTCATCACCGGCTTCGTCAACGCGCTGGCGATCCTGATCTTCCTGGCGCAGATGCCCGAGCTGATCGGTCGCGGTCCTACGGTCTACGTGCTGTGCGCCGCCGCGTTGGCGATCATCTACCTGCTGCCACGCATTACCCGTGCCGTGCCATCACCGCTGGTGGCCATTGTGGTGCTGACCGCCGTGGTGATCGGCTTCGGCGTGGACGTACGCAGCGTCGGCGACATGGGCCAGCTGCCCGACAGCCTGCCGCATTTCCTGCTGCCCGATGTGCCGCTCACCTGGGAGACGCTGCGCATCCTGCTGCCGGTGTCGGCCACGCTGGCCGTGGTCGGCCTGCTCGAATCGATGATGACCCTGCAGATCGTCGAGGACATCACCGAGACGCCCAGCGAGCGCAACCGCGAATGTGTCGGCCAGGGCGTGGCGAACACGGTCACCGGCTTCCTCGGTGGCATGGCAGGTTGCGCGATGATCGGCCAGTCGGTGATCAACGTGACCTCCGGTGGCCGCGGCCGCCTGTCCTGCCTGGTGGCTGGCGTGTTCCTGCTGGTGCTGGTGGTGTACGGCAGCGATCTGGTACGGCAGATCCCAATGGCGGCGCTGGTGGCGGTGATGATCATGGTCAGCATCGGCACCTTCAGCTGGCGCTCGCTGCGCGACCTGCGCACGCATCCGCGCAGTTCCTCTGCGGTGATGCTGCTGACCGTGGTGGTCACCGTGGCTACCCACGATCTGGCCAAGGGCGTGCTCAGCGGTGTGCTGCTGTCGGCCCTGTTCTTCGCGCGCAAGGTTGGCCGCATGCTGGACGTGCAGCGCGGCGATGCCGGTGACACCCAGGTCTACCGCGTGCGTGGGCAGGTGTTCTTTGCCTCGGCAGGGCAGCTGGGTGCGGCGTTCGATTACCAGCACGTGGCACCGAAGGTGCAGATCGATCTGCGCGATGCCCACCTGTGGGATCTGACTGCCGTGGCCGCGCTGGAGCGGGCGCTGGAAAAGCTGGCCGCGCATGGGGCGGAGGTGACGGTGGTGGGGCTCAATGCGGCCAGCCAGACCCTCATTGAACAGGTGGGTGGCAAAGGCGCTGCTGGCAGCGCGCATTGACGCTATCGGCTCTCGTGGAGCAACTGCAACGCCATGGCCGCTGTTGCGGTTGCTGCATCTTCAGCCTGTGAACCCCACCCAAGGTGGAAGAATCGCCGCGATCGTGCTCCGTTGTGATCCTCACGACGGAGTACTTCTGCCGGAATGGATTCGCTCTTCAACAACGCCACCACGCTGCTGACCTTTCTGCTGCCGGGCTTCCTGGCAGCATGGGTGTTCTATGGGCTGACATCCCATCCCAAGCCGCCGCAGTTCGAACGGACCGTGGAAGCGTTGGTGTTCACCTTCGCGGTCCAGGTGCTGGTGAAGTTCACCGAACTGATGCTCCTGCTGGCGGGTCGCTGCTTTGTGCTGGGGACCTGGACCGAGTCCAGCAGCCTGATATGGGGTTTTGTCCTCGCCGCACTGCTGGGGGCAGGATTGGCCCTCGCTGCGAACAAAGACTTTTTCCACGGGGTTCTCCGCCGCGCAGGCTTCACCACGAGGACATCCCACCCGAGCGAGTGGTACTGCGTGCTGGGTACGCGTCCTGCCTTCGTGGTGCTGCAATTGAAGGATGGCCGTCGATTGACCGGCTACCCCAAGGAGTGGCCGATCAGCCCCGCTGCGGGACAGTTCTACATGCAGATGCCGGCCTGGCTGGTGGATGCGGATCCACCCGATGAAGGTGCCGATCCAGCAGCGGATCCCGTGGCCAGCCCCGCCGTGGTCGAGCTTCCGCAGCTCGATGGCATACTGATTCACGCAGTGGATGTGCAGTGGGTCGAGATTCTCCAGGAGACAGACGATGGCTAAGTTGAGGAAGGGTTCCAACCCACCACTGGACCAGTTGGTCGTATCCATGGAGAACGCGAACCCCAAGCTCCCCGAGGGCAGGAAGCGTCCGCCGCCACCGCCCAGCCCGCCCCGGCCGCCAGCCGGAGCCGGGCCCAACCGGCGCTCGCCGCGCGGCTGACCGGGCGCATTCAGCCGCCCGGTGTAAACTATTGATCTCACTGGCAATGCCAGTCTCCACGATCAATGCCCCGATGACGTCCGCCACCGCCCGTTACGCCGATTCCCTGCGCCTGTCCGTTGCCCCGATGATGGACTGGACGGACCGCCATTGCCGCGTGTTCCATCGCGTGCTGGCGCCGGGCGCGCGCCTGTACACGGAAATGGTGCACGCCAACGCGGTCATCCACGGCGACCGCGAGCGCCTGCTCGGCTTCGACCGCAGCGAACAGCCGCTGGCGCTGCAGCTGGGTGGCAGTGATCCGGTGCTGCTGGCGCAGGCCGCGCGCATCGCCGCCGAGTGGGGCTATGACGAGGTCAACCTCAACTGCGGCTGCCCGTCCGACCGCGTGCAGGCCGGGCGTTTTGGCGCCTGCCTGATGCGCGAGCCGGCGCTGGTGGCCGAATGCGTCGCGGCGATGGTCGACGCGGTTGATATCCCGGTGACGGTGAAGTGCCGCCTGGGCGTGGACGAGGACAACGACTACGACGTGTTTGCCAGCTTCGTCGACCGCCAGGTCGCCGCCGGTGCGGCGATGGTGGTGGTGCACGCGCGCAACGCGTGGCTGAAGGGCCTGTCGCCGAAGGAGAACCGCGAGGTTCCGCCGCTGAAGTACGACTGGGCCTACCGCCTGAAGCAGGAGCGCCCGGCACTGCCGGTGGTGATCAACGGCGGCCTGGCCAGCATCGAGGCGGTGCAGGCGCAGGCCGCGCACGTCGATGGCGTGATGCTGGGCCGCGCGGCCTACCACGACCCCTACCTGCTGCATCAGCTGGAGGCGCTGCACACCGGCGCCCCGCTGCAGGCCCGTGGCGACCTGCTGCGCGCGATGCGCCCCTACATCGAGGCGCGGCTGGGGGAAGGCCTGGCGCTGAAGCACATCACCCGCCACCTGCTCGGCCTGTTCCACGGCCAGCCCGGTGGGCGCGCATTCCGCCAGGTGCTGAGCGAGGGCGCACACCGCCCCGGTGCCGGCTGGAGCCTGATCGAACAGGCCTTGGCGGTCACCGACCGCGAAGCTGATCGCGCCGCAGCGTGACCGCAGTCACATTCCTGACTTGACAAGGGACGGCGATTCGCCCCGAATGTTCACTTAGCTGAACGACTCGGGCGCAGGGCCGGAAAAGTTCAGACCGGATTCACCGCTGTAAACCAAGAATTTGCAAAAGATTTGTAAAACGCTGGGTTTCGAACCCGGCGCCGGATTTACGACTTTTGAACGAATCGCCGTGCTCGGCTAGGATCGCATCGATGTCTTCCGCTCCCTTCCATCGCCGCATTGCCCTGGCCACCTGCGTGGTCCTGTCGGCTGTGCCGCTGTCTTCGGCGCTGGCGCAACAGCCACCGCGTGGCGAGCAGGCGCGGGCGGAGATGATGGAGCGGGGTGAGCGCGGCAACCGTGGCGACGAGCGGTCGCTGTCCGATGCCGTGCGCCGCGTGCAGCGCACCACCGGCGGCCACATCCTCGGCGCCGAGCGCGTGCCGTTCGATGGTCGTGATATCAACCGGGTGAAGTACATGGACGATCGGGGCCGGGTCCGCTACATGGACGACCCCGCCCCGTCGCGTTCACAGCCGCGCACGCCGCGGTCGGATATGTCATCACTACGCGGCGATAACCCCTGAACAGGGATAGTTGTCGCTATCAACCCGTACCCCCACAGGCCTCCGGGCCACACCCAGGACACTAGGGAGAGTTCATGCGTATCCTTCTGGTCGAAGACGAAGCCCCGCTGCGTGAGACCCTGGCAGCCCGGCTCAAGCGCGAAGGCTTTGCCGTCGATGCTGCGCAGGACGGCGAGGAAGGCCTCTACATGGGGCGCGAAGTTCCGTTCGATGTCGGCATCATCGACCTCGGCCTGCCCAAGATGTCGGGCATGGAGCTGATCAAGGCCCTGCGTGACGAAGGCAAGAAGTTCCCGGTCCTGATCCTGACCGCGCGTTCGAGCTGGCAGGACAAGGTCGAGGGCCTGAAGCAGGGCGCCGACGATTACCTGGTCAAGCCGTTCCACGTCGAAGAACTGCTGGCCCGCGTCAACGCGCTGCTGCGCCGCGCCGCTGGCTGGAGCAAGCCGACGCTGGAATGCGGCCCGGTTGCGCTGGATCTCGCCGCCCAGACCGTCAGTGTGGCCGGCAGCAATGTCGACCTGACCAGCTACGAGTACAAGGTGCTGGAGTACCTGATGATGCATGCCGGTGAACTGGTCTCGAAGGCCGATCTCACCGAGCACATCTACCAGCAGGACTTCGACCGCGACTCGAACGTGCTGGAGGTCTTCATCGGCCGCCTGCGCAAGAAGCTGGATCCGGATGGCGAGCTGAAGCCGATCGAGACCGTGCGCGGTCGCGGCTACCGTTTCGCGATCCCCCGCAACGAGGGCTGAGCCGGCTCACCCTGGCGATACCATGATGTCCGGCCGTCTGTGGTTCTTCCGACGCTGGCGGCCGCGCTCACTGCAGGCGCGCCAGATGCTCGCCGCGTCCGTGGGCCTGGTCGCGTTCCTGGCGCTGGCCGGTTACGCGCTCGACGCCGCCTTCGCCGATACGGCGAAGGCGAACCTGCGTGAGCGCCTGAAGAACTACGCCACCGCCTATGCGGCCGGCATCGACTTCACCCGCGACCGCTCGCTGTACATCCGCGAGCAGCCACCGGATTCGCGCTTCGATGTGCCGGGCAGCGGCCTGTACCTGCAGGTGGTGATGCCGCACGGCAAGGGCAATTCGATGTCTGCCGAAGGCCCGATGCTGCCCACCGTCGGCGGTGGCCTGCTGGCGCCGCGCCAGGAAGTGTTCGAAGGCCCGCTGCCGATGATCCAGATCGACGGCAGCCAGGGCTCGGTGTACCGCTATGGCCTGGGCCTGGTGTGGGACGCCGACGCCGATCCCGCCACCGAATTCCCGTACACCATCTACGTGATGGAAGACTCGCGCGCGCTGGGTGCGCAGCTGCGGGTGTTCCGTGGCCGGGTGTGGTTCTACCTGGGTGGCATCGGCTTGATCCTGCTGCTGCTGCAGACCGTCATCCTGCAGTGGAGCCTGCGGCCCCTGCGTCGCGTGATCACCGAGCTGACCAAGGTGCAGCGTGGCGAGACCGCGCGCATGAGCGAGCGCCACCCGCGCGAGCTGGAACCCCTGACCGACAGCATCAACGCCTTCATTGAAAGCGAGCGCGAGAACCTCGAGCGTCAGCGCAATACCCTGGCCGATCTGGCACACAGCCTGAAGACGCCCATTGCGGTGCTGCGCACGCAGATGGACAGCGGCGCGGGCGACGGCGCGCTGCGCGAGGAACTGGACGTGCAGCTGCAGCGCATGAACAACCTGGTCTCCTACCAGCTGGCACGTGCTGCGTCGTCGGGCCACAAGCTGTTCTCCGCGCCGCTGCCGATCGAATCCAACGCCGAGGAAATCGTGCGGGGCCTGGAAAAGGTCTATGCCTCCAAGGGCGTGCTGTGCGAATTCGATATTGACCCGGCCGCGCGCTTCCACGGCGAACCGGGTGACCTGCAGGAACTGCTGGGCAACCTGCTGGAGAATGCCTTCAAGTGGGCCAACCGCCGCGTGCTGCTGACCGCGCAGCCGCTGCCGGCACCGAACGCGCGCCGCGCCGGCCTGCTGCTTGCGGTGGACGACGATGGCCCCGGCATCGCCCCGGACGACATCGGCAAGGTGCTGCAGCGTGGCGTGCGTGGCGACGAGCGCGTGCAGGGCCATGGCATCGGCCTGTCGATTGTGCAGGACCTGATCAAGGATTATCGCGGTGAACTGGCTGTAGGCCGCTCCGAGGAACTGGGCGGTGCCCGTTTCGAAGTGAGCCTGCCGCCGGGGCCGTAATCCGCGCGTTCCCGCCCGCCGGGCATCGCCTGGCGCAACAGCGCGGGTGTTCCGGCAGTGACGGCCGCTGGCCGGCAACCCCATGATCTTCGGTGGCATTGCCAAGGTGCCGGCCAGCGGCCGGCACTACCGTGTTTCGATCGTCGGCGGCTCGCCATAGAACCGCCGCAGTTGCGCGTTCCCGTCCGCCGGGCATCGCCTGGCGCAACAGCGCGTAGTGCTCCGGTAGTGCCGGCCGTTGGCCGGCAACCCCATGATCTTCGGTGGCATTGCCAAGGTGCCGGCCAGCGGCCGGCACTACCGTATTTCGATCGTCGGCGGCTTGCCATAGAACTGCTGCAGCTGCGCGTTCCCGTCCGCCGGGCATCGCCTGGCGCAACAACGCGTGGCGTTCCGGTAGTGCCGGCCGCTGGCCGGCAACCTCATGAACTTCGGTGGCATTGCCAAGGTGCCGGCCAGCGGCCGGCACTACCGTATTTCGATCGTCGGCGGCTTGCCATAGAACCGCTGCAGCTGCGCGTTCCCGTCCGCCGGGCATCGCCTGGCGCAACAACGCGTGGCGTTCCGGTAGTGCCGGCCGCTGGCCGGCAACCTCATGAACTTCGGTGGCATTGCCAAGGTGCCGGCCAGCGGCCGGCACTTCCGTATTTCGATCGTCGGCGGCTTGCCATAGAACCGCCGCAGCTGCGCGTTCCCGCCCGCCGGGCATCGCCTGGCGCAACAGCGCGGGTGTTCCGGCAGTGACGGCCGCTGGCCGGCAACCCCATGATCTTCGGTGGCATTGCCAAGGTGCCGGCCAGCGGCCGGCACTACCGTGTTTCGATCGTCGGCGGCTCGCCATAGAACCGCCGCAGTTGCGCGTTCCCGTCCGCCGGGCATCGCCTGGCGCAACAGCGCGGGTGTTCCGGTAGTGCCGGCCGCTGGCCGGCAACCTCATGATCTTCGGTGGCATTGCCAAGGTGCCGGCCAGCGGCCGGCACTACCGTGTTTCGATCGCCGGCGGCTCGCCATAGAGCCGCCGCAGTTGCGCGGCCACCTCCGGCAACGCCTGCTGCAGCAGATCCGGCGCGGAGAAGTGGTACTCGCTGGTCACCGCGAAGAACTCTTCCGGCGCTTCGGCCGCATACGGATCGATCAACGTCTCTTCGCTGGCATCCACCCGCACGCAGAAGGCATCGTAAGCCTGCTGGAACGTGGCCGCCCACTCGCGCTGCCATGCGCGCGGCAGCGGCGGCGTGCCGTCCATCGCACCATCCAGTGCATCCAGCTTGTGCACCATTTCGTGCACTGCCACGCAGTAACCCTCGTGCGGCGCCGCCAGGTCGGCCTGCACATCGGCCCAGGACAGGATCAACGGACCGCTGTCCCACGATTCGCCAATCAGTTCGTCATCCCACTCGTGTAGTACCCCGGCCGCATCCATGTGGCTGCGGTGCACGCGGAATGCGTCGGGGTAGACGATCAGCTGCGACCAGCCTTCCAGTCCCACCTCGCCGAATTCCAGCAGCGGCAGGCAGCACAGCGCGGCCAGCAGCACGCCATCGCCGGCCTGCAGCTGCAGCTCACCAATCGGGGTAATGGTCTTCTCATGCAGGAAGCGCGTGGTCAGCACACGCAGGCGCGTGCGGCGTTCGTCGTCCAGTCCGTGCAGCCACGCCGCGCGGCGGCAGGCGTCATCCCAAAGTGCATCGTCGATCGGCCGCGGCGCAGGCCGCAGCCACTGCAGCAACGACTTGATCAGCGGAACATTCCCGGCAGGTAGCTGTGCCACTTCGGCGCGCGGATGCGCGGCAGCATGTCGTCGTCACTGCCACCGCCACCGGTGGTGGTGCTGGCCGCCGGGCGTACCGGTGCCGCCTTGGTGCTGGCGGCCGATGCGCTGGCGGTGGGCGCGCGCTGCGAGGCGGCATCGCCATTGGAGGACACGCAGGCCCCACGGCTGTCGTCCAGCGCTGCTGTCGCAGACGCCGCGAAGGGCATCAGCAGCAGGATCAGGCAATGGGCATAACGGCGCATTGACGACATCCACGTTAAGGGAGGGTGAGTTCCCGATTCTAGCCCGAACCCGGCGCCCCGTTGGAAGCCCCCGCGAAACCCAGCGTGGCGGGCGTCGCTGGCGGCTTTCCCGCATAATTCCTTCCTGACTTCGTGGAAGCTGCCGTGGACGATCGCCAATTGCTGGCCAAACTCGCTGCCGGTCGCCTGTCCGGCGACGCCCTGGCCCGTGAGCTGGGTCAGACCCGGGCGGCCATTTGGAAGCGTATTCAAGGACTTAGGGCCGCCGGTGTGGACATCGAGGGCCGTGCTGGCGAAGGCTATGGCCTGACCCGCCCGGTCGACCTGCTGGACCCGGACGCGATCCGCGCCGGCCTGCCTGCCGACGTCCAGGCCCTGCTGCACGACCTGCAGGTGGCCTGGACGGTGGACTCGACCAACGCCGAATTGCTGCGTTGCAGCGCGCCCCAGCGCGGGGTGAGCGTTCTGCTGGCCGAACGCCAGACCGGCGGCCGTGGCCGTCGCGGCCGTGCCTGGGCCTCGCCGCTGGCCGCGCACATCTACCTGTCGGTGCTGCGCCTGTACTCCGGTGGCCTCGGCCGCCTGGCCGGGCTGAGCCTGGTGGCCGGTATCGCCGTGGCCGAAGCGCTGCATGACCTGGGCTACACCCAGGCGCAGCTGAAGTGGCCGAACGACCTGATCGTCGACGGCAAGCGCAAGCTGGTCGGCCTGCTCGCAGAAGGCGGTGGCGAGTACGCCGGCCCGGCGCGCGCGGTGATCGGCATCGGCATCAACACGCACATGCCGCCGTCGTTCGCCGAGCAGATCACCCAGCCGTGGGTAGACCTGGATACGCTGGCTGGCAAGCCGGTGGACCGCAACGTGGTTGTCGCCGCGGTGCTGGCACGCCTGCTGCCGGCGCTGGAAGAATTCGATCGCGAAGGACTGGCCCCGTTCCTGCCGCGCTACGCCGCGTTCGACATGCTGGCCGGCCGCGAAGTGCGCGTGGAACTGGACGGGCAGTGGCAGCACGGCACCGCACTTGGCCTGGCTGACGACGGCGCGCTGCGCGTGCGCATCGATGGCCAGGAACGCCTGCTGCACGCCGGCGAAGTCAGCGTGAGGGCGGCATGAGCGATTGGTTGTTCGACCTCGGCAACTCGCGCTTCAAGTTCGCGCCGTTGCAGGGTGACCGCGCCGGCGACGTACAGGCCTGGGCGCACGGCGCCGAAGGCATGGCCGGACAGCCGCCGCACAGCCTGCCCAGCGGCACCACCGCGTTCGTGGCCAGCGTGGCCGCACCGTCGCTGACCAGCGCCATGCTGGACCAGCTGCAGCGCCGCTTCGAACACGTGCATGTGGTGCGCACCAGCGCCGAATGTGCCGGCGTGCGCATTGCCTATGCCAAACCGGAAAAGTTCGGCGTCGACCGCTTCCTGGCCCTGCTGGCCGCCGCCAAGGCGCAGCGCCCGGTGCTGGTGGTCGGCGTGGGCACCGCACTGACGATTGATCTGCTCGACGCCAATGGCCAGCATCACGGCGGGCGCATTTCCGCATCGCCCACCACCATGCGCGAAGCGCTGCACGCGCGTGCCGTGCAGTTGCCGGCCACCGGGGGTGACTACAGCGAATTCGCCAACGACACCGCTGACGCGCTGGCCTCCGGCTGCGACGGCGCGGCGGTGGCGCTGATCGAACGCAGCGCGCAGCAGGCGCATGCGCTGCTGGGCGTGGCACCGTCGCTGCTGGTGCACGGTGGCGGCGCACCGGCGCTGATGCCGTTGCTGCCCGGCGCCGACTACCACCCCTCGCTGGTGCTGGATGGCCTCGCCCGCTGGGCGGTGCACCAGCCCGCAGGCTAGTATCCGCGCATGCTGACCCGTGCCCTGATCGTCGTACTGGCCATCCTCAATCTTGGCGTCGCCTGCTGGTGGCTGCTGCGCGATGCACCGCAACCGCCCGCGCCGCCGCCGCAACCGGCTGGCGTGGCCGAGCTGCGGTGGGTGCCCGGTGGCGTGGATGCCGCTGCGGCCGCCGAGGCCACTGCTGCCGCCCCGACCGCGCCGCTGGTGGAACGCGAACCGGCCGCGAAGACGGCTGTGGCTGCGACGCCTGCACCGGCCACGCCGGAAATTGCCAAGCCACAGGTGGCTGAGGCTACGCCGGTTGCTGCCGCTGCCAAGCCGGTAACGCCGCCTGCACCGGCCCCGGCACCGGAAAAGCCTGCGGCTGCCGAGCCGGCGCGCTGCATCGCGCTGGGCCCGTTCGCCGACCGCGCTGCTGCGAGCAGTGCGCAAGGCAAGGCCGGCAACGTCATCAGTCAGGTGCGCCTGCGCGAACAGCCTGCTGCCAGCGGCAGCGCACGTTTCCGGGTGATGCTGCCGGCCGCCGCCAGCCGCGAAGAAGCCCAGGCCACGGTGAAGCGTATCGTCGCCGCCGGCCTGAGCGACTACTACATCATCAGCCAGGGCGAGGACATCAACGCCGTGGCGCTGGGCCAGTACCGCAACCGTGAAGGCGCCGAGCGCCGCATGGCGGCGGTGCAGGCCGCCGGCTTCCAGCCGCGCCTGATCGCCAGCGGCGACGCCGGCCAATGGTGGCTGGAAGGGCAGCTGGCGGCGGGCGCGCAGCTGGCCCAGGCCCAGCAGCGCAGCGGGGCGGCACAGAGCCGGTCGCTGGAATGCACACGGTTGCGCTAGAATCCCCGGACCGAGGCGCTGCCGCCGGTGCACCACCCATGCCGCTTTAGCTCAGTTGGTAGAGCAACTGTCTTGTAAACAGTAGGTCATCCGTTCGATTCGGATAAGCGGCACCACATGAGAAGCGCCGAAACGCGTTGGAAATGGCGGTTTCAATAAAAAAGGCCAGAGCGGGACGCTGGCCCATTCGCGATGATCGGGGAAACGACCCTTGGGCTCAGGTTCTGGACGGGGCCAATGAGGCTACCGAAGCCGATTCATCTCGCGTCTGATCTGCTGACAACGATGCAGCATCAACTTGCCGGGTGGAGTTCCAAGCCGGATGCCTCCGCCCGCCAGCAACGGATAGATTTCCAGCCGCACGCGATAGGCTTCCTGCGAGGAGTAGCGTACGGCCTGATCGCCGGACGCGAGAGGGGCCCCCGGCAAACCTTCTTCCGTGATGAAGCCGTTGATCTGAAGTTGCGCGCATAGGCCCGCGTAGTAGGCGCTTCTTTCGTCCAGCGCTCGGGGATGCTTTGTAGCATGGCCCAATGCATGAACGCTCTCGTGCGCAACCAGATCAACGAGATTTGCGAAGGTCCGGTGTTGATCGCCGTAGACCGGTGACACAAGCGCGAGCGTCCTGCCCGTGGCAAAGCGGCCAAGCGACCTTGCCCGCGCTACCGCAGAAGTGCCTTCCTGTACAAGAAGGATCCGATAGCTATTCGATGCTGCCGGTATCCATGACTCGGATGAGGCAGCCGCCGCATCGACACGTGCACAAGCCTCTTCGGCGTCAATCGTAAGCCCATCCGCGATCTGTAGGTTGATCGTCCGCTCGGTGTTCGCGCAGCGGACGAGATAAGTCGTGCCTACGGCGTTCTGACCAGGAAGCATGGAAGCCGTGTAGAAGTAGCGAAGAGGGCCTAGAGGGACGGAAACAACTTCAGTATATCCAGCTGAGGCAACCCCTTTCGGAAGTGCGGTAGTCGCGCAGCCTGAAAGAACAATGGTGCAGACGCTGACCAGGAAGATTGCGATTGTGTGCATCTTGTCCCCATGCGAAAACGGGGCTGATGCCCTCGTTCCAGCCAACAGCGTCAGTTGTTCCACGGCAACCAGGTCATCCGTTCGATTCGGATAAGCTGTCCCCCCATGTGTCGGCGCCACTTTGCAATGCTACAGGCGCTTGCCGGGTGGTTCGAAGGGCGGCACACCCGGCGCCTCGGCAGTCTTACCTTGAGAACGATGGCCCATCCTGCGCATGAACCTGCTGCGCCGATGGCTGTTCAAGATTTACTGCCAAGGCCTCAGCGCGATGAAGTGATTCTGCTTCAGATGTGCGAAGCGCGTCCATCGTATTCATGGTTCCACGGCGTTGGGCAGGATCGTCCATCGCTCCCTCGACGATGAATACCTTCTCGCCACGTGCAAGGGACTCTGTCGGGTTGTTCAATACAACGTGGTCAACTCTTGCAAGCCCTTGCTCCTTCGCGAGTACCAACAGACTCGCGGACATGCGCTGGCTCGACTCATCCCAGTGCTTCCCGCTCTCGGCGTCCAGGCGTTCCACACCCGCTCTTATCTGCATGTAGAGAAAGCGGTCAGCGTTGCCGAGTTCAGGTACTGAGGAAGCTGTTCGCTGCACTGGGAGTGAGTCGTCGGCGACCACGGCGTCTCTTTCCGCAGCCGAAGTGCGCTCGGCGTCAAATTCTGGCTCGGGCCTACGTCGACGCTGCGTGGGTGCTATGTGCTGATCATAGTGCGCGCCATAGTAAAGCTCGTATGTCGCATGAGGACCAACAGAAGGAGCCTCCGTCTTGAACACGTCAGCGATCTGACTTAGTGCTTGGTTACGGTTGATCTGCCCTGCCTCGAGTTTCGCGGCAATGGCTCCATACTGCTGGGGGCGATCGCCTGTGCCCGACACGCCAATGTTCGGTCCTCCGGCTGCGGTGATTTCACGCTGGACCTGGACATTGCTGAGCGTGGCAGCTGCTTCTCCTCGCAGCGAGGCGTTCACAAAGGACTGCTTGGACGCCCGATCTGGTTGCTCGGTGAAGAGATGATGCCCAACTTCATGAGAAAGAGAACGTGCGATTCTGGAGCCTTGCCCGATGGCGTTCTCGTCAATGACGATCTTCACACCGGGAACAAGATAGGTGCCGCCACCGGCTGGCCCCCATTCGACACCCAGGTTGTCGTGATCAGCCTGTGCAAGACCCGCTCGAAGTGTTGGGGATTTGGTCAGAAGCGGTACCAGCGAAGGATCAACCAAAGGCGAAGCCGGACGATGTGTGGCCCCTGGTCGGCCACTCTCCTGCGGCTGTGACAGTGCAAATTCTTCAGCACGCTCCATGGTGCGGCTCCTTCGCAATGACAGGGATCAGCGCTGACTGATCGATACGTAGGTCAGCGTCTTGTGGTCAAGGGAGAGCCCGAGTACAACCTTGGCACTGTTCACCTGAGCAGACCAGTAAGGGCGGGAATCAGGCGCATCCGGATGGGGTGGATATATGGCGGATTCCTCCCAGATGATTTCCCCGAGCGCGATGCTCGGTGGGGCGACCTCAAAGACCAAGGTCGCGTGCGTAGGATCGTCGGCAGGACTTCTCAGCGTGATGTTCTGGATCTCAAGTCCGCCCAGCATGCCGCGTTCTGCGGTCCGCTCGTCCCTCAAGCCTTGTCGAGTCGGTTCTCCCAGGTGTGTGTGGAGCTGTTCATTCAATGCGTCGACATCATCAAAACGCACCTTGGTCAAACGCTCGATGTCGTTCTTGAATCGCTCCATACCAGTTTCACTCCCTGATTCGACGGACTGTCTTTGATTCAGATGATCTGATGGTTTCGGCGGCGCGGCGCTCGAACATGCTGCCAGCACAAGCGCCGGAATAGCGATCGCGAGGCGACGACGCGCTGCGATCCAGAGGCGGCGCTGAAGTCCGCGTTTTGATGAAGAAGCGCATTTCTCGACCCATGCATTCATGAAAGCATCTCGCGCGCCAATGTCACACTCTTGAATCTAGCACAGCATTTTGTGAGTGCGGATCGGGTCCGCGTGAACAATGAGCTACTGAAAACGCACCCGGTTCCACTTTCCAATTTGAAAAGACGGGGCGTCGGCTGCGAGGGAGGGAGTGCCAGATGGGAGACCGAGCACAGTTCCATGTGTGCATTCCCGATAGTTGAAAGACTGTAGCCAGTAGGCTACAGTCCTCCATGAAGATCCAGCGTACCCGTCAGTTCGCGACATGGATTGACGCTCTCAAGGACGTAACCGCACGCGCTCGCATCCTTGCCCGTATCGGTCGGCTCGCTGAAGGCCATCCCGGAGATCACCGCTATCTGGCGGATGGCGTTTCTGAATTGCGTATCGATGCAGGACCGGGTTACCGCGTGTACTACACCCAGCGCGGCAGGCAGTTGGTGATTCTCCTGGTTGGAGGCGACAAGGGTTCACAGCAGCGCGATATCGAGACGGCCAGGGAGATTGCGCGTGCCCTGTGAGCATCGAACTGGCTGTAGGCGAAATGACTCAATACTGAAGTACCGGAGCTGTCCCATCATGGCCATCAAGAGAAAAGTCGAACTCAAATCATTTGATGTGGCCGAGCATCTTCGGACGCCGGAGGAGATGGCGGCTTATCTCGACGCCTGCATCGAAGAAAGCGACGGTGATTCTGCATTTATCGCCAAGGCGCTCGGCGATATCGCTCGCGCTCAGGGCATGAGCAAGGTTGCGCGTGCGGCGGGCCTGTCGCGCGAGAGTCTGTATCGCGCACTGTCGGGCGAGCGCAGCCCGGATTTCGCGACCATCCTGAAGGTGACCCGGGCCCTGGGTGTGCGATTGCACGCCAGCGCTGTGTAAAGCATCAGGGCATTTCGCTCACGCTCGGCGATCTCAGAAAGTCCGGCGCGAACAGGTTCAATCAAACCGGATGATGCGGATCAAGCCTCTTGTCGACGATCCGTCTCCGAAGGCGGCCAATGTGCCACAGGGGAACGTCTCCTTCGCACCTTCGTAATTGATGAATGAGATCGTGCAGTGTATCCGCGTGCCGGGACGGATTCGGGTGATGGCTCTGTCATTCAAGACGAAGCTATACCACATGATTTCAGGACTCATGGAACGCGCCATGGGGCGTGCGGTGGACGCGATCATCTCGGCAACAGCGCCGCCACGCGAATCCACTTCGTCCAGCCGCAGCTCAACGAGGACAGGTTTCAGGTTTGGGTAGGGTGTGCTCATTCCAGCAGCGGGTATGCTCGATTCGATAGCTGGGGCAGGGGCGTTGTGAACCTGTGCAACGGGGATCTCAATGTTCCGCATTATTGAGCCCCACCCACCTGCAACGCGACATACTCCGCCAGCCCCCGACAGGCCAGTATCAGCCCTTCGCGCGTGCCATCGCCGATATCGTCTTTCTCTTCCCCGTCTACGCGCACGCGCTCAGCGGCGTGATACAGCTCCAGCAGCGACACCAGGCCAACCGCAGCGCGATCCCTGCGTGCGGCGGCCACGGCGTCGCCAGGTGCGCCTGCCGGTCCCGGCCACGGCTGTCCATCGGCGGCGTCACCCATCTGGATGCGCTGCAGGCAGCCGGGCAGATTGATCGGTGCAGGGGCTTCATTGGCGGCAGCGAAAGCGGCTTCCAACGGCTGCGCCAGTTCGGGCGGCAGGCGCAGGGCAGCCTCGCCCAGGGTGGCGGTCAGGTACGGGTGGTGGGCGTTGGACATGCGGGCATCCTCGTCAGGAACAGAGGTGCCGCCACGATAGGGTGGCGGGCGATGCGTGGCTTCCAAGACCGGGTCAACGAATCGGCGGGCACGAGGCCCCCACGCACCGCCCGCCGTCGATCGGCTAACGGATTGCCAGCCGGCGCCGCACCTGGAAGGACGACGCCGGCTGGCAAGCGTATACATCGTTGACAACTCGGGCTTGGAAGTCCCGACCACCTTTTCAGGTGGCGATTCATCATGCGCACGCAGAATCACCGCCTGCCAGTCGTTTGTTTCGATGGCATCGGGCGATCCGAGAGGAAAAATGAATTATCGCGTTTGGCTTGTTCTGCGCAGTTGCATGGCAAAAGCGACATATCGCGCAGCGCTGGAACGTGCGGGCATATACCCCATCGCAGCGCAGCCACCTGCGCGCAGGGCGAAACAACGCGTAAAGCCAACTTAACTGACCGCACAGTTCACCCACCCGATCATCATAAGCGGCCAACGGCATCGGTGCTTCACATCGGCACAAAGTGGCCCCGGCGTTGCGATGGCACTAAGCTGCCGGGCCTGTGCCAACCCCACGGAAGCCCCCATGTCCCACCTCCTGTCCAAGGCGGCCGAACAACAGGATCTCGACCGTATCGATGCGCTGCTGGATGCCGGCGCGGACATCGAGTGGCGGCACAAGGGCACCGGTCGCACGCCGTTGTTGTCGGCGGTGATCGCCGGAAAGGCTGACGCGGTGGCGCGGCTGCTGGACCGCGGTGCCAACATCGAGCATGCCTGCACGGCGGTGGGCTTTACCTCACTGGGATGGGCGACCGAGCGCAACGACGCAGACATCGGACGTCTGCTGATCGCACGCGGCGCCTCGCTGGACGCGGCCTCGCCGGAGCTGCATCGCACTCCGCTGATGGTGGCGGCGCAGGGCGGTCATCTGCCGATGGTCGAGCTGCTGCTGGCTGGCGGTGCTGATGTTGCACGCGTGGATTTCGAAGGACGCAATGCGCTGTCGCTGGCCGAAGCGCGCGGGCATGCGGCTGTGGTGCAGTGCCTGCAGGCAGCGGGCGCACAGATGCCACCGGTGTTGGAGGAGGCGCCGCCGCTTGCGTGGCCTGAACCTGCCGCAGAAGGGGAACCGGCAGCAGTGGTGCGTGGCTATATGCTGGCTTGCCATGCATGGGAAACGCGTGGTTACCGTGATGCCAAGGCCGGTGGAGACCTGCTCGGTAGTGCAGCATTCCAACAGGAGCGCGCGGACATCCTCGCGGCTTGGTGTACCGACCGGAAGCGGGTGTATTCCACGGGCATGTCGGTGGGCAATCCGCCGGTGCACGTGCCGGAGGATCTGCTGGCCGCCGTCGGTCAGCCAACGGCCTCCAAGGCCGAAGTGCTGGTATGTGACCATGCACAGAAATCCCGTGCGCTGCGTTACGAGCGCCTGTTCGTGCTCAAGCGCGTGGCAGGGCAATGGCGTATCGACGTGCTGAAGAAGCGCCTGTTCCGCACCGAAGCGTGGTCGTCGGCGATTCTCTGAGCACGGCCCGAAGTGCCTTCAGCCGGCGGCGTTGTACAGCACTACCCATGCCAGCATCAGGGCGAACATGCCGGCGAACGTCAGGCCAAACCACAGCGCCGCCACCTTCACGTTGCCGATCAACGCTGCCAGCATCCGCTGCGGCTCGCTTTTCAGGATCGGATATTCGGCGTGTGCCTTGCGCAGACGCTGCCAGCCAAGCCCAAGGAACACCAGGATGGAGAACGGCACCACCAGCAGCGTCGCCTGCATCAGCCAGCCATTCGGCGACGCATCGATCGAGTTGCTCAAAAAAACTGCGAAAACGGCGATGGGCAGCGCCACGGTGAAAAAGCGTGGCCACGCGGTATTGATGAAGGGGGACATCGCAATCTTCCATGAAGGGCGGTTGGGTCCGCGCGGCATCATGCCATGCCAATGCCCTGCTGCACCGCCGCGAGTGGTGTCACACAGCTCTGGCTAGACTGTGCTTCTTTTTCCCCACCGCAGGAGGCACCCATGGCCCATCCCATCTCCGTATCCCTGATTGGCGTTCCCACCGACGTGGGTGCGGGCCATCGTGGTGCCCGGCTTGGCCCGGAAGCGCTGCGCGTGGCGGGCCTGCCGGAGGCGCTGGAGGCGCGCGGCGTGGACGTGCGTGACCTGGGCAACCTGGATGGCCCGCGCAACCCGTGGACCGCGCCGGTGGAAGGCTACCGCCACCTGGATGAAGTGGTGGCGTGGAACCATGCGCTGATGGAAGCCAGCTATGCCGAACTGCAGGCTGGCCGCATGCCGATCATGCTCGGCGGCGACCACTGCCTGGGCATCGGTTCGATCACCGCCGTGGCGCGCTGGTGCCGCGAGCAGGGCAAGACCCTGCGCGTGCTGTGGCTGGATGCCCATTCGGATTTCAACACCAGCGACGTGACCCCGTCGGGCAACATCCACGGCATGCCGGTGGCCTGCCTGTGCGGCCTCGGCCCGGATGCGTTGACCCGCCTCGGCGGCACCGTGCCGGCGATCACCCCGGCGCAGATGCATCAGATCGGCATCCGTTCGGTGGACCCGGACGAGAAGCGCCTGATCAAGACCCACAAGGTGGATGTCTATGACATGCGCTACATCGACGAGAACGGCATGAAGCGCGCGGTGGAAGCCGCACTGGCCGGCATCGACGAGAACACCCACCTGCATGTCAGCTTCGATGTGGACTTCCTCGACCCCAGCATCGCGCCGGGCGTGGGCACCACTGTGCCGGGCGGGGTGAACTACCGCGAGGCGCAGCTGGTGATGGAGATGATTGCCGACACCGGGCGCATGGGTTCGCTGGACATCGTCGAGCTCAACCCCTTGCTGGACAAGCAGAATGCCACCGCCGAACTGGCCGTGGACCTGGTCGAAAGCCTGTTCGGCAAGTCCACCCTGATGCGTGACTGACGGCGCCGCCTGAACGGATCTGTGATCCGTTCACGCCCGCTCCACGCCACTGCCGCCAGATTGCACTTCACGCGGCGGTGGTGGGCGTTGGCCTTCTCCCGCCGAGCGAAACAATCCCATCCGCGAATGAAGCGGTGTAGCGGCAAACCCAAGGAGAAGCCCATGAAGCGCGTAGTTGCCCTGATGCTGTTGTCGATGTTCTCGGTGGCCCTGCTGGCCGGCTGCAACACCATTGCCGGTGCCGGCAAGGACGTGCAGAAGGCGGGCGAGAAGGTCGAGGACACCGCGAAGGGCCGTTGAGCCCTGCACGGAACGGAAAGAGAAAAGGCCGGGGATTTCCCCGGCCTTTTTTGTGCGTGCTTTTCGCTGCGTGCTGTCGAAGCGGAGTGAACCATTCAAGCAGGTGAGCATCTATTTCATTGCCGGTTGACCGGTATTCAACAGCCGCTGCGCGAAGCTGGAGCCACGGTAAGAACGCCGTTGCAACCAAGGACTCCCAGCAATGAACAAAGACATCATTTCCGGCAAGTGGTCGCAGCTGAAGGGCAAGGCCCAGGCCAAGTGGGGCGATCTGACCAACGACGACTTCGATGTGGCCGAAGGCAATGCCGAGTATCTGGCCGGTCGCCTGCAGGAACGTTATGGCTGGGCCAAGGACCGCGCGGAGAAGGAAGTGCGTGAGTTCCAGGACGCCGTGAGCAAGGACTACCCGGACTACAAGTAAGCACTTCGGTTTCCCCCACGGCACAACGCCCGCACCGAGAGGTTGCGGGCGTTGTGTTGTCTGGGCGGGACGATCAGCGCGCCGGCGGGTCCGGCACGTAGCGGTTGGGGAAGGCCTGTGGTTCGCGCGGCAGGCGCGACGGCGAATCCACCAGGATGCCGCGTGCGCGCAGGTTGCGGGCGCTGTCGTAACGCAGCTGCAGTACCTGTGCGGGGCTGCGGCTGGCGCGTTCGAAGTCGGTATCGCGCACCGAAGACTGCTCGCGTGCACCGTGGCCGGTGCCCAGCGCTGGCGCCTGCGACTTGCTGGCATAGCCCTCGATGCGGCTGCTGCTGGCGCTGGCATCGGCCGACGCTTCCGCCGCCGGGGCTGGCAGCGGCAGGCCACGGCGCAGGATCGGATCCGGACGCCAGCGGCGCGCTTCCTCGAACACCGCTACGCCCACCACGCCGATGTTGTCCGGGCGGCCGGTGCGGCTGGCATAACTGCCGCTGGGGCTGCTGAACACGAACTGCGCCACTTCGTCCTGGCTCTTGCGCCAGCCGGTGATGTCGGCGCGCTGGCCGGGATTGAGCACGTAGCCGGTCTGCGAAGGATCGGCATCTTCGCCGGAGATGGCGTTGACGCCGTCTACCGACAGCACCACCAGCACCCGGCGCGGGCTGTCGTTGTACAGGCGCACGGCGTAGCGGTGGCCGCGCTCGCCGGCCACCCAGCGCTGGCCCTCGGCGGGGTAGCTGCGCAGTTCGGTGCCGCGGTCGCGGTCGACCAGGGCCATGCGCACGGGGCCGCCCTCGTACACCGGCGGCGGCATCGGGGCCGGGCGGAAGCCGGCCAGGGGCAGGATCAGCAGCAGGGGCAGCAGGCGTTTCATCGGGCGTCTCCAGCGGGGTTGCGTGAATGAACGCGCCGCAGGCCCTGACGGGGTTGGTGGCGTGCAAGGTAAACTGGCCCCGTTCATCGAAGGTTACCCCACGCAGTCATGACGACCCGAGTCCTTACCGGCATCACCCCCTCCGGCACGCCCCACCTGGGCAACTACGTTGGCGCCATCCGTCCGGCCATCGCGGCCAGCCGCGCGCCGGGGATCGAGAGCTTCTTCTTCCTGGCCGACCTGCACAGCCTGATCAAGTCCCAGGACCCGCAGCGCACCCAGCGCGCGACCCTGGAGATCGCGGCCAGCTGGCTGGCCTGCGGGCTGGACCCGGAACACGTGTGGTTCTACCGCCAGAGCGACATCCGCGAGACCACCGAGCTGATGTGGTTCCTGACCGCCATCGCCAGCAAGGGCATCCTCAACCGCGCGCATGCCTACAAGGCGGCCGTGGACAAGAACCGCGAGGAAGGCGTGGACGAGGATGCAGGCGTCAGCGCCGGCCTGTTCATGTACCCGGTGCTGATGGCCGCCGACATCCTGATCTTCAAGGCCAACCAGGTGCCGGTGGGCCGCGACCAGATCCAGCACATCGAGATGGCGCGCGACTTCGCCCAGCGCTTCAACCATGTGTACGGCAAGGAGTACTTCCCGCTGCCGGACGTGGTGATCGACGAGCAGGTGGCGACGCTGGCGGGCCTGGATGGCCGCAAGATGAGCAAGAGCTACCACAACACCATTCCGCTGTTCGTGCCGCGCGAAGAGCTGAAGAAGCTGGTGTTCTCGATCCTGACCGACTCGCGCGCACCGGGTGAGCCGAAGGACACCGAGGGCTCGGCGCTGTTCCAGATGTACCAGGCGTTCGCCACCCCGGAACAGACCGCGGAATTCGCCAAGGCGTTCGCCGCCGGCATCAGCTGGGGCGATGCCAAGCAGCAGCTGTTCGAGCGCATCGACAGCGAGCTCTCGCCGCTGCGCGAGCGCTACAACGCGCTGATGGCCGAGCCGGAAAAGATCGAAGCGTTGCTCAAGCGCCGTGGCCAGCAGCTGCGCGAGCAGCTGGCGGCACCGCTGCTGGACGAGCTGCGCCATGCGGTCGGCCTGCGTGATCTGTCCAGCGCGGGCGATATCGCCAGCGAGGATGCCGGCGTGGCCCGCGTGGCACCGCCGCTGTTCAAGCAGTACCGTGAAAAGGATGGCCGCTTCTACTTCAAGCTGACCGCTGGTGACGGTACCCTGCTGATCCAGAGCGAAGGTTTCGATTCGCCGCGCGATGCGGGGCAGTTGATTGCCGTAATCAAGCAGGCCGAGCAGGGCGACCAGTTGCAGAGCGAGCTGTTCAAGCTGGACGCCGAGGTCGATGCCGTGCTGGCTGCACTGGCCGCGCTGCGCGAAGCGTAAGGGGTAGTGCCGGCCGCTGGCCGGCAACTGCACGTTCCCCAGGCTCCCGGAAATGCCGGCCAGCGGCCGGCACTACCCGTGAACGAAGGTCATGGCATGATGTCCGCGCGCCTCCGGCGCGATGACATGGAGTCTGCGATGGCCTGGTTGTCGCTGCTGCTGTTCCTGCCCTGGTTCCTGCTGCTGGGCAGCCTGTACTGGCTGTTCCCGCGCCAGCCGCGCACCGCGCGGCGGCGCCTGTTCGACAGCACCACCCTGGTGCTCGCATTCGCGCTGAGCATCGTGTCGATGCTGTGGGGCTACCGCATCGGCGTGGTGCAGCCCGGCGCCGGCCCGATCTGGCCGCAGGTGCTGGCGGTGCTGTACGCCTACGGCGCGTTCCTGGCGGTGCTGGTGTTGGCCCTGTTGCTGCGGCCGCGGTTCGCATTGCGCTCCGGCTGATCGGTAGTGCCGGCAGCTGGCCGGCACATGCATTCTCCTGGCTATCCCGAGGTTGCCGGCCAGCGGCCGGCACTACCCGACCAAAGCCGCATCGAACCCGGGCCGCCTGCGCGCCTACCATGGGGGTCTGTTCCCGATCCTGCCAGGTGCGTGCCGATGACCGCCGACCCCAGCATCCACACCATCGATACCGGTTTCCAGCGCCCGGATTTCGACGCGGCTTACCTGATCGTTGAAAACGGCCGCGCTGCGTTCGTGGACTGCGGTACCGGCCTGTCGGTGCCGGCGATGCTGCAGGCGCTGGCGGAGGCCGGCCTGGGCGTGGAGGCGGTGGACTGGCTGCTGCTCACCCACGTGCATCTGGATCATGCAGGCGGTGCAGGCCTGCTGATGCAGCAGTTGCCGAATGCGAAGGCGGTGCTGCACCCGCGCGGTGCGCCGCACATGATCGATCCGACCCGCCTGATTGCGGGTGCCACGGCGGTGTATGGCGCCGAAGAGATCGCGCGCAGCTATGGCCGCATCGAGGCGATTCCGGAGCACCGCGTGGTGGCGGCCGAAGACGGCCACCGCATCGATCTGGCCGGCCGCGAGCTGGTGCTGCTGCACACGCCGGGCCATGCGCTGCACCACTACTGCGTGTGGGATGCGCGCAGCCGCAGCTGGTTCACCGGCGATACGTTCGGCATCTCCTACCGCGAGCTGGACAGTGCGCAGGGCGCTTTCATCTTCCCCACCTCATCGCCGGTGCAGTTCGATCCGGAGGCGATGAAGGCCTCGATCCGGCGCATGCTCGATTACGCGCCGCAAGCGATGTACCTGACCCACTACGGTCGTGTGGAACAGGTGGAGAAACTGGCCGACGACCTGTTCGAGCAGATCGATGCGATGGCCGCCATCGGCCGCCAGTGCGATGGCCGACCGGACCGCCACCGCTGCCTGCTGGCCGCACTGCAGGCGCTGTACCTGGAACGTGCACAGCTGCATGGCTGTGCGCTGGACGATGCCGCGGTGACCGCTGTTCTGGCGATGGACATCGAACTCAACGCGCAGGGCCTGGCGTGCTGGCTGGATCGCATCAGCAAGTAGATCCACGCCATGCGTGGATGACGTGGGCCCAGGCTGCGCCGTGATGTCACGACCACGTTACACTCTGGTGACTTCCAAGCTAGCCGTGGTACTGCCGTGAATCCGATGCGCGTGTTGCTGCTGTCGTCCTGCCTGTTTGTCGGTGGCCTGGCCCATGCGGCCAACGACCTGCCCGGCGGCGGTATCGATCCGCAGGCACTATCGCGCCACGTGCATGTGCTGGCGTCGGATGAATTCGAGGGCCGCGCGCCGGCCACCGAGGGCGAAGAACGCACGGTGCAGTACCTGATCGAGCAGTTCCGCAGCTACGGCCTGCAGCCGGGTGGCGTGGATGGCAGCTGGGTACAGCCGGTGCCGCTGGTGCGCGCACAGCTGGATGGCGCGGCCAAGGCCAGCCTGTCGCTGAAGCAGGGCAAGCGCGCGCTGGCCAACGGCGTGGACGTGACCCTGCAGAGCCTGCAGCCGCGCAAGCGCGTGCAGATCAAGGATGCGCCGCTGGTGTTCGTCGGCTACGGCATCGACGCGCCGGAACGCCAGTGGAACGACTACAAGGATGTGGACCTGCACGGCAAGATCGCCGTCGTGCTGATCAACGACGCCGATTTCGAAGCCGATGCGCCGGGCGCGTTCGACGGCAAGGCGGTGACCTACTACGGCCGCTGGACCTACAAGTTCGAGGAAGCCGCGCGCCGTGGCGCCGAGGGCGTGTTGATCGTGCACGAGACCGCACCGGCCGCCTATGGCTGGGCCACGGTGAAGAGCTCGGGCACTTCGCCGCTGTTCGACATCGAGCGCGGCCAGGCCGAGGCGATGGCCCAGCACACCCCGCTGCGTGGCTGGATGCAGCGCGAACTGGCCGAGGCGATCTTCGCCGACGCCGGCCTCGACTTCGATGCCGAGAAGCGCAAGGCGATGCGCGCCGACTTCCGTCCGGTGGCGCTGGACAACGCGAAGCTGAGCGTTGATTTCGCGCTCAAGCGCGAGCAGGTGGTGACCCGCAACGTGGTGGCCAAGCTGCCCGGTGGCGAGCATGCCGACGAGGCGGTGATCTTCTCGGCGCACTGGGATGCCTTTGGTATCGGCCAGGCCGACGCCAAGGGTGACCGCATCCGCCGCGGTGCGATCGACAACGCCACCGGTGTGGCCACCGTGCTGGAACTGGGCCGGGTGTTCGCCGCCGGCCCGCAGCCGCAGCGCACGCTGTACTTCGTGGCCCTGACCGCCGAAGAGAAGGGCCTGCTGGGTGCCAGCTACTACGCCGCACACCCGCTGGCGCCGTTGGACAAGACCGCTGCAGTACTGAACATCGAAATGTTCAGCCCGGATGGCGCGACCCGTGACATCGCCTCGTGGGGCAAGGGCCGGGTCTCGCTGGAGGGTGACCTGGAGCGCGTGGCCAAGGCCCGCGGCCGCAGCTACAGCCCGGACCCGAACCTGGAAGCCGGCTTCTTCTACCGTGCCGACCACTTCGCCTTCGCCCGCCTGGGCGTGCCGGCGATCACCATCGGCCCGGGCCTGGACAAGCTGGACGGCGGCGTTGAAGCCGGCCGCGCGCTGCGCGAGAAGTACTTCGCCGACTGCTATCACCAGGCGTGCGATGCGTGGACCCCGAGCTGGGACCCGAGCGGCCACGCCGCCGACACCCTGCTGGTCTACGACCTGGGCGCCGAGCTGGCCAACAGCCGCCGTTGGCCGACGTGGGAAAAGGAATCGGAGTTCCGCGGCGCGCGCGACAAGAGCGAAGCGGCCCGCCGTTGAGGTAGTGCCGGCCGCTGGCCGGCAACTCCCTGCTCTTTCCGGAGGTTCATGAGGTTGCCGGCCAGCGGCCGGCACTACCGAAAGGATATGGCGTTGCCGGCCAGCGGCCGGCACTACCCGCGCCGGCGCAGCAGCTTCCACGCGCCCCAGCCGCCGGCGGCGAGCGCTGCCAGATAGCACGCCAGCATCGTGCGCAGTCCAACCGGCGACCCGGAATTGATGCCGCGGTGCAGGCGCAGCTGCAGCGAGCTGTGGCCGCTGCCCAGGTCCACCGCCAGCTGCAGCGCCAGCGCGGCGCAGAACACCAACAGGGCGATCCCGAATCCGATGCGCGGCCACGCGGCCTGTGCGTTGGGGCGGCGCAGCAGCCAGGCCAATGCCGTGGCTGCGGCCAGCGTCGCCGCGATCCACATCAATGGCGTGGCGGGAGACGCAGCGGCCACCGGCATTGCACCGGTGGCCGCGATCAGGGCAACGCGCTTACTTGCGGGTGCCGTCGAGCCAGTTCGGGCCCTTGTTGGTGAGGAAGAACACATAGACCACCAACGATACCGCGATCGTCGCGGTCACGTAGATGGCGAACCAGTCGACGTGGCCGGTCTTCAGCGCGCCCTGGTACAGCAGCGGGGCGGTGCCGCCGAACAGCGAGTTGGCCAGCGCGTAGCCCAGGCCCACGCCCAGTGCGCGCACATGGGTGGGGAACAGCTCGGCCTTCACCACCGCGTTGATGGAGGTGTAGCCGGTGAGGATGACGAACGCCATGGCCAGGGTCAGGAAGGCCAGGGTGGCGTCATGCTGTTGCGGCAGCTGGGTGATCAGGTACCAGCTGTACAGCACGCCGCCGACGCCGAAGAACACCAGCAGGGTCTTGCGCCCGATGATGTCCGACAGCCAGCCACCGACCGGCTGCAGCACCATCAGGAACGCCAGCACGCCCAGGTTGATCAGGGTGCCGGTCATCGGATCGTTGCCGGCGAAGGCGCTCTGGATCATCTTCGGGCCGTTCACCGAGTAGGTGTAGAAGGCCACGGTGCCACCGGCGGTGATCAGGAAGCACAGCAGCAGCGGCCGCCACTGGTGCACGAACAGCTCGTACATCGAGCCGGACTTCTGCGCCTTGCCCTCGCGTGCGGCCTCGATGGACGACTCCGACAGCGACTCGTCCATGCCACGACGCAGCCAGAACACCACCACTGCGGCGATGCCACCGATGCCGAAGGCGATGCGCCAGCCCCACTCGGAGATTTCCGGCTTGCCCCAGAAGGTCAGCATCAGCAGTAGCGTCAGCTGGGCCAGCACATGACCACCGACCAGGGTGACGTAGTGGAAGGACGACAGGAAGCCGCGACGGCCGGGGATGGCGGCCTCGGACATGTAGGTGGCGCTGGCACCATATTCGCCACCGGTGGCGAAGCCCTGCAGCAGGCGTGCGAACAGCAGGATCACCGCGGCCCAGATGCCGATGCTGGCGGCGGTGGGGGTGATGGCGATCAGGAACGAACACAGCGCCATCAGCGTGACCGAGACGGTCAGCGCCAGGCGGCGGCCATGGCGGTCGGCGAAGCGGCCGAAGAACCAGGCACCGATCGGGCGCATCAGGAAGGTCGCCGCGAAGATCGCCCACACGTACATCGTGGAGTTCTTGTCGTCGGGCGAGAAGAACTGCGATTCGAAGTACACGGCGAACACCGAGTACACGTAGACGTCGTACCACTCCACCAGGTTGCCGGCGGAGCCTTTGAGGGTGTTGGAGATCGACCGCCGCAGGGCGGAGCGGTCGTTCGCGGGGACAGCAGGTTGGGACGTGGTGCTCATCTGGGTGGGAATCCTCGATGCGGCGCGTCCGTGCGCAGGGAAAACGGCGCCCGGCCTTGGGGCGGCGCGGCCGGGCAGCCCTCTTGGTACTGCATCGACCGTCAACACGGGGTAGCAGACCAGAGCAGGGTGCATGGATGGATGACAGCGTGCCACCGTATGGGGTCCCGGACCATACTCAAAACGTCCTAGAATCCGCCTTCCCCCGGCTCCCTGGTGTGTCATGTCGGCTCCCCCCTCTTCGTCTGCGGCTGCCCCCCGGGGTGGCCTTGTCGCGCTGGCACTGCTGCTGGTCTACGTGGTCTGGGGCTCGACCTACCTGGGCATCGCCAAGGCCCTGCACGGCGGCGCACTGCCGCTGACGATGGTCTCCGGCAGCCGGTTCATCATTGCCGGTGGTCTGATGTTCCTGGCCTTGCGCCTGTTCTGGAAGATGCCGAACCCGACCCTGCGGCAGTGGCGCAACCTGGTCATCATGGGCGTGACCATGCTGGTGCTGGGCAACGGCATGGTGGTGCTGGCCGAGCGCGAGGTGTCCTCGGGCCTGGCCGCCACCGCAGTGGCCTCGGTGCCGCTGTGGATGGCGCTGTTCTCGGCGCTGCGTGGCCAGCACGCCAGCCGTGGCGAGTGGCTGGGCATCGCCATCGGTTTCCTGGGCGTGGTCTGGCTCAACGCCGGCAGCAGCCTGACCGCCTCGCCGACCGGGCTGGTGCTGCTGCTGATCGCGCCGATCGGCTGGGCCTTCGGTTCGGTGTGGGCGCGTGGGCTGGACCTGCCGGGCCCGTTCATGACCGCTGCCGGGCAGATGCTCTGCGGCGGCGTGCTGCTGGTGCTGATCGGCCTGGCGGTGGGCGAGCGCCCGACCACGCTGCCCGATACCGGTGGCCTGCTGGCGATGGCCTACCTGTGCGTGTTCGGCTCCATCGTCGCGTTCACCGCCTACGTGTGGCTGCTGCAGAACGTGCGCCCCGCGCTGGCGGGCAGCTACGCGTACGTCAATCCGGTGATCGCGGTGCTGCTGGGCGCACTGCTCAACGGTGAACGGTTCGGCTGGCGCGACCTGTTGGCGATGGTGGTGATTCTTCTGGGTGTGGTGGTGCTGACGATGGCAAGGACGAGAAAGAAATGAGCATGGATGAGAAAGAACAACGCCGGGGCCTGCTGGTCACCGCGTCCACCTTCGTGATCTGGGGCCTGGTGCCGGTGTACTGGCACCTGCTCAACGAGGTGCCCTCGTTCCAGATCATCGCCCACCGCATCATCTGGAGCACCGTGCTGGTGCTGGGCTGGCTGCTGATCAGCTCGCGCCTGGGCTGGTGGCAGAAGATCGCCGCGCAGCCGCGCGCGCTGTCGATCCTGCTGGTGTCGAGCCTGACCATCGCCTTCAACTGGGGCCTGTACATCTGGGCGGTCAACGCCGGCCATGTCATCGAGACCAGCCTGGGCTACTTCATCAACCCGCTGGTGAACGTGCTGCTGGGCGTGCTGGTGCTGAAGGAACGCCTGCGCCGCCTGCAGTGGGTGGCGGTGGCGATGGCGGCGGTGGGCGTGGCCTGGCTGACCATCGACGCCGGTACACCGCCGTGGATCGCGCTGGGCCTGGCCTGTTCGTTCGGCCTGTATGGCCTGCTGCGCAAGCTGGTTTCGGTCGACCCGGTGGCCGGCCTGGGCGTGGAAAGCATGTACCTGTTCCTGCCGGCGCTGGCCTTCGCGATCTGGGCCGAGAATGGCCACGGTGGCGCGTTCTTCCATGGCTGGGGCTGGCGCAACGACCTGCTGCTGATCTTCGGCGGCGCAGTCACCGCCGTGCCGCTGATCGGCTTCGCCTACGGCGTGAAGCGCATTCCGCTGTCGCTGGTCGGCATCCTGCAGTACATCGCGCCGAGCCTGCAGCTGCTGCTGGGTGTGTTCTTCTTCCACGAAGCGTTCGACACCGCAAAGGCGATCGGCTTTGCCGCGATCTGGGCCGGCCTGGTGCTGTTTGTCGGCGACAACATCCGCACGATGCGCGCCAAGCGCTAGCGCCGCGCCTGCTCGGCTGACACGTGTGCACAAAAAAGAGCGGCGCCCCGAGGGGCGCCGCTCTGCTTCCATCCACAGCCAGGAGAGAGTTGGCTGTGACGGGAACGCGGTTGCAGGCTTAGAAGCGCTGCTGGTACTTCATGTACATGAAGCGGCCGATGTCGAAGCCACCGTAGTAGGTGAAGCTGCTGTTCGGCTGGCTGTACATGATCGGACCCTGGTGGTCGAAGACGTTGTTCACGCCCAGCGACACGGTGCCGTCCCACGGCAGGCTGTAACGCACCTGCAGGTCGTGGAAGGTGTTGGAGCCCACCTTGTTGGTCGGCGATGCACTGGTGTACGACGAACTGAAGCCCGGCAGGTTGCACTCGTCCATGTACGAGCACTTCTCCTTCATGCTGGAGTAGTAGCGCGCGGTCCAGCCGATGCCGAGGTCGCCGTACTGCCAATCCAGGTTGAAGGTCGAGCGGACGCGGAAGTCGCCGCCCCAGCTGGTGCGCTGCTCCACCGGCGTGGTCGCGGCGTTGTCGTTGCGCTGCTTCAGGTAGTCGGTGTAGGTGGTGTTCCAGTTGACGGCGAACTGGCCGAACGTGGTTTCCGGCAGGCGGTAACGCACGTTGATGTCATAGCCGGCGGTTTCGCGGAAACCGGCATTGACCAGCGAGCGGTCCAGGCTGTTGACCTGGCCGTTGCTGCCACGGGTGAAGCGACCACAGGCGGCGTCCGAACCCTGCACATAGCACTGCTCGAGAATGCTGTTGGTGGTCTCGGAGACGATGGCGTTGTTGATGCGGATCTTCCACCAGTCGAGGCTGACATCCAGGCCGGCCACGAAGTCCGGGCTGTACACCAGGCCCACGGTCCAGGTCTTGGCGGTTTCCGGCTTCAGCGCCGCGTTGGAACCCGAGTTGAAGTCGACGGTCGACTGCTGGCCCGGCTTGGTGGCAACGGTGCCATCGCTGTTGAGCTGGCGGAAGTTGGCCGGCACCTTCAGCGCCTGGCAACGGGCAGCAACGGTCGGGCTGGTGGCCGCGGTACCGAACGAGGTATCGCACGGATCGGTGAACGAATCGCGGGTGCTGACGGTACCGCCGTACAGGTCATCCACGGTGGGCGCACGGAAGCCGGTGCCATAGGTTGCGCGGACCAGCAGGCTGTCGATCGGCTTCCACTTCAGGCCGAACTTGCTGTTGGTGGTCGAGCCGAAGTTGTTGTAATCCGAGTAGCGACCGGCCACGTCCAGCGACAGTTCGCGGGCGAACGGCAGGTCGGCCAGCAGTGGCACCTGCAGCTCCAGGTAGACCTCGTTGAGCGAGTAGTCGCCACGGGTCGGCTGGCCGGTGGTGCCGGTAATCTCGCCCTTCTGCACCCGCATGTCCGGGGTGTAGCTGGCCTCTTCGCTGCGGTGCTCGAAGCCCATCGCGCCCATGATGTCGCCGGCCGGCAGGGTGAACAGCGAACCGGAGATGTTGGCGCTGGCCACCTTGGTGGTGCTCTTCATCTTGTCGACGAAGCGGGCGAACAGGTAGTCCTGTACGTCCTGGTTGCTCAGCGAGCCGGGGCCGGTGTAACCCATCGGCGCAGCCGGGTTCCACGGCACGCAGCCGGCGATCACCGCACCCGGTGCGCCGCAGCGGGCCACGTTGCCATCCATGAAGGACGGGCCGACGGCCTGGTTGACGTGCGGCTGGTACATGCTGCCGGTACCGATGCGCTCGCCTTCATTGCGGTTGTACATGTAGCTGACGTTCCAGTCCCAGTACCGCGAACCGGTTTCGAAGCTGCCTTCCAGGCCGACGCTGGCGCGCTTGGTTTCCAGATTGTTCTCGGTGCCGCGCGGCAGCTCCTCGGAGCGGTGTGCGAACAGCACGTCCTGGCCCCACAGGTTGAACGTGCTGTCCTTGGACAGCGCAGCACGGCTACCGTTGCGTGCCTGCGCGGCACTGACCGAGTACGGGTAACCGGCCAGCTGCTTGGTCGATTCGCGCTTGCTGTACAGCGCGTCGGCGACGATGCGCAGGTTGTCGGTGATCGAGAAGCCACCGTTGGCGAACACCGAGGTGCGCTCCAGGCCGGTCAGCAGGCTCATGTTGGTCTTGCTGTTGGCACCATCGGCCGGATCCGGCGCGTGGAAGTTGCCCTTCTGGCTCGGATCGCCGCCCGGGCCCACGGTCAGGTTCTTGCCACCGACGGTGACGTAGCCCCACGGGGTATTGCCGTTCAGGTTGTCGGTCGGGTGGCGCGGGCCGTTGGGATAGCGGCTGAACTCGCGATCCTTGCCCAGCACTTCGTCTTCCTTGGTGCGCTCGGCACCCACGGTGAACCAGCCGCGGTCGAAGGTCTTGCCGAAGGTGGCGCTGTAGGAACGCTTCTGGCCGTCACCCTGGCCGTACTGGCCGACGTAGACGCTGGCTTCGCCACCATCGAAGTTCTTGCGGGTGATGATGTTGACCACGCCGGCGATCGCGTCCGAGCCATACAGAGCGGATGCACCGTCGGTCAGCACTTCCACGCGCTCGACGATGGCCGACGGGATCGAGGCCAGGTCGGAGTAGCCGCCGGCGCTGACGCCCATGCGGCGGCCGTCGATCAGCACCAGGCTGCGTTCCGGGCCGAGGTTGCGCAGGCTGACGTACATGCCGCCGAAGTCGCGCGAGGAGGTCAGCGAAGACGCGCGGCTCATGCTCGGCGAACCAGCAGCGGGAATGTCCTGCAGGATGTCGGCGACGTTGACGTAGCCCTTCTTCTCGATCTCGGCGCGGTTGAGCGCGATCACTGGCTGTGCGGTCTCGACACTGGCCTGGCGGATGCGCGAGCCGGTGATTTCGATGCGGTCGAGATTGGTGGGGGTATCGCCGGCGCTCTGTGCGAAGGCGGGGGTGGTGCAGCTGGCGGCCAGCGCGATGACTATCGCGTTGCGCAGCGGAGTGGTCTTCAGGGACATCCGTGAAATCTCGTGTTTCAGGAAAAACATGCGCCCGTTCTATGGGCGCGTGGGGTGCTGCAAACCAACGTGGGGGCGCGATTCTAGAATGTTTCCATTCGTAACTGTTTATCGCTGTGCCGCGGATGTGCGCGAAAATGAATCGCAACCAACAATCCACAGATGTGATGTGCGCAACGTCACGTGCGTTGCATTGGCGATGGGCAGAGGCATCGATAGCGGCGGATTTCCCGCAATCTGTAGCAGTGCGTGTGTGCAGGCATCCATCCACGCATGGCGTGGATCTACTGGACGTACTGGTTCATCACCCGGCCTGGATGCATCGCCCTCGGTAGATCCACGCCATGCGCGGATGACGCGCAAGAAGAAAAAGGGACGGAGCGTTCGCTCCGTCCCCTGCGCAATGCGCGTTGTATCGCTGCGTGATGCTCAGGTTTCGCGCAACGCCGTGGTGATGGGCAACCGCGCCGCGCGCAGCGCCGGGAACAGGCCGCCGACCAGGCCGATGCCCAGCGCCCATTTCAGGCCGGTCCACAGCAGTTCCGGCGACACATGGAACTTGAACACCACTGCGCTGAAGTTGCTGCCGATGGTGGACACGCTGTAGCCATTGAACAGCAGCCATGCCACCGTACACCCCAGCAGGCCGCCGAGCAGTGCCAGCAGCATCGTCTCCAGCATCACCGCCGTCACCACCGGCAGGCCGCGGAAGCCGATCGCGCGCATGGTGGCGATCTCGCGCGCGCGCGTGGCCACCGCTGCATACATGGTGTTGAGCGCACCGAACACCGCACCCACCGCCATGATGGTGCCGATCACCTTGCCGAGGATGTCGATCAGCTTGGTGAGGCCGCCGCCCTGCTTGCTGTAGTAGACGCGGGTGGTTTCCACGTCCAGTTTCAGGCGAGGGTCGGCAGCGACGGCGGCCTTGAACTGCTCGAAGCCGGGCTTGCCATCGGTGCGCACGCTGATCGACTGCCACGCACTGCGCTGGTAGGTGGTGGCCAGCGTATCGGCGTCGGTCCACAGTTCCGAATCGTGTGCATCGCCGGTGGCGAACACACCGACCACGGTCCAGGTCTGGTTGCCCAGGGTCAGCGTCTTGCCAACGTCCAGATCGCGGAACTGGCCCTTGGCGCCCTGGCCGACCACGATCTCGCGCAGGCCGGTGGCGAACGTGCGGCCTTCGACGATCTTGACCTTGTCATGCACCGCCCACGCCTGCGGGCCGACGCCACGGAACTGCGCGTTGACGTCGGTGCCATCGGACTTCGATACCAGGTTGACCACCTGCGACAGCTCCGGTGACAGCAGCGGCCGGCCTTCGGCATCGCGGCTGATGCCGGGCAGAGTGGACAGCGTCGGCACCTGTTCGCGGGTGATGACCGAGTTGGTTTCGGCCTGCGAGCCGCCGCGCAGCACGATGGCAGTGGTGTCATCGCCGGTGTTGTTGAGCGTGGCCTGGAAGCCTTCGCCCATCGCCAGCATCGCCACCAGCACGCCGACCACGCCAGCGATGCCGACCACGATCACCGAGGATGCGCCCCAGCGCTGCGGCAGGCTGGCCACGCCGATGCGGGTGGCGGCCAGCGCCAGTCGCCCGCCGCGGGTCAGCAGCAGCCACAGTGCCACCAGTACGGCCACGGCCAGCACGCCGATCCACGGCAGGCTGATCCACAGCACCAGGCCGATCACCAGCAGCAGCACCGTCACGCCGTTGTCCAGCCACTTCTTGAGTTTGCTCTTGAACATGTCTGCGTTCTCCTCAGCGGCCGGCCAGTGCGTCGACGATCTTCAGGCGCTTGGCACGCAGCGCCGGCAACAGGCCGACGATGATGCCGATCACCACGATCAGGCCCAGCCCCATCAGCCAGGTCGGCGTCGGCACGTGCGGCGGCAGCATGCCCATGCTCTTTGGCCCGATCGCCGGCAGGATCAGCGCAGCCAGGCCCATGCCGATCAGGCCGCCGAGGCCGATCAGCAGCACCGACTCCACCATCACCAGGGTCAGCACGGTGCTGTCCTTGAAGCCCAGCGTCTTCAACGTGGCCAGCTCCGGCACGCGCTCGCGCACGGCCTGCGCCATGGTGTTGCCGGTCAACAGCAGCAGGGTGAAGAACACCGCGCCCATGATCGACGTAACGATCATGCCGATGTCCGCGAACTGCTTGACGAAGGCCTGCTGGAACGCCGATTCGGTCTGGGTCCTGGTCTCGTGGTCGGAGTTGGCCGAGATCGCGTCGATCGCCTGCGCCACCCGCGAGGACTGGTCCGGGTTGTCCAGCGTCACCGTGTACCAGCTCACCTGGTTCTTGATGTAGTCGTTGGATTCATCGAAGTACTTCCAGTTCATCATCAGCTGGCGTTCTTCGTTGGCGGCCAGCGCACGGTCCTTGGAGCGGTAGATGCCCTTCAGCTCCAGCGGCCAGTCGTTGCTGCCGCCACGCGGGAAGATGGTTGCCTGCAGCGGGATGGTGTCGCCGATCTTCCAGCCGAACTGCTTGGCCAGGGTCTCGCCGACGATGGCACCGGTGCGGGTCTGCTTCCAGTCCTCCAGCTGCGCCGGGTCGATCTGCAGCTCGCGGTAGACATCGAAGTAGTTGGGTGACACCGAGAAGTTCGGGAAGAAGTTCTTCGGATCCTGGTAGATGCCGCCGAACCACATGCCGTAGGCCACATCACGCACACCGGCCACCTGGCGGATCTGCGTTTCCAGGCGGATCGGCAGAGACTGGGTGATCGACAGCCGCGACGCCACCACCAGGCGGTTGGCGCCTTCCACGCTGCCGCCGGAGGTGAATGCCACGCGTACCGAGTCGAGCATGCCGAACAGCAGGAACGCGGCCACCACCGACAGCAACGTCAACAGGGTGCGGGTGCGGCTGCGGAACAGCTGCGCCCACACCAACGAGAAATATTTCATCGCCGTGGCCTCCGTCAGTGGGCCAGCGGCGCGTCGGCCAGCTCGCCCTTGTCCAGGTGCACCGTGTGGGTGGCGTACTCGGCGGCCTTCGGGTCATGGGTGACCATGATGATGGTCTTGCCGTGCTCGCGGTTGAGCTGCTGCAGCAGGCCGAGGATCTCCTCGGCGGACTGGCGGTCGAGGTCGCCGGTCGGTTCGTCGCAGATCAGGAAAGTCGGGTCGGAGACGATCGCGCGGGCGATCGCCACGCGCTGCTGCTGGCCGCCGGACAGTTCATTCGGGCGGTGGCTGCGGCGGTCGGCCAGGCCGACCAGGGTCAGCGCGATCTCGGCGTTGCGCTTGCGCTGCGCCGCATTGAGATGGGTCAGCAGCAGTGGCAGTTCCACGTTCTTCTGCGCGGTCAGCATCGGCATCAGGTTGTAGAACTGGAACACGAAGCCGACGTGGTGGCTGCGCCAGGTCGACAGCTGGCCGCCACTCATCTGGTCGATGCGCTCGCCTTCGATGCTGATCTCGCCGCCGCTGGGGTTGTCCAGGCCGCCGATCAGGTTGAGCAGGGTGGTCTTGCCCGAGCCGGACGGGCCCATCAGCGCGACGAAATCGCCGCTGGCGATGTCCAGGTCGATGCCGTGCAGCACCTGCACTTTCTCGGGGCCACGCTGGTAGGTCTTGGTGATGTTGCGCAGTGAAACCAGGGTCGACATGGGTGGTTCTCCACGGAAGGCGGGAAACGGGGAAGCGCCACGGCGGGGGCCGCAGGCGTGCGTCGAGCGGTGCTGCCGGCGGCGCCCGTGGGCGCCAGGCCGTTACTGCGCTTGTTTCTGTTGCACCTTGGCGCCATCGCGCAGGGTATCGGGCGGGTTCACCACCACCGACTCACCCGCGCTGACGCCGTTGAGGATCTGGCGGTCCTTGCCCATCGCCTGGCCGGCCTCGACCGTGCGCTGCTGCACGCGGTTCTGGTCGCCCAGCACGAAGGCCACCGAGGCGCCCTCGCGCTGGACCACGGCGCCCGCCGGCACGCGCACGCCCTGCGGTTTGGCCGCCGCCTGCGGCTGCGCCTGCTCCAGGAAGCTGACCCGCACGCCCATCTCCGGCACGATGCGCGGGTCCTTCACCTTCAGTGCCACGCGCACCTTCACCGTGGCCTTGCCGCGGTCGGCGGTGGGGATGATGGCGATCACCTCGCCGGGAATCTTCCACTCCGGATAGGCGTTGAGCGTGGCTTCCACCGGCATCTTCGGCTGCACGCGGCCGATGAAGGCTTCGCCGACCTCGACTTCGATCTCCAGCGAGTCCATGTCGACGATGGTGCCGATGCCGGTGCGGGTAAAGCCGCCGCCGGCCGACAGCGGCGAAACGATTTCGCCGGGCTGCGCAGCCTTGGCGGTGACCACGCCGGAGAACGGCGCGCGCACGATGTTGTTGTCCACGCCCAGGTCGGCGATGGCCAGCTGGTCGTTGGCCACCTTGACGTTGCGCTGTGCGGTGTCCAGCTGTGCCCGCAGGCTGTCGCGCTGGGCCACCGCCTGGTCGTACTGCGAGCGCGACACCAGCTGCTGGCCGACCAGTGCCTGCAGGCGGCTGGCTTCGGCGGCGGCCTGCTTCTGCTGTGCCTCCAGCCCGGCCACCTGGCTGCGTGCGGCCTGCAGCTGCGAGGCATACAGGCTGCGCTGCGCATCGGCATCGATCGGATCCAGGGTGGCCATCACCTGGCCGGCTTCGACCCGCATGCCTTCCTCGATCATCACCTCGCGCACCTTGCCGGTGATCTTGGCCGAGACCGTGGCCATGCGCCGCGCAACTACATAGCCGCTGGCGTCGAGCACCGAACTGCTGGCGCTGCCCTGCTGGATGGCCACCGCTGGCGCGGTTTCCACGTCCACCGCTGGCGTACGCCCGAATAGGGCGAAAGCGACAGCGGCCAGCAGCAACACGACCACGATGATCGCGATCCACAGCCAGCGGCGGCCACCACCACTGCCACTCCCTCCGGAGGCGGGCGGCGGGGACTTGCGGTCGATACGGAGTTCCTTCAACAGCTCGGCAGAAGCGTTCATTCGTTCCATCACAGACGTTCGGGCGGGTGTGGCCGGAAGAGCGGACGGCGGCGGTTCCGGCGGTGGAGCGTGCGGCACAGCATGAAGGCAGGCACAGCGATGACGGCAGTGACAGCTGTCACCCGATGACACTGACGGCGGCAACTGCGAAATGTGACCACGGCGGCACAGGATGGCAACGTCCCCGCTACCGGTACCGCCCATGGATCCGATCGCCCCGTCGCTGGCCCGCCTGCAGCAGGTGCAGGTGCGTTACCGCGACCATACCGCCCTGCATGGCATCGACCTGCAGGTCCGCGCTGGCCAGGTGCTGGCGCTGCTGGGCCGCAACGGTGCCGGCAAGAGTACCGCGATCAGCGTGCTGTTGGGTCTGCGCCGCGCCGACGCCGGACAGGTCGAGCTGCTTGGCGGTGACCCGCAGCAGCGCGCCAGCCGTATCGGCCTGGGCGTGATGCTGCAGAGCACCAGCCTGCCGCCGATGCTGCAGGTGGACGAACTGGTGGCGCAGGCCAGCGCCTGCTATCCCGACCCGATGCCGTTGCAGGAGGTGCTGCAGCGTGCTGGCCTGCAGGCGCTCGCGCGCCGCCGCTACGGCCAGCTGTCAGGTGGCCAGCAGCGCGCCGTGCAGTTCGCCATCGCGCTGTGTGGCCGCCCGCGCGTGCTGTTCCTGGACGAGCCCACCACCGGCCTGGACATCCAGGCGCGGCAGGCGATGTGGCAGGCGATCCGGCAGCTGGTGGCCGAAGGCTGTGGTGTGCTGCTGACCACCCATTACCTGGAGGAAGCCGAAGCGCTGGCGCAGCAGGTGGTGGTGCTGGAGCAGGGCCGGGTACTGGCCGACGCGCCGCTGAGCGAGCTGCGCCTGGCCGATCGGCCGCGCCGCATCCGCTGCCGCAGCGGGTTGCCCATTGCGGACGTGCAGCAGTGGCCGGGCGTGCAGGAGGTGCAGCGCGACGGCGAGCATCTGCAGCTGCTGGCGAGCCCGGCCGAGCCGGTGGTGGCGCGCCTGCTGGCCGCCGATGCGCAGCTGCGCGAACTGGAAGTACAGGGCGCGGCGCTGGCCGACGCTTTCCTCGACATGACCCGGGAGGCCGCATGAACACCCTTGTCCGTACCACCGGATTGCCGCTGCCTGCATGGCGACAGGCACTACGTCCGTACCGCGCCGAGCTGATGGCCGAACTGCGCCGGGCCTGGCGCACGCCGGCGTTCGCGGTGCCCTCGCTGCTGTTCCCGGTGCTGTTCTACCTGCTGTTCGGCGTGCTGCTGGGGCGCGGTCATGCGCCGTTGTACCTGTTGGCCACCTACTGCGTGTTCGGCGCGATGGCCCCGGCCCTGTTCGGCTTCGGCGTGCAGTTGGCGCTGGATCGTGAAGGCGGCCTGCTGACTCTCAAGCGCGCGCTGCCGATGCCGGCGGCGGCACCGCTGGTGGCACGGCTGGCGATGGCGGTGATGTTCGCGCTGCTGGTGGCGTTGCTGCTGATCGGCGTCGCGCGCGTGCTTGGTGGTGTGCAGCTGCACGCCCTGCAGGTGCTGCAGCTGCTGGCGGTGGCGGGCCTGGCGGCGCTGCCGCTGGGGGCGATCGGCCTGCTGATCGGCGGCCATGTCAGTGCCAGCGCGGCACCGGCGATGGTCAACCTGGTCTACCTGCCGCTGGCCCTGCTGTCGGGCCTGTGGCTGCCGCTGTCGGCGCTGCCCACGCTGTTCTCGACGATGGCCCCACTGTGGCCGACCTGGCATCTGGCGCAGCTGGCGCTGCCGGTGGTCGGGCTGCCGTCGGTGGGCAGCGTGGCCGGCCACCTGCTGGTGCTGCTGGCGGTCACGGTGGTGGCGCTGCTGCTGGCGCGCCGTCGCCTGCGCCGGATCGGCTGAACTGGCATGATCGGCAGCGATCGTCCTCGCCTGGATTCTCCCGTGTCGTCGAGCTGGCTTGCGTCCCTGCTGCGCCCCGCACCGGATTCGGCGGTGGCCGAGCTGCTGCGACGTGGCAAGTCGCCCTGGAGCGGAGCGATCCACCTGCTGTGGTCGGTATGGATCTTCCTCACCCCGGTGCTGGGTAATGGCTTCACGCTGCGCTGGCTGCTGCTGACCCTGCTCAGCTATCCGTTGTTCCTGCTGCTCTATGCCAGGGTGATGCTGTCGCCACGGCACCATGGGTGGCGCTATGCGCTGGGCATGATCGTGCTGGCCCTGGTACTGCTGCCCTGGTACCCCTCGGGACTGAGCTACTTCGTGTTCGGCTGCGTGATGATCCGCATGAGCGGGCGCAGCAGCTGGTGGGCGTACCTGCTGCAGCTGACCGCGCTGAACCTGCTGTTCTGCGGCACCGCGCTGTACTTCGGCTATCCGTGGCAGGCCATGGTGTGGATGCCGGCGGTGTCGTTCATCGTCGGGCTGGTGGTGAACGTGGAGGCCCTGAGCCAGCAGCGCGACGTTGCCCTGCAGCTGTCGCAGGACGAGGTGCGGCGACTGGCCACCACCGCCGAGCGCGAGCGTATCGGCCGCGACCTGCACGACCTGCTGGGGCACACGCTGTCGCTGATCACGCTGAAGCTGGAGCTGGCACGCAAGCTCTACGATCGCGATGACGCGCGTGCACGGCAGGAGATCGGCGAGGCCGAGGACATTGCACGCGAAGCGCTGGCACAGGTGCGCAGTGCAGTGACCGGCATCCGCGCCAGCGACCTTGCTGGCGAGCTGGCATCGGCGCGCCTGCTGCTGGAATGCCAGCAGGTACATCTGCAGTACACGACGCCACCTGCGATGCCGGTGGAGGTGGAGCGCGGGCTGGCGTTGGTGCTGCGCGAGGCGGCGACCAACATCGTGCGCCATGCGCAGGCGACCCGGGTGCAGGTGGATTTCATGCTTGAGGAACGACAGTTGGCGATGCAGATACGCGATGACGGCCGTGGCGGCGTGCAGGCCGAGGGCAATGGGTTGAGTGGCATGCGTGAGCGGGCCGCAGCACTGGGTGGCCAGTTGACGCTGCAGTCGCCGCGCGGGGCGGGCACCGTGCTGACGGTACGCGTGCCGTTGATGGCCGCGACCACGCCGCTGTCGCCCACGTCGTTGGCGCAGGACGGTGCCGCATGATCCGCATCCTGCTGGCCGAAGACCAGGCCATGGTGCGCGGCGCACTGTCGGCGCTGCTGGGCCTGGAGCCGGACATCGAAGTGCTGGGCAGTGCTGCCGATGGCGAGGCCGCCTGGCGGATGTTGCAGCAGCTGCAGCCGGACATCCTCGTGACCGACATCGAGATGCCGGGCCTGAGCGGGCTGGAGCTGGCGCAACGTATCGCCCGCCACGAACTGCCGATCAAGGTGGTGATCGTGACCACCTTCGCCCGTGCCGGTTTCCTGCGCCGCGCGCTGGAAGCTGGCGTGCTGGGCTACCTGCTGAAGGACGCACCGGCCGAGAACCTGGCCGATGCCCTGCGCAAGGTGAAGCAGGGCATCCGCGCGATCGACCCGCAGCTGGCACTGGATGCGTGGTCGCAGGCCGACCCGCTGACCGACCGCGAACGCCGTGTGCTGCGGCTGGCGGGCGAGGGCCGCACCGCCAGTGAGATCGCCGAGCAGCTGGGGTTGTCGCACGGTACGGTGCGCAACTACCTGTCCGAGTGCATCGGCAAGCTGGGCGTGGCCAATCGGATCGAGGCGTACCGGCTGGCGCGGCAGAAGGGGTGGTTGTAGGGGCGGCCTGCTGTTCCCAATGATGTCGTTTCCGCGACCGCGGGTGGGTGTCACTTTCTTTGCTCGTGCACCACGCTGCAGGAGCAGCGTGGAACGGCGTAGCCGGCCCGCAGGGTGGCGCACATGGATGTGCGCCATCAAGAAAGTAACCAAAGAAACGCTCCGCCGGCCGCGAGCCGGCGTGCTGCGCACGCCGGTGCCCTGCGCTCCTCGGTCCGTCGAGGGACGGCGCGGGAACTCGCTGCGCTCAGACACCCGCACCTCTTCGCCCTCGCCGGACCTGCGGTGCTCGGCTCGCTCAAGGCGGACTTGAAGGGCAAGATCAACAGCTAGAGCATCCACGCATGGCGTGGATCTACTGGGTGCAGCTGTGGCATTTGACCTTGGGTCCGCCTTGAGCGAGCCGAGCATCGCAGGGGAATCAGGGGCGAAGAGGCGCCGGTGTTTGAGCGCAGCGAGTTCGGCGCCGTCCCCTGATTCACCGAGAAGCACAGGGCACCGGTGCGCAGCACCGGCTCGCGCTCTGGCGGCGCGTTTCTTTTGGTTACTTTTCTTTTCGCGCGAAAAGAAAAGTGACACCCCCCGCAGTCGCGGAAACGATCCGCCGGGAACGCCCGGCGAACCCGCTCAATCCTTCCCGCGCGCCATCGCCTGGAACACGCCATCGCGCCGCACCCACAGGTGGAACAGCGCCGCACCCACATGCATCAGCACCGTGGCGAACAACACATACGCCAGCAGGCTGTGCGCGTTGCGCAACGCGGCATACAGCGCCGGGGTGTGCGGCACGATCGGCGGCAGGTGCAGGCCGCCCCACAGCACGATCGGATAACCGCCGGCCGACAGCATCGCCCAGCCGATCAGTGGCATCGCCAGCATCAGCCCGTACAGCATCCAGTGCGACGCCTTGGCCGCCATCACCTGCCATACCGGAAGATCCGCCGGCAGCGGAGGCGGGCGATGGCGCAGCCGGTTGTACAGGCGCAGCAGCACCAATACGCCGATGGCGATGCCCAACGGGCGATGCAGATCGATCAGCATCGGCCGCAGGTGCAGCGAGGCGACCATGGTCACGCCGATGAACAGCATGGCGATGATCATCAGCGCCATGGACCAGTGCAGCACCCGCGCGAGCAGGTTGAAGTGGCCGTTGCCGGTGCTCATCGTGCGGCCTCCTTCGGTTGCTCGACGTTGCCGGTGGCGCGCTCGCGTTCGCGGCGGTTGAAGGATTGCGAATACACCGCCGAGCGGGCCGCCAGGATCGGATCGTCACTGCCACGCACGCCACTGGGCAGGATCAGCGGATCGAAGTTGATCTGGCCGCACGCGCCCTGTTCCTGCGACTGCATGCGGTCCAGGCTGAGTACGCCGGCCACCACCTGGTCACGCGTTTCGGGCCACGGTACCGACGGATCATCGATGGCATCGCCGGGCTCGGCGGTGGTCACGACCAGGTTCCAGCGCACTGGACCGCTGGTCAGGCGCTGCTGCAGTTCCTGGCTGAGGAAATCGACGCTGGCGTTCTTGCGCGTTTCCGCATCCATCTCGACCACCGGCGCCTGCGGCTGCCAGCGCCAGCGCACCGCGCGTTTCTGGCCCTGCGCGTTGGTGAACCAGAAGCTGTTGACGCTGTTGAAGGTGGTGTCGGCCCAGCTGCTGGTCCACGGCGCGGTCTTGGCCCACTGCTGGAACGCTTGTGCACTGGGGTATTTCGCCAGCACCGCGGCCATTTTCTGCGGGTCGGGCTTGCCGGTGGCCGGGTCCGGGATGGAGACGCGCGTCTGCTCGTAGAACGCCTCGGCGTTGGGCACGGCGAAGAACGGGAAGCTGTTCATCGCCATGCGCCATTCCTGGCCATCATCGCTGACCATCTGCACCGCGAGGCTGCGTACGCGCGCGGTGTTGTCGGCGCCGTACGGGTCGCCGCCGCCGATCGACAGGCGACCCATCACCGGCACGCGGCGCTGCGAGAACACGCGGGCGCTGGACAGGGTGGGGGCCTGCGCACTGGGTTCGAACCAACCGCTTACACACACGCCCTTGCTGTGCGCACGGCGGAAGCCCGGATGGGCCGGGCCGGTGGCCTCGATGGTGTCGGTGAAGCGCTGCGCGGTCAGGCGGCCGCCAATCCAGCCGGCCAACCAGGCGAAGGCCAGCGCCACCGCACCCAGAATGAGTGCGATCAGTGCGATCCAGAGCAGTGGGGAATGCCTGCGCGGCGCGCCCGGTGTCTGGCCGGCGCGGGTGTAGCGGAAGAGCGACATGGTCGGAGTCCTGCCTTCACGGAGCGTGTGGGTGGTCGACCCACACATCCTCGCAGAACCCTTCCAGGCCCGGTATTCAATTTTTCGTCAAGTTTGCCGGGGACGGCGTGCCGACCAAGGTCGGCACCCACCCGATCAGCTGTAGCGCTGCTTCAGCATCGCCCACGCCGAGCGCAGCGCCAGCGCTTCGCCGCCAGCCGGCCGGCCCGGGCGTTCGCCGTCGTTCCAGGCATACACGTCCAGATGTGCCCAGCGCTGGCCGTCTTCCAGGAAGCGTTCCAGGTACAGCGCGGCGGTGACCGAGCCGGCCATGCGCGAGCCGGCGTTGGCCAGGTCGGCGATGCCGCTGCTCAGGTAACGCAGGTAGGGGCGCCACAGCGGCATGCGCCAGACCGGGTCGCGGGTCGCGTCGCCGGCCTGCAGCCACTGCTGGGCCACGCTGTCGTCGTTGCTGAAGAGCGCCGGCAGGTCCGGGCCCAGCGCGATGCGCGCGGCGCCGGTGAGGGTGGCGAAGTCCAGCACCAGGTCCGGTTTCTGTTCGCTGGCGAAAGTCAGCGCATCGCACAGGATCACGCGGCCTTCGGCGTCGGTGTTGTCGATCTCCACGCTCAGGCCCTTGCGGGTGGCGATCACTTCGCCCGGGCGGAAGGCATCGGGGCCGATCGCGTTTTCCACCGCCGGCACCAGCAGGGTCAGGCGCACCGGCAGGCCGCGCGCCATCACCAGGCCGGCCAGGGCCAGTGCATGCGCGGCACCGCCCATGTCCTTCTTCATGTTGCGCATGCCGTCGGCCGGTTTGATGTCCAGGCCGCCGGTATCGAAGCACACGCCCTTGCCGACCAGCACCAGTGCCGGATCGGTGTCCTTGCCCCAGCGCAGCACGACCAGGCGCGGAGCGCGGTGCGAGGCGCGGCCGACGGCATGGATGGCCGGGAAGTTCTGCTTCAGCAGTTCATCGCCGGTGATCGCCTCGACCTGCGCACCGTGTGCATCGGCCAGCGCGCGCGCGGCGTCTTCCAGCTGCTGCGGACCCATGTCTTCGGTCGGGGTGTTGACCCAGTCGCGCACGCGCAGGCTGGCGGCGATCAGGTCGGCCACTTCGCCGGTCGGCTCAGCCACCAGGCGTGCCGGTGCACGGTGGCGCTTGCGGTAGCGATCGAAGCGGTAGCTGCCCAGGCCCCAGCCCAGCTGCAGCAGCGCCAGTTCGGCGGCCGGCAGTTCGCTGGCCAGCTGCCACACGCTGCCTTCCGGCAGGGCATGCGGAGCATGCGAGTAGCTGTAGGCATCGCCACGATCACCCACGCCGATCACCGCACCGGCCAGGCCATCGGCGCCGGGCAGCAACGTCGTGGTGAAGGCACCGGCGGTGAAGCCCTGCGACGCCAGCCATGCCTGGGTGGCGGCCGGCTGGCCGTCCTTCCAGGACGCGAACTGCTCGCGGTCCAGCACGTACAGCGGCAGTGCTGCGGCGGTGTCGGCAGTGAAACCAGTGATCTCGCTCATGCGTCAGGTACTCCGGGGTGCGGCAGCGTCGAGGTTGGCATCCAACCAGTCGGCCAGGCCGGTGAGGGTGTCGAACTGCAGGTCCGGCTGCAGCTGCGGATGGGTCCAGGTGGCTGCTTCGCGGTTGATCCAGCAGCCGCGCAGACCGGCGGCAATCGCCCCGGCCACGTCCATTTCGGCGTGGTCGCCGACGTGCAGTACCTGCGCCGGCGCAACACCCAGGCGGGCGCAGGCGGCGTGGAAGATGCTCGCCTCCGGCTTGGCCGCGCCGTGTTCGCGCGCGCCCAGCTGGAAGGCGAAATGATGGGCCAGGCCGATCCGCTCCAGATCGGCATTGCCGTTGCTCAGCGCCGCCACCGGCACCCTCGCGGCAATCCGCGCCAGTGCGTCGATCGCATCGGGGTAGCACTCGACCTGGTTGCGCGCGGCGAAGAACACGTCATACGCCGGCTCCAGCAGATCCAGGCTGGCACCACTGGTGTGCAGCGCTTCGTGCAGGGTCAGCCGGCGCAGTGCGCTCAGGTCGTGATGGAGGTGCGGATGGGCGTGGTACAGGCGCTCGCGCAGTTCGCGCATCGCCGCCACCGGATACATCTCGGCCGTGGCGGGGCTGTGTTCACGCATCCACTCGTGCAGGACCAGGTCGATGCGGGCGCCGATCGGAGCGAACGGCCACAGCGTGTCGTCAAGGTCGAGGGTGATGGCTTGGACGGGGAAATTCACCCCGCCATTCTACCCCTGCCCGCGCGGGCTTTCATTCCAGCAGACGCGCCCAGCCCTGCATCCCGTCCAGCCGTGCCAGCACCAGCTTGATGCAGACCAGCAGCGGCACCGCCAGCAGCAGCCCGATCATGCCCCAGGCCCAGCCGAACACCATCAGCGCCAGGATCAGCACCAGTGGCGACAGTTTCATGCGACGGCCCAGCACGATCGGGGTCACCATCTGCCCTTCCAGGGTGTGCAGGCCCAGGTAGGCGGCGGCTGGCAGCAGGGCCTGCAGCGGGTCGCGGAATTCCACGAAGCCCATCAGCAGCATCAGCGCCACGCCGATCAACGGACCCACATACGGAGCGAAATTCAGCAGTGCGGCCACCGTGCCCCACAGCAACGCTTCCTGCAGGCCGATGCCGAGCAGCATCAGCACGCCGGCGAACACCAGCCCGACCAGGGTGTTGATCACGCTGATGGTCAGCACATAGCGCGACACCTCGCGCTCGATCGAACGCAGGATGTCACTGGTGAAGCGCTGCTGCTGACGGTTCGGGAACAAGGCGATCGCCGCGCGTTGCAGGCTCTGCCCGTAGATCATGAAGAACAGGGTCAGCAGCACCACCGCCAGCACCGAGGCGGCCAGCCGCGGCGCACGGGTCAACATGCGGTACGGGTCATCGAGCTGGGCGCGGATCACCTGCACCTTGCGGTTGCTGTCGCCACCGGCAACACGGGCGAAGTTCTCCGCAGCCTGGTTGGCCTGCTGCACCGGCTTGGTCAGGTCCTGCACCTGGCGGGCGATTTTGCGCAGCTGCTGCGGTGCTTCCTGTGCCCATTCCATTGCCGGGCCGATCAACTGCACCGCCAGCGAACCGGTCACGCCCAGGCCCGCGCCGAGGATCAGCAGAGCGCCCAGCGCACGTGGAATCCACAGCTTCTGCAGCAGGCGCAGGATCGGATTGCCGACCAGTGCGAAGAACATCGCCAGCAGCACCGGCAGGATGATGTCCTGTGCCGCCCACAGTGTGTAGCCCACCGCCAGGGTCGCCAGCACCACCAGCGACATCGGTCCGCGCGGACGCGACGGTGGCGGCAACGGGGCGTCGGGCTGTTCAGGGCCGGCCGGTGACGGGGACAGGAGGGACTCGCTCATCGACGCACCAACCGGGAAGGGGAGCGCATTATCCGCCGGCCGCGATCGGCGCGGCGGATTCCATGGATCAACGTTCGGACAGCTCGGTGGCCGCTTCGGCCGGATGCGGTCCGCGCGGGTCCGGCTCTGGCTCCGGCACGGAGCGTGGAGCCGGTGCCGGCCGTGGCTCGGCAGCGGAGGCCGCCGCCTGTACCTGTTCGCTGGCTTCGTCGGCTTCCTCAGCCGCGTCGTCGGCAGTGGCTGCGGCCTGCGCCGCCATCGCCGTGGCGAACGCCGCCTGTGCACTGGCGAACAGGTTCGAGACCGAACCCACCATCTGCAGCCAGCGGGCACCGTTGACCTTGCCCGGCACTTCCAGCTTGCCGGCGATGAAGCCACCGGCCAGGCCGACCACCACGATGCGCAGCGGCGACCAGCCCTTTCGCCAGACGTCGCTGAGCGTGGACCAGTGGTCCTGGGTTTCGCCCAGGCGCACGGTCACCACCTGTTCGCAGCGTTTCACCCGCCGTTGCAGCGCGCCGAACTTCATGGCTTGCCCTCGGGCAGCTGCACCTCGGCATCGGGATCGTCTTCGCTGGGTTCGTCGAACAGGCCCAGGCGTGACAGCTGGCGCCGGGTAGCGTGCATGCCGGTGTGGTGGAAGAAGTAGGACACCCGCCAGATCGCATAACCGGTGACGGCCAGGCTCAGCAGCGAGGTGATCAGCAGCGCCTGCAGCCAGCTCAGGCCCCAGCTCTGCAGCAGGGCGATGAGGGTGGCGGCCATCAGCAGCCAGGCCGAGGCACCGAACACGATCGCCACGCCGGCCCAGGCCAGCGCGCGACCGAATGCACTACGCGCCAGCGCGAAGTCGGCCGAGGCCAACCGGCGCAGCGAGCGCAGCGTGTGCTTGGCAGAATCGGCAGCGGCACGACCGGCCGCGCCGACCTGGCGGATGCTCTCATCCAGCGGCGGGGTAGCCGCCGGATCAGGCGCTTGCGCGTTGTCTTCGCTCACGCCGCGGCTTACTTGTCGCTGCTGCCGCGGGCCAGCTTGGCGATGATCCAGCCGGCAGCGAAGGCGACACCGAACGAGGCCAGCGGACGTTCACGGATCAGCTCAGCGGCGCTGTCGATCAGGTCCTTGCCCTTGTCCATCAGTGCGTCGACCTGTTCCTTGGCGGCTGCACCACCAAACTCGGCGGCGGCCAGGCCGGACAGCGCGCTGTCGGACAGTTCAGCCTTGACGTTGGCCTTGCCGATGCGCAGTTCGTCGCCGGCTGCGCCGGTTGCACCCTTGATCGCACCGCCGGCGGCCGACGCGGCCTGCTTCAGGTGGGAACCGGCTTCACCCAGGTGTTCCTTCAGGTTCTCGGTATTGGTGGGGCTCATCGAATCACTCCTGTTGCGATGGGGGAACGGGAGTCGGCGGTGCCGACCTGGACTGACAGCAATAGCATTGCCGGGGTATAGGGGGTGTTACGGCAGGGCGATCAGCGCATCACGAGCTGGCCCTGCTGCTGGCCATTGTTGCGCAGCACGCGTATCACCAGGGTCGGCGGGCGCTGCTGGAAGTTGGCGCGCCAGCTGGCCAGGTCGGCGAACTCGCCCACGGTGGCATCGGTGATGATGTCGCCCTGCTGCAGGCCGTTGGTGGCCGCGCGGCTGCCGCGCTTGACCTCGCTGACCAGCACGCCGCCGACACCGGACTGGCGCAGCGACTCGGGTAGGTCGACGAAGGTGGCCCCGGTCAGGCGCGGGTCCAGGCTCTCACCGCTGACCGCGCGCGCCTGTTCCTTCAAGGTTGCCTTGATCTGCAGCGGCTTGCCCTCGCGGCGCACGTCCAGCGTCAATGCGCTGCCGACCGCGGCCAGGCCTTCCACGTTGTGCAGGGCTTCGGCGCTGTCCACGCGTTGGCCGTTGGCCGAGACCACCACGTCGCCCGGCTTCAGTCCGGCGGTCGCAGCGGCCGAACCGGCCAGCACGCGGGTGATCAGCGCACCACGGGTTTCACCCAGGCCCAGGCCCTGCGCGATCTGCGCGGTCAGGTTCTGGCTCTCCACGCCCAGCGTGCCGCGCACCACTACGCCGTGCTTGACCAGCTGGTCGACCACGCTGCGCGCCAGGTTGGAGGGGATCGCCAGGCCCAGGCCGATGTTGCCGGCCATGCTGCCCTGCGGGTTGAAGCTGGCGGTATTGATGCCGACCAGCTGGCCCTGCAGGTCGACCAGTGCGCCACCGGAGTTGCCCGGGTTGATCGACGCATCGGTCTGGATGAAGTTCTGGTAGCCCAGCCCGCGGATGCCGCTGCGGCCCACCGCCGAGACGATGCCGGAGGTGACCGTCTGGCTGAAGCCGAACGGGTTGCCGATGGCCACCACGAAGTCACCGACCCGAAGCTGGTCGCTGTTGCCGAGCTTGATGTCGGTCAGGTTCTGCGCCGGGATGCGGATCAGCGCGATGTCGGTATCGCGGTCCGAACCGAGGAACTCGGCCTTGACCGTGCGCCCGTCGGCCAGTGTCACCTGCACGTCATCGGCGTTGTCGATGACGTGGTGGTTGGTCAGCACCAGGCCCTCCTTGGCGTCGATGATCACGCCCGAGCCCAGCGATTCGTTGATGCGTTCCTGCGGGATGTCCGGGAACAGGCGGCGGAAGAACGGGTCGTTGAAGAAGGGGTTGCGCACGCGCACCACCTGCTTGGTGTTGACGCTGACCACGGCCGGCATCGCCTTCTCCAGCATCGGTGCCAGCGACGGCACCGCCTGTCCGGCCACCGAGGCCGGCAATGCCGCCGTGGTCGGGAGTACCGCAGGCAGCGGCGCGGCGTCGGCACGGTTGTCCAGGTGGGCATTGATGCCGGTGGCAACGAAGCCACCGAAGGCGGCGGCGATTGCGAGCGTGAGCAGGGTGGGAAGCGGTCGCATGGGAGTCGGTTCGCTGGCGTGGGTGGGGGCGGTTCGGCCCTACGGTAAAACAAGCTGAATGAGTGTGTCGCGATCTGGATAAATGCGCCATGAAAACCGGGCGCCCGGAACGCGGGTCGGCGTCGCCATCTGTGGGGCGGTGGCGACAACGTCGGGCGTGCTTCGCAATGTGCCGACGTCTGCCGAAGCGCGTGTGGATACAGGCTGATACTTGCGCAGTTCTGCGCATCCTGGTGCCGCGATGCGCCATATCGCATGCCTTTCGCAGCACTCTGGCAGGTGCGCGCAGGCAGCACCTGCCGCTACCCGCACCGTGCGGCGCAGCACTGAAAAAAGGGGTTTCCTGTCAACCCGCTGTGCTCGAGAGGGTGCTGGGCTACACCATTACCGTCGCAGCAGATGCGATTGCGGGCGCATGCCCCGTTCCACGATCGTCAATGTCGGTATAGCATCGCCCCGTTTTGATACTTAAGGCCCGCAGGAGGGCAACATGAGCAACGGTAATGGTGTGTCGGTCGTGACCGACGCCGTCGAGAACGTCAAAGAAACCGCCACCAACGTTGGCGAGACCATCGCCCACGCTGCCGAAGACGCAGTGAAGTCGGTCAAGAAGACCGTCAAGCGCGCCACCAAGGCTGCCGGCACCCGCGTTGCCAAGGCCAAGAAGGCCGTGGCCAAGGTCGAGAAGACCGTTGCCAAGAAGGCCGAGAAGGCTGCCAAGTCGGTCGGCAAGACTGTTGCCAACGCCAAGAAGAAGCTGGAAGCCGCCAAGAAGAACGCCAAGGCCGAAGCCGCTGCCCTGAAGAAGGAAGTGGCCAAGAAGAAGGCGGCTGCAGGCAAGGCCGTGACCAAGAAGGCCGCCGCTGCCAAGAAGACCACCAAGGCTGCCACCAAGGCTGCTGGCAAGAAGGTCGCTACCGTGAAGAAGGCTGCCACCAAGAAGGCCGCCGTCGCGAAGAAGACCGTTGCCAAGAAGACCGCGGCCGCCAAGAAGGTTGTCGGCAAGAAGGTCGCCACCGCCAAGAAGGCCGTGGCCAAGAAGACCGTCGCGGCCAAGAAGGTCGCTGGCAAGAAGGCCGTGGCTGCCAAGAAGGTTGTCGGCAAGAAGGTTGCCGCTACCAAGAAGGTCGCCACCAGGAAGACCGCGGCCGCCAAGAAGGTTGTCGGCAAGAAGGCTGCTGTCGCCAAGAAGGCCGTCGGCAAGAAGACCGCTGCTGCCAAGAAGGTTGTCGGCAAGAAGACCGCCGTTGCCAAGAAGGCGGTGGGCAAGAAGGTTGCCGCCACCCGCAAGACGGTCGCCAAGAAGGCTGCGCCGCTGAAGAAGGTCGCCGCCAAGAAGGCTCCGGCCAAGAAGGCCGTGCGCAAGGTCGCCAAGCGCAAGTAATCGCGCCGTGACCGAAGGCCCTGCCGCCCAACGGGTGGTGGGGCCTTTCGCGTTTCTGGGGCACGGTCTGGGGCAAGATGCAGGTTCTTCCTGCAGGAGCCCCGGGCATGCGTGGTATCGACTTCAGTTCCTGGCAGGGCGTGCTGTCCACGTTGGCCGGCCTGGTCCTGATCACCCTGCTGGGCGTGGGCATCCGCCTGCTGGTGATGCAGACCCTGCAACAGCGCCGCGAGCGCGAGAACCGGCAGATCAACGAACGGCTGCGCACGCTGATGGCGGCCTACAAGACCCTGGGCGGGTCGTTCACTGGCGAACTGGGCGTGGATCCCAGCCATCGCCGCGACCTGCGCCAGCGCGAAAATGCCGAAGGCATCGCCGAACCCCACTCGGATCGCGCGCGCCGCATCCGCGATGCGGTTGAAGCGGCACTGTCGGACATCCTGTTGCTGGGCACCGACGAGCAGGTGCGGCTGGCCGCGCGTGCGGCCAACGAACTGGCACAGGGGCGGCCGGTGCACCTCCACGAACTGGTGGTCTCGCTGCGCGACTTCGTGCGCGAAGCGCTGGATCTGGCCCCCATCCCGACCGACCTGCAGATTCCACCGCAGGGCCCGACCCGGCCCGCTGCCAGTGGCGGTGGCAAGGGCCGCAACGATGGCGATGCCAAGGGCGGTCGTGCGGGTGGTGGCGGCGGCGGTGGCGGAATGGGGGCCGGAATGGGCGGCATGGGCCTCGGCGCCGGCGCCGCACTGGGCGCCGGCCATGCCTCCGCCAGCGATGAGACGGACGCGCGCTGAGCACGTCCGCCCGGTTCAGCGCGTCAGCTCGTAGATCGGCACGAAGCCGCCGTAGATCATCCGCGCGCCGTCGAACGGCATCGGATTCTTCGCCGGATCAAACCGCGGGTCTTCCATCATCTTCTTCATGCCGGCGTCGCGGGTCGGCTTGTCCGGCCATTCGATCCACGAGAAGACCACCGTCTCGTCTGCCGTGGCTTTCACCGCGCCGAAGAAGTCGGTGGTTTTGCCGTGCGGTACGTCGTCACCCCAGCACTCGACCACGCGCAGCGCGCCGTACTCGATGAAAACGGGATCCCCTGTGCGTGCATGGGCGAGGAACTTCTCCTTGTTGGCGGTGGGCACCGCCAGGACGAAACCATCGATGTAGCTCATTGCCTGCCTCCGGATGGACCGTGCCGCATGCACGGCCTTCAAGTACCCGACGAACCAGGGCGCCGTGGATCGACATCCTGTGTGCGCCTGTTCAGCCCGGCCCACCGGGCAGCGGCGCCAGCACCGTCTCCGGTGGCTGCTGGCCGGCCAGGTGGCGCACGAAGTAGTCCCACATGCGGTGCGTGTAGGTGGCGTCGTTGCGGAACAGTTCGTGGTCCTGCCGGGCCAGGTACAGCAGGTCGTAGCTGCGCTGGGCCTTGTTCAGGGCGGCGGCCAGCTGCAGGGTCAGCGCCGGCGGCGCGTTCTCGTCCAGTTCGCCATAGACCAGCATCAGATGCCCACGCAGGTTGCCGGCCAACGCTGCATTGTCGAGTCCGGCAAACGGCGCCGGCACGCCATCGGCCAGGGGTGTTGGTGGCAGCACGCCACCGAACAGCCGGTCCATGCCGTGCAATGCACCGCCGTACATGCCCTGGAAATTGTGGCTGCCGGCCGAGGCCACGCCCACCTTGTAGAACGCCGGATAGCGCAGCAGGGCGCGCGCTGCACTGTAACCACCGAACGAATGCCCGTAGATGCCGACCCGCTGCAGGTCGATGCCCCGGTAGCGTTCGCCCAGCTGGCGCAGCGCAGCCACATGGTCATCCAGCTGCACATCTGCCCCGTGCAGGAAGCTGCTGTCATGGAACGCCTTGTCGCGGCCACCGGTGCCGCGCGCGTCGATGCTGACCACCACGAAGCCCAGTTCGGCCAGGCTGGCGCGTGACACCGGATTCAAGGCGGACACCGCCTCGGCGTAGGTCACCGGCGCATTGCTGACGAAGGAGCCACCGTACATCGCGTCGATCACCGGAAAGCTGCCGTCATCGCGATAGTCGCGGGGCAGGTAGACGGTGGCGAAGATCGGCGTTCGCCCATCGGCGGCCAGCAGCCGTTCGCGCCGTGGTGGGCGCCAGCCGGCAGCAAGGATCGCGCTGTCATCGGCTGTTTCCAGCACCATCACTTCACGGCCGTCATCGCTGGCCCGCAGCACGGTGCGTGGTGGCTGGTCGAGACGGGAAGCGGTATCCACCAGATAGCCACCGCCAGGCGACAGCGCCTGGGGGGCGCGCCCGCCGAACAACGCACCGGTGCCGGCATCGGCCAGATGGTCGTTGCCATCGGCGGCCAGGCGCTGGACCGGTCCCCCCTGCAGCGATACACGGTACAGGCCGCGTACGTAGGGGTCGCCACCGTCGACGCCGCCGGCGCTGAAGTACGCCCAGCCACCCGCAGCGTCCACGCCCAGCAGGTCGCGCACCGCCCATTGGCCGCGGGTGAGCTGGCGCAGCACCTTGCCGTCGGACAGGCGGACCCGGTACAGATGGCCCCAGCCATCGCGCTGCGAGAACCACACCGCCGTGTCCTGGCCGGGCAGGATGGCCACCGCTGGCCGGTTGTAGGAATACACGTTGAGCTGCAGGCGGGTGTCGCTGGCTTCTTCCAGAACCGTGCGCAACGCACCGCTGTTGGCATCGATCTCCACCAGGCGCAGCCTGCGCGGTGCGCCGAAGTGCGCGATCACGGCATACAACCGGTCGCCGTCCCAGCCGAGTACGCCGGCTTCGCTGAGGGTGTTCCAGCCTTCCGGCAAGGCGATGTCATGCTGCTGGCCATTGCGGGTGTCGACCACATACAGGCTGTCGCGCACCTGCCGGGTGTCACCCAGCAGCCCCAGCTTCACCGTATGCACGCGCGGCCGCGCGCTGTTGGCCTGGCTGCTTTCCAGATAGGGGTAGTCCTGCAGCGCGCGTTCGTCGTAGCGGATGCCGGCCACGTAGCGGCCATCCGGTGACCAGCCGACCGCGAACGGCCGCGTCGGCATCCGGCCCTGGCGGCGTGGAATGCCGCGCAGGGTGAAGTCCGGCAGCACGCCAAAGCCATGATTGGGTTCACCGCCGCTGGTCAGCGCTCGTGCTGCCATTCCGGGCGACTGCAGCCACAGGTTGTGATCGCGTACCTGCAGCCAGGCATCACCGCCGGGCGATGGCAGTGCATCGGTCGCTGGCGCTGCATCCTGCGAACGCACGCACTGCAGGCGTGGCCATTGACAGCTGATCGCCGCCTCGCCGTTGAACTGCAGGCGCAGGCCTTCATCCAGTACCTGCACGCTGCTCAAGCGCAGGCGTGGTCCTCTGGCACCGAGAGGTGCAACCGCAGCGTCCAGCGCATCGGGTTCGAACAGGATCTGGCGTGTGGCCTGGACTGGATCGACCAGTACCGCCTGGCGCCGGCCCTGCGTGGTTTCGCGTTCGTACCAGAAGCGCCCATCGGCCAGCCAGTGGGGCAGCACCGAAGCATTGCGCAGCGCACCGCGAAGGTGACTGTCATGCACGCGTTCGGCGCGCTGGTAGTCAGCGGCCTGCAGTGCGTGCGCAGCGTGGATCGGGAACAGGGCAGCGCATGCCAGGAGCGCGGCGCGAACAGGCACCAGCGGCGGATCGGAAACGTACAAGGCAACCTCCTGTTGCAATCGACGACGAATCACAAATGCACGCGCGCCGCGCGCGTATGCCAGAGACAGCCTGAATCAAGGCAAAAAATTCAGCAATGCGAAGACCGCTGTTTTCAGGGAGCGTTGTGGCGAATAACGGAGAATTTACATTCCCGATGCGATGGCGCCTTGGCGCTGCTGCACACCATAAGAAAGTAAAGGTGTACCCCCATGAAGAATTCGCTGATTGCTCTGGCCCTGGCCGCTGCCCTGCCGTTCACCGCCTCGGCTGCTGAGAACCTGTCGTACAACTACGCCGAAGCCGACTACGCCAAGACCGACATCGACGCGTTCAAGGCCGACGGCTGGGGCGTGAAGGGTTCGTACGGCTTCCTGCCGAACTTCCACGCTTTCGGTGAGTACAGCCGCCAGGAAATCGACCACACCAACATCAAGCTGGACCAGTGGAAGATCGGCGCCGGCTACAACGTTGAAATCGCTCCGACCACCGACTTCGTTGCCCGCGTTGCCTACCAGAAGCGCGACCAGAAGCACGGCCTGGACTTCAACGGCTACAGCGCTGAAGCCGGTATCCGCACCGCCTTCGGTGCCCACGCCGAAGTCTACGGCATGGTCGGCTACGAAGATTTCTCGAAGAAGCACGGCATCAATCCGGAAGGCCAGTGGTACGGCCGCCTGGGTGGTCAGGTCAAGCTGAACCAGAACTGGGGCCTGAACGGCGAGCTGAAGATGAACCGCGACGGCGACAAGGAATACACCGTCGGCCCGCGCTTCAGCTGGTAATTGCTTCCTCGGCGCGCCTGCGCGCCGAAGATGCCTCGACAGGCCCGGCCGATGCCGGGCCTGTTGCGTTTCCGGCTGGGCAAACGCTACCTGACCGTGGCGCGGCGGAAGGGCGGCATTGCAACGAATTGGATTCCGCAGGCGTCGGCTGCGCCCTAGGGTGAGTGGCCTGTTCTGCAGGAATGCAACCATGCCCACGTTTCCGTCGCCCCGCGATTCTCCCTGCCGCCTGTTGCTGCTGGATCCGCACCCGCTGTTGCGGCATGGCGTGCAGGAAGTCCTGGCCCGGCAGGCGGACCTGCAGGTCGATGGAAGCTACGGTCGCAGCGGTGATCTGCTGCAGCGCCTGCAGCAGCAGGCGGCCGCGATCGATCTGCTGCTGGTCGACGCCTTGCCGATCGGTGACAGCGGGGAAGGTCTGGAACTGCTGCGGCACCTATCACGCCATTGGCCGGCAGTGCCGATCCTGGTGCTGTCCGCGCACTGCAACGCGGGTGTCGTGTCCTTGGCCCTGCAGGCCGGTGCGCGCGGATTCCTGTCCAAGGCCTGCGCGCCGCAGACGCTGCTGCGGGCAGTGAGCGTGGTTGCCCGTGGCGGGCGCTTCGTGCCGCCGGAACTGCGTGCACAGTTGAACCAGTCCCGCCGGCAACGCCAGCAGCCCGTGCGTCCACCACGGTTGAGTACGCGCGAGCGCACCGTCCTGCAGTGGGTGCTGCGCGGCTGCAGCACCGGCGAGATGGCACGCCGCAGTGGGCGTACAGCCAGCACCATCAGCACGCAGAAGCGAGCGGCTTACCGCAAGCTGGGCATCCGCAACGATGGCGAGCTGTTCCGCTTCCGCCATCTGATCGACGCCGAGCGAGGCGGCGTTACTCGCCCTGGTACTGCTTCTCTTCCACCAGGGCTGAACCGGCCACGCGGTTGATCTCGTTCTTCACCTGCACGCGCTCGCCATTGGTGCCATAGACACCACGCGCCAACTGGATGAAGGCATCGTCGAACACCTGGGCCGCTTCCTTGTCGCGCAGCTGGTCCTGGATGTCCCACATGCGCTCGTTGATCGCCTTCAGCTGCTGCTTCAGCACGGCCAGCGCCGGCTGAGCCTGCAGCTGCAGCTGCAGCAACGGCAGCAGGCCGTCCAGCTCGGTGCGCACGTTGCTCAGCTTGGCGGCATCGTCGATGCGCTCGGCCTTGATCTCGAGAATGGTGATCTTGTCGATCAGCTCGCCGATCGATACCGGAGTCAGGATGGCGTCCACGCAGTTGGTTCCTGGAAACAGGGCGCCATGATACCGCGCTGCTGGCATGTGGCCCCGGTCCGCGGGATTTACGCCGAATTTGCGCCACGGGCCCGGCAGCACCCTCGATCCGTTACGGCCACCGCCTCGACACTGCGGTCCCGGCGGCGTGACCGCCTTCGACGAGGAACACAGTGCAGTGAACAGCAAGGGGATGATGGCGGCAGTGGTGGCCGCCCTGGCAGGGCTGCTCGGCATCGGCACCGCCCAGGCGCAGGTGCAGGTCAGTGGCAGTGCCGCATTGACCAGCGATTACGTGTGGCGCGGCAGCTCGCAGAGCGACGGCGACCCGGCGGTGCAGGCCGGCGCGAAGGTCTCGATCCCATCGGGCTGGTACGCCAGCGTGTGGGGGTCCAACGTATCGTTCAAGCCGGACAACGGCGCGCGCAGCGAGTTCGACCTGGTGACCGGTTGGAGTGGTGCACTGGCACCGGACTGGGCACTGGATGCCAACCTGTCCCGCTACGTGTACCCGGGCACCGGCCGCGCGCTGGACTGGACCGAGCTCAATACCACCGTGACCTGGAAACAGCGCGCCTGGCTGCAGCTGGCGCATTCCAACGACGCGCTGGCGGGCGGCCATCGCGGCACCTACGCCCAGCTGGGTGTGCGGGTGCCGCTGCACGAGCGGTTCCGCCTCGAAGCTGCGGTAGGCCAGTACTGGCTGGCCACCGCACAGGGGCCTGATTACCTGCATGGCCAGCTCAGTGCCATCGCCTCGCTGACCCCGGCATGGGAACTGCGCGCCACCGTGCATGACACCGACAACGCAGCGAAGCGGCTGTTTCCGGGCAATGCCGGCGGACGCTGGGAGCTGGCGCTGCAGGGCAGCTTCTAGTCAGTCACCGAAGCCTGGCGCGCGCGCAGCGCGCCGGGCAGCCACAGCAGCAGGGCCAGCATGGCCACCGCAGCACCGGCCACGCAGACGCCGGTCCAGCCGAAGCGCTGGTAGACCTGCGCCGACAGCAGCGAACCCAGCGAACCGCCGATGAAGTAGCCGGTCATGTAGCCGGCATTGAGGCGGTTGCGCGCTGCCGGTTGAAGTGCGTAGATCAGGTTCTGGTTACTCACGTGCAGCAGCTGCGCGGCCAGGTCCAGCACCACCACGCCGACCAGCAGCGCCAGCAGCGAGTGTGCCGACAGCCCCAACGGCAGCCACGAGAGCAGCAACAGCATCAGTGCGATGGCAGTGGCACGTCCGGTCTGGCCACGATCGGACATGCGCCCGGCCAGGCCGGCCGCCAGCGTACCGGCGGCGCCGACCAGCCCGAACAGGCCGATGGTGGCATCGCTGTAGGCGTAGGGCGGTTGTGCCAGCAGGAATGCCAGCGGCGTCCAGAAGATCGCGAACATGGCGAAGCTGCAGGCGCCCAGCAGGGTGCGCTGGCGCAGCACCGGCTCCTGCACGAACAGCACGCCGATCGAGCGCAGCAATGCGAAATAACCGAGGCCGGCGCTGTGGTGGAATCGCGGCAGGCCGCGCTGCAATGCCAGTGCGGTCAGCACCAGGGTGCCGGCGGCGATCGCATACACCAGGCGCCAGTCACCCAGGCTGGAAAGCAGGCCGGCCACGGTGCGCGCCAGCAGGATGCCCAGCAGCAGGCCACTCATCAATGTGCCGACCACGCGGCCACGATGTTCCGGCGCGGCCAGCGTGGCCGCAAACGGCACCAGTACCTGCGCCACCACCGAGAACAGGCCGGTGATCGCGGTGCCGACCAGCAACCAGGCCAGCGATGGTGCACAGGCACTGATCACCAGCCCGCCTGCCGACAGCAGGCTCATCACCACGATCAGGCGGCGGCGTTCGAACAGGTCTCCCAGCGGCACCAGCAGGATCAGTCCGGCGGCATAGCTCAGCTGTGCGGCAGTGACCACCATGCCGACCTGGCCGAATGGCACGCCGAAGGCATCGGCGATGGTGTGCAGCAGTGGCTGCGCATAGTAGTTGCTGGCCACGGCCACGCCGGTAGCCACCGACATCAGCAGCACCTGCCAGCGGTGCAGAGGGGGGAGGGACGGACTCACGCGGTATTCCACAAAGCGGGATGCACAGTGTCCGCCTGCTGCGGCCATGATGGAAATGAATCATCATCATCCATGCCATCTGGAAACGAGATAGTTGGATGAATCTCAAGCAGCTCGAGTTTGCCGTCGCCCTGGCCGAAGAGGGCAATTTCACCCGCGCCGCAGAACGCTGCCACGTGGTGCAGTCCGCGTTGAGCCACCAGATTGCCTACCTGGAGCAGGAACTGGGCACAACGCTGTTCGAGCGCCTGCCTCGCCAGGTGCGGGCCACCGCCGCCGGCGAGGCGCTGCTGGTGCATGCACGCCAGGTGCTGGCCAGCCTGCGCCACCTGCGCGCCGACGTGGCCGCCGTTACTGGCGAGGTGCGTGGCCTGCTGGCGATCGGGCAGATCTCCTCGCTGACCGACATCGATGTGGTGGCGATGCTGGCGGCCTTCCAGCAGGCGCACCCGCAGGTGGAGTTCCAGCTGCGGGTCGACAAGAGCGAGGACCTGATCGCGCAGGTGCAGTCGCGAGAGCTGGACGTGGCGCTGGTCGGATTGGCGCCGTCGGCAGGGCTGGACGGGGTCTGCCACCAGATGCTGCAGGAAGAAGACCTGGTGGCGGTGCTGGCGCCGTCACACCGCTTGGCCCGCCGCAAGCGGCTGCCATTGACCGAACTGCAGGACGAGGCGCTGGTCGACTTTCCGCGCGGCACCGGTGCGCGGCGGCAGACCGACGATGCCTTCGCTGCCGCTGGCCTGCCGCACACGGTGCGCTTCGAGGTCAATCTGATGGAACTGATCGAGCGCTTCGTCCGCCATGGGCTGGCGGTTGGCATCGTGCCAGCGTTGATCGCCGACGGGTTCCAGGGGGTGGTACAGATTCCGCTGCAGCCGACCCCGACCCGCCGCGTGCACCTGGTCTGGCAGCGACTGCCGACACCGGCGGCGCGGGCGTTCGTCGAAGCCGTGCTCAGCCGCGCAGGCGCAGGCTCAGGCCCTTGAGGAAATTGCGCAGCATCTGGTCCAGGCAGCGCCGGTAGTTGGTGTGCCCGGGCTGGCGGAACAATGCGCCCACTTCCGACTTGGAGACGTTGAAACCGGCGCTGGCGAAGATCTCCATCAGATCGACGTCGCGCAGCTGGAAGGCCACGCGCAGCTTCTTCAGCACCAGGTTGTTGTCGATGCGGGTTTCCACCGCACGCTGCGGCTGGCTTTCGTCGCGACCGCGCAGGTGCACGATCAGGCCGTCGAGGAAGTGCGCCAGCGCGCTGTCGCTCATCGCCTCGAAACCGGCTTCGTCCTCGCGGCGCAGCCAGGCCTTCACCTGTTCGGGATCCACGGCGAAGGCCGGGTCGGCCATCTGGCACAGGGTCACCACGTGGTGATCGCCCAGGTCCAGGGAGTAGCGCACGCTGCGCAGGACATCGTTGTTGATCATGGCCCCGATTGTACCGGTCACCCCGACAGGTGGGGCCGGATCTGGCCGATCAGGCAACGCAACCCCCGGCCGACGGTGCCAGAATGGGGGTCTGGTTTTTCCCCCTGGAGTTGCCTGATGACCCGCACTGTCCTGATTACCGGCGCCACGTCCGGCTTCGGCGCCGCCGCCGTCCACCGCTTCGCCCAGGCGGGCTGGAAGGTGATCGCCACCGGCCGCCGCGCAGAACGCCTGCAGCCGCTGGTCGAGCGCTACGGCAAGGACGTGGTGCATGCCGCCGCCTTCGACATCCGCGATCCGGTGGCGATGGAAGCGGCGCTGCTGGCACTGCCGCCGGCCTTCGGCGAGATCGATCTGCTGGTCAACAACGCCGGCCTGGCGCAGGGCACCGCGCCGGCACAGAGCGCCAAGCTGTCGGACTGGACCACGATGATCGACACCAACATCACCGCGCTGGTGACGCTGACCCACCGCCTGCTGCCGCAGCTGGTGGAGCGCAAGGGCGCAATCATCAACATTTCGTCGGTGGCCGGTGTCTACCCGTACCCGGGCGGCAATGCCTACGGTGGCACCAAGGCTTTCGTCAGCCAGTTCTCGCTCGGCCTGCGTTCGGACCTGCACGGCACCGGCGTGCGCGTGACCACGATCGAGCCGGGCATGGCCGAAACCGAGTTCACCGTGGTGCGTACCCATGGCGACCAGGCAGCGTCGGACAAGCTCTACACCGGCGCCAACCCGATGACCGCCGAAGACATCGCCGAACAGATCTTCTGGGTGGCCACGCTGCCGCCGCACCTGAACATCAATCGCCTGGAACTGATGCCGGTCAGCCAGTCCTTCGCCGGTTTCCAGGTCGCCCGCGAAGGCTGACGGTCATTTGTAGAGTCGAGCCATGCTCGACTGCTTTCAACAGAAGCCGAGCATAGGCTCGACTCTACACAGACAAAAAAAAGCCGGGCTGTGCCCGGCTTTTTCATTCACTTCGGCAGACTCACTGTGCCTTGATCGCCATCGCCTGCAGGCCGGTGCCATCCAGCTTCTGCTTGGCTTCAGACAGTTCACCTGCACTGCCATACGGCCCCATGCGCACGCGGTACACGGTCTTGCCGTTGATCTGCGCCGATTCCACGCGTGCCGCCAGGCCCATCATCGCCAGCTTGGCCTTGGTCGCTTCGGCATCGCCGGAGGCACCGAACGCACCCGCCTGCAGGATGTAGCGGGCATTGTCGGCGGCAGCCGGTGCCGCAGCGGCCGGGGTAGTGGCCGCGGTCGGCGCGGTTTCCGCACGCGCTGCCGGAGTGGCGGCGGCGGTGCTGGTCGACGCCGTCGGCGTGCTGGCCGGAGGCGTTGCCGCAGCCGGTCGTTCGCTCAGCGGTGCCGGCAGCGGACGGCTGGTGGCGGTCACCGGCGCGGTGCTGGCCACGCTGGCAGTTGCCGTCGGTGCGGGCGCGGTAGCCGCTGGCGGCGGAACCGGCTTGCCTTCCAGTGCCGCCTGCGCACGCTGCGCTTCGGCCTTGGCCCGGCGCTGGTCCTCGGCACGCGCGCTGGCGGCCAGTTCGGCGTCGGACATTTCAACTTCCTTGCCCGGCAGCAGGGTGTAGAAGTCGTACTGGGTGGCGGCCGGCTTTTCCGGTTCGGCCGGCTTCGGCGTGGCCGGCTGCGCGGCCGGCTGGGTGCCGACATCGCTGTCGGCATCAGCGACCGGGGCAGGCTGCGCGTTCGGGTTCGGCTGCGGACCGGCGCGCAGGAAGCCATCGCCTTCGCCCTTGAACAGGTTCGGCGCCGCCAGGAACACCACGGCCGCAATCGCCACGCCAGCGACCAGCCACACCCATCCGGGTGTGCCCTGGCTGCTGCTGTTGCGTCGTGCCTGGTTTTTGCCGCGTCGTGCTGCCATGTGTACTGCGTCTCCTGATGCTTACATTTTTTCCGGGGCGCTGACGCCCAGGAGTTCGAGGCCGTTGGCCAGCACCTGGCGCGCGGCGCAGGCCAGGGTCAGCTTGGCGTTGCGATCCGCAGCGTCTTCCACCAGCACCGGCGTCCCGTGATACCACGTGTGGAACGCGTGCGCCAATTCACGCAGGTACTGCGCCACCAGATGCGGTTCCAGCGCCACGCCGGCCGCCTCCACCACTTCCGGGTACCGCGAGATCTCGTTCATCAGCAGCAGCGAGGCGTCGTCGGCCAGGCGGCCGAGGTTGGCCAGGCCGTTGCCCTGTTCGTACACCAGGCCCTTCTCCTGTGCCTGGCGCAGCAGGCTGCAGACGCGGGCGTGCGCATACTGCACGTAGAACACCGGGTTGTCGTTGCTCTGCTGGCGGGCCAGGTCGATGTCGAAGGTCAGCTGCGAATCGGGCTTGCGCGCGATCAGGAACCAGCGGGTCGCATCGCGGCCGGCTTCCTCGATCAGGTCGCGCAGGGTGAAGTAGCTGCCGGCACGCTTGGACAGCTTCACTTCCTCGCCGCCGCGCATGACGGTGACCATCTGGTGCAGCACGTATTCCGGCCAGCCCTGCGGGATGCCCACTTCCATCGCCTGCAGGCCGGCGCGCACGCGTGCCAGCGAACCATGGTGATCGGCGCCGAGCTCGGTGATCGCGCGCTCGTAGCCGCGCTGCCACTTGGACAGGTGGTAGGCCACGTCCGGCACGAAGTAGGTGAAGGTGCCGTCGGACTTGCGCATCACGCGGTCCTTGTCGTCACCGAAGTCGGTGCTGCGCAGCCACAGCGCGCCACCTTCTTCATAGGTATGACCCGAGGCCTGCAGCTTGGCGACCGCTTCGGCGACTTTGCCGTCGGCGTACAGCGAGCTTTCCAGGAAATAGATGTCGAAGTCGACGCCGAACGCGGCCAGGTCCAGATTCTGCTCGTTGCGCAGGTAGGCCACAGCGAAGCGGCGGATCGCCTGCATGTCGTCCGGGTCCTTGGCACCGACCACGGTGCTGCCTTCCAGATCGACGCTGGCGCCGGCCATGTAGGCGCGGGCGACGTCGGCGATGTATTCACCGCGGTAGCCACCCTCCGGCCAGCTATCCTGGTCCGGCGCGATACCCTTGATCCGTGCCTGGGTGGACAGCGCCAGGTTCTCGATCTGCACGCCGGCGTCGTTGTAGTAGAACTCGCGCTTGGCGTTCCAGCCGTTCGCATCGAGCACGCGTGCCACGCAGTCGCCGATCGCCGCCGCGCGGCCATGGCCGACATGCAGCGGGCCGGTCGGGTTGGCCGACACGTACTCCACGCCCACCGTGCGGCCATTGCCGGACAGGTTGCGGCCGTAGTCGTGGGCTTCCTTGATGACCGACGCGGCTTCACGCTGGTACGCGGCCGGCGCCAGGTGGAAATTGATGAAGCCGGGGCCGGCGATCTCGACCTTGCTGACGTCCTCGCTGCGCGGCAGTGCCTCGACCAGCGCCTGTGCCAGTGCGCGCGGATTGCTGCGCGCGGCCTTGGCCAGCAGCATCGCGGCATTGGTGGCGAAGTCGCCGTGGTCACGGGTCTTCGGGCGCTCGACCACGAAGTCCGGCGGCAGGGAGTCGGCGGGCAGGGTGCCATTGGCGCGCAAGGCTTCGATGCCTTGGCTGATCAGGGCGCGGAGGAGATTTTTCACGAGGCCTGCTGTGAGAATGAGCGGCGGAATCGCCCATTTTAGCGCAGATACCAGCGGCCACGCTGACCGAAACCTGCCTGTGGGGGCGACCGATGGCGCCCGGAGGGCGGGCGCTCAGCCGAACAGGCGGGGCTGGGGCGGCGACAGCAGGCCTCGTTCAGCAAACGAAACGGGGCGGCCCTCACCGACCACGAAGTGGTCCAGCAGGCGCACGTCCACCATCGCCAGTGCCTGCTGCAGTTCGTCGGTGATGCGGGTATCGGCGCTGGAGGGTTCCGGGTCGCCGGAAGGGTGGTTGTGGCTGAGGATCACCGCCGCCGCGTTGTGCAGCAGGGCGCGCCGCACCACTTCGCGGGGGTAGACCGGTGCGGCGTTGATGGTGCCGTGGAACAGCTCCTCGCAGGCGATCAGGCGGTGCCGGTTGTCCAGGAACAGGGCCATGAAGATCTCTCGGGCCTGCCCCCGCAGGCGGTGCTGCAGATAGCGGCCGACCGCGGCCGGGTTGTTGCCGACCGCTTCGCCGTGTTCCAGCTCGGCAGCCAGGTAGCGGTGGGCCAGTTCCAGCCCGGCAGCCAGCGTACAGCTGCGCGCCGGGCCGAGCCCGGGCAGGCGGGCCAGGTCACGCGCGGGGCGGTCCAGCAGCACCCGCAACGGGCCGTGCGCCTGCAGCAGGTCGCGCGCGGTCTGCACGGCATCGCGGCCACCGAACCCGGAGCCGAGAAACAGGGCCAGCAGTTCGGCGTCGGAAAGTGCCGTGGGCCCGCGCGCGATCAGCTTCTCGCGGGGGCGTTCCTGTTCGGGCCAGTCATGGATGGGCATGCCTGCATCATCGCCAGCCTGCGTGGCGGCTCCCATCGGTGCATACCGCAGCACCGGGTCGGAGGATGCCTCACCCGCGCCGGGTCTGCAGATAGTCGAACAGTTCCTGGTTGTTCTGCAGGCCCAGCTTGCGCTTGGCTTCGGCCTTCTGCCGGCTGATGGTCTTCGGGCTGCGCCCGCAACGCTCGGCGACGGCATTCACGCTGAGCCCGGTCGCCAGCAGATCCAGCACTTCCTGTTCCCGCGCCGACAGCGGCGACGGTTCGCGTGGAAACAGCAGGTCGCGCGCCTGCAGGTGGTGGCGCAGCTGCTGGGAGACGAAGACCTGCCCGGCCAGTGCGGCGTTCAGTGCCTGCGGCAGTTCGGCGAAATCGGCGCATTTGTCGACCAGCCCACTGATGCCCTCGCGCAGCAGTCCGTCCAGCAGCCCGGGATGGCGGGCGCCGGTCAGCACCACCACCGGCAGCCCGGGGTGACGCACGCGCAGCGCGTCGATCAGCTCTGGACCGTCCGGGCCGTCACCCGGCATCGACAGGTCGGTCAGCACCGCATCGCAGTCGTGGTGGTCCACCAGCTCCAGCAGCTGGGCGCCGTCACGTGCACTGCCGACGATGTCCATCAGGTGGGTCTGCAGCACGATACGGATGCCATGCAGGACCACAGGATGGTCGTCGGCAATGATGATGCGTGGATGCACGAGGCTCCTCGAAGGTCGAACAGGCCACGGCAGACGGCAGCCAATGCCTGATTCTGCAAAAGCGCAGACCCGTAGAGGTATAGGAAAGGTCCGAAACCGATGCCCGGCTGACCCAGGGTCAGGCGCAGCGCGCTCCATCTACTGATAGCTGTCCGCTATGTGCACCCTGCACCGGGACATTACCGACCATCGGGTAAGCTAGCGCCCTCGTTTGCACAGGAATTCCAGGTGGCTGACTCCCCCAACGCTTCCCCCGCGCCGGCCCGCGCGCTGGAAGGTCAGAAACTGCTGTTGTGCGTCGGAGGCGGGATCGCGGCCTACAAGGCCCTGGAACTGGTGCGGCGCCTGCGCGACGCCGGTGCCCAGGTGCAGGTGGCGATGACCGCCGGTGCCCAGCAGTTCGTCACTCCGCTCAGTTTCCAGGCCCTGTCCGGGCAGCCCACCCGCACCACGCTGTGGGACAGCGCCGCCGAACAGGCCATGGGCCACATCGAGCTGGCGCGCTGGGCCGACCGCATCGTGGTTGCCCCGGGAACCGCCGATCTGCTGGCCCGGCTGGCCCAGGGCCATGCCGATGACCTGGTCAGCACGCTGTGCCTGGCCAGTACCGCGCCGTTGACGATCTGCCCGGCGATGAACCATCGCATGTGGCTGCACCCGGCCACCCAGGCCAACATCGCCCTGCTGCGCCAGCGCGGCGCGCAGGTGATCGGCCCGGTCGACGGCCCGCTGGCCGAAGGCGAGTCCGGTCCGGGGCGTCTGGCCGAACCGGGCGACATCGTGGCCGCGCTGGCCGCCAACGGCAGCAGCGCCGCGGCCGTTGCCGCGCCGGAAACCCGTGCGCTGCAGGGCCTGCGCCTGCTGATCAGCGCCGGCCCGACCTATGAAGACATCGATCCGGTGCGCTATGTCGGCAACCGCAGCAGCGGCAAGATGGGCTTTGCCCTGGCCGCGGCCGCCGCGACGATGGGCGCTCAGGTGGTGCTGGTCAGCGGCCCGGTACAGTTGCCGACGCCGCCCGGCGTGCAGCGCGTCGACGTGCGCTCGGCTGCGCAGATGCGCGATGCCGTGCTGAAGTCGCTGCCGGCCGACATCTATATCGGTGCCGCTGCAGTGTCCGACTACACGCCGCGCCAGGTCGCGCCGCAGAAGCTGAAGAAGACCGCCGACAGCCAGTCGCTGGTGATCGAGCTGGTGCGCACGCCGGACATCCTTGCCGAGGTGGCTGCGCAGACCCAGTCGCTGAAGCTGGTGGTCGGCTTTGCCGCCGAAACCCACGACGTGGAGAAATACGCGCGTGGCAAGCTGGTCGACAAGCGCCTGGACCTGGTGATCGCCAACCAGGTCGGCATCAGCGGCGGCGGTTTCGAGAGCGACAACAATGCCGCCACGGCCTTCTGGCAGGACGGTGAACAGGTATTCCCGGCCACCTCCAAGCGTGAGCTGGCCGAACAACTGCTGGCGCTGATCGCGCGGAGACTCCAGGCATGACCCAGGCTTTCACTTCCCAACCGCTGCAGGTCAAGCTGCTCGATCCGCGCTTCGGCGACAGCTGGCCGCTGCCGGCCTACGCCACCGAAGCCAGTGCCGGCATGGACCTGCGCGCGGCGCTGGATACCGCGCTGACCCTGCAGCCGGGCGACACCGCTCTGGTGCCCAGCGGCCTGGCCATCCACATCGCCGACCCGAACCTGTGCGCGGTGATCCTGCCGCGCTCGGGGCTGGGCCATCGCCACGGCATCGTGCTCGGAAATGGCACCGGCCTGATCGACGCCGATTACCAGGGCCCGCTGCTGATCAGCGTCTGGAACCGTGGCCGCGAGGCCTTCACCATCGAGCCGGGCGATCGCATCGCGCAGCTGGTGATCGTGCCGATTGCCCGCGTCAGCCTGCAGGTGGTGGATACTTTCACCGACAGCGTGCGGGGAACGGGTGGATTCGGCCATACCGGAGTGCGTTGACAGGGGACATCGATGAGCGGCATCGGGGAAGGACAGCGGGGACGGTCGTTGGGACGCAGTGCGCCACTACTGGGGGTGCTGCTGATCCTGCTGGCCGGCTGGTTCGGATGGAGCGCAGTGCAGCAATGGCGCCAGGAGGCCAACGGCCAGGCGCTGGAAGCTGCTCGTGACCAGGCCGTGCAGGGCCTGCAGGAGGCCGCTGCCGGCCAGCTGAAGCAGCTGCAGCAGCAGCTGAAGAACGAGCGCGTGCAGCAGGCGCTGCAGGCCGGTGATGCCGCTGCGGCGGCACTCGCGGTCCGCGAGAGCTGGACCGGCGTCGAGCACGCCGAGGTACTGACCGCCGATCTGGCCAACGCCTACGCCGACCCGGCCGCCTTTGGCTATGCCCGATTGGCGCTGCTGGAAGCGGCATTGGCCGAAGGCAAGCCCAGCCTGCGCGTGGTCCGCGATGGCGGTGGCAATCGCCTGGGCCTGGCAGCGCCGGTTCAACTGGGCAGTCTCGGCCCGGCGGTGCTCTACGTGCGCCAGCCATTGCTGCGGCTGACCTCGCCGCTGGACCAGGTGAGTGCGCCATCGGCCGGTTTCCTTGGCCTGCGCCAGGGCGCGCATGACCTCGTTGCCCAGGGCGATGCCGGCCTGGCCGAAAGCGCCGAAGCATTGGCGCGGCCGATTCCGGGGACGCCGTTGCGGCTGGTGGCCGCGGTACCCAATGTCGAACCTGGTCCGCTGGGCCTGGGTTCGCTGGCCAGCGCCATCGTTGGGCTGCTGTTGGCGTTCATCGCCGTGCTGCTGGTGGTGGGGCGCGGCCGCCTGCCGAAGTCGCTGCCGCTGCCGCGCCGGGCGACCGTGGCGGAAGCCGATCATGGCCCGACCCTGAGCGAGAGCCTGCAGATGGCGCCGCCGCCGGTGGCCGAGGCCAGCACAACTGAAAGTGCACCGCCGCCCCCGCCACCGGTTCCGGCCGAGGAACTGGCGGCCGGTATCTTCCGCGCCTACGACATCCGCGGCGTGGTTGGCAGTGAACTGACGCCGAAAACGGCGGCGCTGATCGGCCAGGCCATCGGCACCGTGGCCCTGGAGCAGGGCCTGCGCGAGGTGGTGATCGGCCGCGACGGCCGCCTGTCCGGCCCGGAACTGGCCGCAGGGTTGGCCGAGGGCCTGAGGCGCGCCGGTTGCGCGGTGATCGACATCGGCCTGGCACCGACCCCGGTCGTGTACTACGCCGCCTTCCATCTGCGTACCGGCACCTGCGTGGCGGTCACCGGCAGCCATAACCCGCCCGAGTACAACGGTTTCAAGGTGGTCATCGGCGGCGAGACGTTGTCCGGTGATGCCATCACCGATCTGTACCAGCGCATCGTCGAAGGCCGCCTGGTACAGGCCGCCGAGCCGGGCGATTACCAGCAGCGCGATGTCAGCGCCGACTACATCCAGCGCATTGCCGACGACGTGCAGCTGGACCGCCCATTGAAGGTCGTGGCCGATGCCGGCAACGGCGTGGCCGGCGCGCTCGCGCCGCAGCTGCTGGAAGCGATCGGTGCGGAAGTCATCCCGCTGTACTGCGATGTCGACGGTACCTTCCCCAACCATCATCCCGACCCCAGCGAGCCGGCCAACCTGGAAGACCTGGTGCAGACGGTGAAGCGCTTCGGTGCCGATCTCGGCGTTGCCTTCGATGGCGACGGTGACCGCCTGGGCGTGGTCACCGGCGAAGGAAAGATCATCTATGCCGACCGCCTGCTGATGCTGTTCGCCGCCGACGTGCTGATGCGCAACCCCGGCGCGATGGTGATCTACGACGTGAAGTGCACCGGCAAGTTGTCCGACCACGTGCTGCGCAATGGTGGCAGCCCGCTGATGTGGAAGACCGGGCATTCGCTGATGAAGGCGAAGATGCGCGAGACCGATGCCGAGCTGGCTGGCGAGATGAGCGGCCACTTCTTCTTCAAGGAGCGCTGGTTCGGTTTCGATGACGGCCTGTATGCGGCCGCGCGCCTGCTGGAGATCCTGGCCCAGCGCGAGGAGACTCCGGACGAGGTACTGGCAGAGCTGCCGGAGATGGTGGCCACGCCGGAGCTGAAGGTGCCGGTGGCCGACGGCACGCCGCATGCGCTGGTGGCGATGCTGGTGGCGGCGGCGCAGTCGCCGGACAACCCGTATGTGCGCGGTCGCCTGTCGACCATCGACGGCCTGCGCGTGGACTTCCCCGATGGCTGGGGCCTGGTGCGCGCCTCCAACACCACGCCGGTGCTGGTGCTGCGTTTCGAAGGCAACGACGAGGCGGCACTGGAACGCATCCAGGCGCTGTTCCGCAGCCAGCTGCAACCGGTGCTGGGCGACACCCCGCTGGGGTTCTGAGGTGGGGCCGGGCGGCGCCCGGCACCGGCCGAAGCAACGGCAACATCAACATCAATAGCGAGCTATCCGCGAGATGGCGGGGCGGTGTCGGAGTGCGGGGACGCCGCAAGTACGTCCCTGTAGGCTTGGCAGCCGCATCCATGCGGCTGACACCCCGCACTCCGACACCGCCCCACCCCTGACAATTTCCGCGATCTGTCGGAACGGCATGGACCGCTGTTGGTAGGTGTCGACCTTGGTCGACACAGTAGATCCACGCCATGCGTGGATGCTCTTCCGGATTCGCTTTGGTGGATGCCGACCGTTGGTCGGCACACCCTCACCCCTTGAACCGCAGCCCGACGCCCGGTTCGGTGAACAGGTAGCGCGAATCCAGCGCTGAATCACCCAGCTTGTGCCGCAGCTTGCCGACCAGGATGCGCAGGTAGTGGGTGTCGTGCTGGTGGGTCGGTCCCCAGATCTCCTGCAGGATCTGGGGCTGGGTCACCACCCGCCCGGCGTTGCGCAGCAGCAGCGACAACAGCGCGTACTCCTTGCGGGTCAATGCGACGGGCTCGCCGTCGAGCGCCACTTCACGGCGCACCAGGTCCACATGCAGGTGGCCGTCGTCGAACACCGGCGGCGTGCCGTCGCTGGGCACGCTGCGGGTGCGCAGCAGCGCCCGCACCCGCGCCATCAGCTCCTGCGTGCCGAACGGCTTGGTCACGTAGTCGTTGGCGCCGGTGTCCAGCGCCCGTACCTTCTCGGCTTCGCCGGCGCGCACGGTTAGCATGATCACCGGCACCTGGCTCCACTGCCGCAGCTGTTCCAGCACCTCGTGGCCTTCCATGTCCGGCAGGCCGATATCCAGGATCACCAGATCCATGTCCTCGCTGGCAGCCAGCTGCAGGCCTTCCTGGCCGGTCGCCGCCTGCCGTACCTGGTAGCCCTGCGCGCGCAGGCTGATGTCCAGGAACCGGCGGATCTGGGTTTCATCATCGATCACCAGCACGCGCGCGGCCGGCACGCTGGCATCAATCGGGGTCGGGCTCATCGTGGGAGGCTGGCTTGAGCAGGGGCAGGGTGATGCGGATCAGGGTACCGCGACCGTCGCGCCCGGGCAGCGCCTGCACGCTGCCGCCGTGCGCGCCGATCATGCCCTGGCAGATGGTCAGGCCCAGGCCGGTGCCGTGGCGGCCACGGTCACCGCGTTCGACGCTGTAGAACATGTCGAAGATGCGCGCACGCTCGTCGTCGGGAATGCCGGGGCCGGCATCGATCACGTCGATGCGCAGCTGGCCGTCCAGCTCGCGCGCCTGGACCTGCACGGCGGCATCGGGCGGTGAGAACTTGGCCGCGTTTTCCATCACGTTGAACACCGCCTGTTCGACCAGCGCCGGGTGTACCCAGATCGGCGCCAGCGTGGCCGGAATGTCCAGCTCCAGCCGCACCCTGGGCTGGTAGCGCTGCAGGCGCCGTGCGGCCGAGCCGATCAGTTCGTCCACGCCGATCCAGTCGCGGTTGATCTTCAATCCCTCGTGGCCGAGGCGGGTCATGTCCAGCAGATTCTGGATGTAGCGGTCCAGCCGCTCGCCCTCGACCAGGATGGTGTCGAGCAGGGCGCGGCGATCGGCCGTATCCATTGCCGCACCGTAGCTGGCCAGGCTGTCGGCCGAGCCGATCATCGCCGCCAGTGGCGAGCGCAGGTCGTGCGACACCGAAGAGAGCAGCGCCGAGCGCAGTCGCTCGGTCTCGTTGCTGACGTGCGCCTGCTCCAGTTCGGCCACCAGCCGCGTGCGCAGCGCGGCCTGCGCGATGTCGTCGACCATTGCTTCGGCCAGCTGCCGTTGTTCGGGCAGCAGGCGCGCCTGTGCGCCGGGCAGGTACAGGCCGGCCACGCCGATCGCGCGGTCCTCGCCATCCAATAGCGGCAGGAACCACCACTGCGCACCGGCCAGGGTATCGGTGAAGCGTCCACTGGGCTGGCCATGGCGCAGCGCCCAGTCGGCGGCGGCCAGGTCGGTGTCGCCGGGCTGGCTGCGGCCACCGGTTGCGGTGTCGGCGCCGATCCGCAGCCACGCCGGCACGTCCATCGCCTGTTCCAGCGCATGTCGACCCGCCTGTGCCACCTCGCCGTTGCCGGCGGCACTGGCCAGCTGCCGGCCCAGCTGCTGGCGCGCACGTGCATGGCGGTTGGCCGCACGCAGCGCGATCACCTGCATGCGCAGGCGCGAGGCCAGGCGTCCGGCCACCAGTGCGGCGGCCAGGAACAGGAAGACGGTGATCACGCCCTGGCGTGCGCCGATGGCGAAGGTAAAGCGCGGTGCGATGAACAGGAAGTTGTAGGCGAGGAAACACAGGATCGCCGCCATCACCGCCACGCTGGCACGGGTGCGTGCAGCCACCAGCACCACCGCCACGATGAACACCATCGACAGGTCGGCCATGCCCACCCAGCGTTCGGCCAGCCAGGCAACCACGCACGCCAACGCCGTGGCGATCAGGGCCTGCACGGGTTCATGGCTGAAACCACGCACCGGTGCCATCAGCCCCTCGCGGCGCGAACGTGCACGTGCCTGCGGCGTGCTGATGATGGTGATCTCGTAGTGCGCGCCGCGCTGGATCAGCTGCTGGGTCAGGGTGCGGTTGAACATCCGCGCCAGCGGACGTTCGCGGGTCCGGCCGAGCACCAGGGTCGACACGCCGTTGTGCGCGGCATGGTCGAGCAGGGCATCGGCGATGCTCGATCCGTGCAGCAGTTCGGCGTCGCCGCCCAGGCGCCGTGCCAGTGCGAAGGCCGCATCGATTTCGCGCCGGGTCGCCTCGTCCTGGCGTCGGCCCTGCACGGTCACCACCGTCCACGGCGCGTCGCGGCGTTCGGCGATGCGACGCGCCACCCGCACCAGGTATTCGCTCTGACCGCCGCCATCAATGGCCACCAGCACGCCGCGACGCAGCGGCAGGTTGCTCTCGCCGCGTGCGGCGCGTGCTTCACGCAGGCTGCTGTCGACGCGGTCGGCGGCTTCCTGCATCGCCAGTTCACGCAGCGCGGTCAGGTTGGCCGGCGAGAAGAACGCCTGCAGCGCCTGCGCGGCCTGTTCGGGCACATAGACCTTGCCCTGCTGCAGGCGCGCGATCAGTTCGCGTGGCGGCAGGTCGACCAGCACGATGTCATGCAGGCGGTCGAGCACGCCGTCCGGCACGGTCTCGCTCACGCGTACGCCGGTGATCCGCATCACCACGTCGTTGAGGCTTTCCAGGTGCTGGATGTTGACCGTGGTCCAGACGTCGATGCCGGCGTCCAGCAGCTCCATCACGTCCTGCCAGCGCCGCTCATGGCGGCTGCCCGGCGCATTGCGATGGGCCAGTTCGTCCACCAGCACCAGCGCTGGATGCCGTGCCAGCACGGCATCCAGGTCCATTTCCTGCAGGGTATGGCCGTGATAGGCCACTGCCTTCAGCGGCAACTGCGGCAGGCCCTCCAGCAGCGCCTGGGTATCGGCGCGGCCGTGGGTTTCCACCAGGCCCACGACCAGGTCGACACCGCGGCGCAGCTGTTCCTGTGCGCGGGTCAGCATGGTGTAGGTCTTGCCCACGCCCGGCGCCGCGCCGAGGAACACGGTCAGCTTGCCGCCGGCTTCGCGTTGCAGGCCTTCGACCAGGGCATCGGCCTGGCGGGTACGCGCATCAGTCATGGGTGCCATTGTGCGCGCAGCCGGTGCAGGCCGGCATCACGGTGCCTTGGCTGCGTGGTCCAGCGCGAAGTTCAGCGTCACCACGTTGACCCGCGGCTGGCCGAACAGGCCCCACTGGCGACCTTCGGTATGCGCCTGCACCAGTGCCTGCACGCGTTCCACCGGCAGGCCACGGGCGCGCGCCACGCGTGCCACCTGTAGCTGCGCCGCGGCCGGCGACAGCTGCGGATCCAGGCCACCCGCGGACTGCGTGACCAGGTCTGCCGGTACCTGCGCGGGGGTGACACCTTCGCGCGCGGCCACTGCAGCCGTGCTGGCGGCAACACGCTCGGCCAGCGCCGGGTTGCTGCGCGCCATGTTGGAACCGGCCGCGGCCATCGGGTCGTAGCTGGCCGCCGACGGACGCGCCTGGAAATAGCCGTCACCGGTGAACGGCTGCGACAGCCACGCCGAGCCGCGCACCTGGCCGTTGCCATCGCGCAGCAGGCTGCCCTCGGCCTGGGTGGGGTAGGCCAGACCGGCGAAACCGGTGGCGATACCGGCGTAGACCGCACCGGCCAGCAGCAGGGTAGCCAGGCCCAGGCCGATGGCCGGGCGCCAGCTGGCGCCATCCTGCAGGCTGGCCACGCGGGCCTCGGCTTTTGCTTCGCGGGACAGGGAGGTGGAGGTGGAAGCGGAACGGTTCATGCGCCGAATACCAGGACAAGAAGGAGGTCGATTGCCTTGATCGCTGCGAACGGCAGCAGCACGCCGCCGAGGCCGTACACCAGCATGTTCCGGCGCAGCAGTGCGGTTGCAGTGGCCGGGCGGAAGCGCACGCCACGCAGGGCGAGCGGGATCAGGGCGGGAATCACCAGGGCGTTGAAGATCAGCGCTGCCAGCACCGCATTGCGCGGGCTCGACAGCTGCATCACGTTCAGTGCGGCCATGGTCGGAACGGCCGCGGCGAACAGCGCCGGCAGGATCGCGAAGTACTTGGAGACGTCGTTGGCCAGCGAGAAGGTGGTCAGCGCGCCGCGGGTGATCAGCTGCTGCTTGCCTACTTCCACCACCGCCAGCAGCTTGGCCGGGTCCGAATCGAGGTCGACCATGTTGCCGGCCTCCTTCGCCGCCTGCGTACCGGAGTTCATCGCCAGGCCGATGTCGGCCTGGGCCAGTGCGGGGGCGTCGTTTGTACCGTCACCGACCATCGCCACCAGGCGACCGCCGGCCTGCTCCTGGCGGATGCGTGCCAGCTTGTCCTCCGGGCGAGCCTCGGCGATGTAGTCGTCGACGCCGGCTTCGGCAGCGATCGCGGCGGCGGTCAGCGGGTTGTCGCCGGTGATCATCACCGTGCGGATACCCATCGCCCGCAACTGCGCGAACTTCTCGCGCATGCCGTGCTTGACCACGTCCGACAGCTCGATCACGCCCAGCACGTGGCGGCCCTCGGCCACCACCAGCGGGGTGGCACCATTGCGTGCGACCTGCTCGACGCGACCGGCCAGTTCCGCCGGCACGTTGCCGCCCAGCGCCTGCACGTGGGTGCGGATCGCATCGGCGGCGCCCTTGCGGATCTGCCGCCCATGTTCCAGATCCACGCCGGACATGCGGGTCTGCGCACTGAACGCCAGGTACTCGGCGTGGTCCGCTTCGGCGGTGGCACAGCCCTGTTCGCGCGCAAGGCGCACGATCGACTTGCCTTCCGGGGTCGGGTCGGCCAGCGAGGACAGCAGTGCCGCCTCGCGCAGCTGGCTGGCGTCGATGCCGGCCAGCGGATGGAAGTGGCTGGCCTGGCGGTCGCCGTAGGTGATGGTGCCGGTCTTGTCCAGCAGCAGCACGTCGACGTCGCCGGCCACCTCCACCGCCTTGCCCGACTTGGCCAGCACGTTGGCGGCCAGCGCACGGTTCATGCCGGCGATGCCGATGGCCGGCAGCAGGCCGCCGATGGTGGTCGGGATCAGGCATACCAGCAGCGCGATCAGCAGCAGCGGGTCGACCTTGACGCCGACCGCGGCACCAATGGCCGGCAACGTGGCCACCACCACCAGGAAGGTCAACGTCATCGCCGCCAGCAGCAGGGTCAGCGCGATCTCGTTCGGGGTCTTCTGGCGGTTGGCGCCTTCCACCAGCGCGATCATCCGGTCCAGGAAGCTGTGGCCCGGTTCGGCGGTCACCCGCACGATGATCTGGTCGGACAGCACCTTGGTGCCGCCGATCACGCCGGAGCGGTCGGTACCGGCCTCGCGCAGCACCGGCGCCGATTCGCCGGTCACCGCCGCTTCGTTGATGGTGGCCAGGCCCTGCACGATCTCGCCATCGGCCGGCACCAGCTCACCGGCGCTGACGATCACGTGGTCGCCCGGGCGCAGTTCGGCGGCCGGTACCTGGGTTTCGGCGGCGCCCGGCTGCGGCGCCGCCAGCCGGCGCGCCACCAGGTCCTGGCGGGCACGCCGCAGCGAGGCGGCCTGGCCACGGCCACGCGCTTCGGCCACCGCTTCGGCGAAGTTGCCGAACAGCACGGTCACCAGCAGGATCACGGTCACTGCCAGGCCGAAGCCCAGTGGTGCATTGCCGGTCAGGGTGACGATCGCGGCCACGATCGTGCCGGCCATCACCACCGCCATCACCGGGCTGCGCACCAGATGCATCGGCGACAGCTTGCGCACTGCATCGACCAGCGCACGGCGCAGGCCGGCGCCATCCAGCAGGGCAGGGCGCGCTGCATGGGTACTACGGGTTGAACTTGCTTGGGTACTCATCAGGGTGTCCTTAGTGCAGTCCCAGGCTCAGGTGGTCGGCGATCGGGCCGAGTACCAGCGCCGGCATGAACTGCAGCACGGTCAGGATGACGATCACCGAGACCAGGGTCAGGGCGAAGGTCGGGGTTTCGATCTGCAGGCTGCCGGCAGACTCCGGGGCCTGGCGCTTGGCAGCCAGCTGTGCGGCCACCACCAGCGGAATGATCAGCAGCGGGAAGCGGCCCAGCAGCAGTACCAGCGAGCAGCTCAGGTTCCACCACAGCGTGGCGTCACCCAGCCCTTCGAAGCCCGAACCGTTGTTGGCGTAGGCCGAGACGTACTCGTAGAAGACCTGGCTGATGCCATGGAAGCCGGGGTTGGAGGTCCCTGCCAGGCCGGGTACGGCCAGGGTGATCGCGGTGAACACCAGCAGGGTGATCGGCTGCAGCAGCACCAGCAGGGCCAGCAGCCGCACCTGTGGCGTCTCCAGCTTGCGGCCGAACAGTTCCGGCGTGCGGCCAGTCATCAACCCGGCCAGGAACACGCCCAGCAGCAGATAGACGATGAACTGCTGCAGGCCACAGCCGATGCCGCCCCAGATCGCGCTGACCAGCATGTTGACCATCGCGATGCCACCGCTCAGCGGCGCCAGCGAATCGTGCATGCCGTTCACCGAGCCGTTGGAGACCTGGGTGGTCACCGCCGCCCACAGCGCAGTGCCATCGGCGCCGAAGCGCACCTCCTTGCCTTCCATCAGCAGCGGCGTGGCGGCGCTGGCGCTATGTCCTTCGCTCCACATCATCGCGCCGGTGGAAAGCAGCGACATGCCCAGCATGCAGCTGAACACCAGGGCGCCGAAGCGACGTCGGCCGGTGAACACACCGATCATGAAGATCACTGACATCGGCACCAGCAGGATGCCGACGATTTCCAGCGCATTCGACAGCGGGGTCGGGTTCTCCAGCGGGAAGCTGCTGTTCGGGCCGTACCAGCCGCCACCGTTGGCGCCCAGCTGCTTGGCCGCGACCATCGCCCCGACCGGGCCCAGCGGCAGCTTCTGTTCGGCCATGCCGGCGCTGGCGTCGATCGGCGTGGCCTGCGGCCCACCGGTCATCGTCGACGGCACGCCCTGGCTGGTCAGCAGCAGGGTCCACACCAGGCACAGCGGCAACAGGAAGCGCACGCACAGGCGCACCACGTCCACGTAGTAGTTGCCCACCGCCACCTGGCGGTCATCGCCGGTACCCGTCGCCACCGCAGCCTGCGGCGCACGCGAGAACAACGCGCGCAGCGTCGCCACTGCCAGCGCCAGGCCCATCATCGGCGTGACCACCTGCAGGCCGGTGATGCCGGTCATCTGCGAGAGATAGGACAGCTGCGCCTGACCCGAATAGTGCTGCTGGTTGGTGTTGGTCAGGAACGAGATCATCGTGTGCAGCGCGGTGTCCCAGCGCATGTTCGGGATCTGGTCCGGATTCAGTGGCAGCCAGGCCTGCGTCATGAACACCGCCTGGGTCAGTACCGCGACCACCACGTTGCTCAGCACGAAGGCCAGCACGTAGCCGCGCCAGGACATCGAGCGCGACGGATCGACCCCGAACACCCTGTACAGCGGTTTCTCGATCCAGTGGAACAGCACGTCGACCTTCATCGGCGTGCCACGCATCACGCGGGCCAGGTACAGGCCCAGCGGCCACGCCAGCAGCAGGCTGGCGGCAATAATCACAAGCATCTCAGTCATGGCCGGCTCCGCTCAGAACGACTCGGGCCGCAGCACGACATAAAGGAGATAGGCGGCGGCGACCAGCACCAGCACGCCACACAACAACGACAGCCAGGGGGACATTGCAATAGCGTCCTGGTGGAACCCCTCCACCTCAGGCCGTCATCGTCGTCCTGCCCCCCATAAACGCACTACGCGCCGGACCGGGCCGACGCGTAAAGAGTGCATAAATTCCGTGGGCCAATCCGTAACCAGGCCCTGGGTAGCGCCGGGCCATGCCCGGCGACGGGAGCGTGGTCAGCCCGCCGGAGCCTGGCTCGCCGGCACCTGCCCCTTCAGCTCGCGATAGCGCTGCAGGGTGCTGTCGATCTCGGCCTTCAACACCTGCTGCTGCTGCAGGAACCCGGCTTGCAGCCGTTGCTGCGACTGCAGCTGCACGTGCCGCTGGCGGATCGCCTCGGCCTGCTTGTCGGCCACCTTGCCACCGGCCAGTTCGCGGTCACCTGCGGCCGCCAGCAGCGCCACCAGCGACTCACGCAGGCTGGTGACGTTGTACTCGGCGGTCTTCAGGTTGTTGTCCAGCACTTCCTGGCGCTCGGCGAACACCCGGCGCAGGTCGTCCTCGCTGCCATAGGTGGTCAGCATCGCCTGCTCGGTGCGCTGGCGGGTCTGCGCGGCCATCAGGTCCAGCTGCTGCTGCGCCGCCTCCGTGCTGGCGGCGGCGCGCTCTTCGTCGGTCAACGCGCGCTGGACCTGCGCATTGCGCAGGCCACTCTTCGCGTTGAACTCCTCGCGGGCATGGTTGACCGCGTCGGCCGGCAGCGAATCACTGCAGATCCGCTCCTTGCCCTCGTTCCAGCAGTACAGCTTCTTTTCCGTCTTGCCGCTGTCGCGCGACTGCGCCGGTACGGTGAACGGCACGGCCAGCAGCAGGCCGGCAAAGAGGACAGCAGGAACTCGGGACATGACCTTTCCCCTGGGTCGGTCAGCGGATCGAACGGACGCCGTACTGGGCCCGGTAGGCTTCCAGCGGCTGCCGGTAACCCACAAGTTCCGGGTTGCCGGAGGCGAAATCAAGCAGGTCGGCCAGCGACGCCACGGCGATCACCGGAATGCCGGCCTCTTCGGCCACCGACTGTGCCGCCGAGCGGCGGTCGGTTTCCGAGGCGATCTCCTGGCGGTCCAGTGCCACCACGATGCCGGCCGGGGTGCCACCGGCGGCACGGATGATGCCCAGCGCTTCGCGGATCGCGGTGCCGGCGGTGATCACGTCGTCGACGATCAGCACGCGCTTGCCATTCATGTCGGCGCCGATCAGCTGGCCGCCTTCGCCATGGTCCTTGGCTTCCTTGCGGTTGAACGACAGCGGCAGGTCGCGGCCACGCTGGGCCAGCTCGCAGGCCATCGCGGTGGCCAGCGGAATGCCCTTGTAGGCCGGGCCGAACACCACGTCGTACTTGATCCCGGTGGCATCGATGGCATCGGCGTAGCAGGCGCCGAGCTGCGACAGCAGCGAACCGGAGTCGAAACGACCGGCGTTGAAGAAATAGGGGCTCAGCCGGCCGGACTTGAGGGTGAACTGGCCGAAGCGCAGGGCGTCGGCGGTCAGGGCCAGCTGCAGGAAACGGTGGCGGTGGTCGCTCATCAAAACTCGATTCATCTTCATTTGGAGCACAAATCCTAATCCAGCTGGGCGTTTCGCGCTCGTCCGGGGCCCTGTGAAGGGTGTCGCGGCCCGGCCTGGCGGACTGCGCAGCCCCGCAGGCAACCGGTATGCTTGCCCGGTTTCCCGCCGCAGGTCCCCCGCATGCGCATCATCAGTTTCAACGCCAATGGCATCCGCTCCGCCGCAACCAAGGGCTTCCTCGACTGGTTCCGGTCCCAGGACGCCGACGTCCTGTGCATCCAGGAGACCAAGGCCCAGGAAGACCAGCTGACCGACCCGATGTTCCGCCCGGACGGCCACCACTGCTTCTACCGCGACGCCATCACCAAGAAGGGCTACAGCGGTGTGGCGATCTACAGCAAGCGCGAGCCGGACCAGGTGATCACCTCGCTGGGCTGGGCCCCGTTCGACGACGAAGGCCGCTACATCGAGGCGCGCTACGGCAACCTCAGCGTGGTCTCCTTCTATATCCCGTCGGGCAGCTCGGGCGACCTGCGCCAGGGCTTCAAGTTCGAAGTGATGGAATGGCTGCGGCCGATCCTCGAGGAATGGGCGCGCAGCGGCCGCGACTACGTGCTGTGCGGCGACTGGAACATCGTGCGTTCGGCGCTGGACATCAAGAACTGGAAGTCCAACCAGAAGAACTCCGGCTGCCTGCCGGAAGAGCGCGACTGGCTCAATGCCCTGTGCGCCGACCATGGCCAGGCCACCGATGTCGCCGCCGGCCGTGGCTGGGCTGACGCCTACCGCCTGCTCAACCCCACCGGCGAGGACTACACCTGGTGGAGCAACCGCGGCGCTGCCCGTGCCAACAATGTCGGTTGGCGCATCGACTACCAGTTCATCACCCCGGGCCTGCGTGACCGCCTGCGCAGCTGCTCGATCTACCGCGACGAGCGCTTCTCCGACCACGCGCCGTTCATCGTGGACTACGACCTGTGACCGAGGCTGCCAAGCCGCGTCGGCCGTGGCAGCAGGTGGTGTCCAACCTGAGCCAGCGCAAGGTGCTGGCGATGCTGCTGCTCGGCTTCAGTTCCGGCCTGCCGATCTATCTGGTGGGCAACACGCTCGGCTTCTGGATGCGCAAGGAAGGCATCGAGCTGAGCACGATCGGTTTCCTGTCATGGGTCGGGCTGGCCTACACCATGAAGTTCCTGTGGGCGCCGATCGTCGATAAGACCGACGTGCCTCTGTTCGGTCGCTTTGGCCGCCGCCGTGGCTGGATGCTGCTGTCGCAGCTGGTCGTGGTGGTGGGCCTGGTCGGCATGGCGCTGGTCCAGCCCAAGGGGGGCCAGATCCAGTTCCTGGGTATCGCCTGGCAGCACATCGTCGTGTTCGGCGTGATGGCCGTGATCGTGGCGTTTGCTTCGGCCACCCAGGACATCGTCATCGATGCCTGGCGCATTGAAAGTGCTGACAACAGCGAGCAGCTGGGCCTGCTGACCTCATCCTCGGCGCTGGGCTATCGCACCGCATTGCTGGTCACCGATGCGCTGATCCTGATCATCGCGGCCCGTGTCGGCTGGCAGGTCTCGTACGAGATCATGGCCGTCCTCATGGCGCTTGGCGTGGTGGCCGTGGTCATGGCCCGTGAGCCCGCGCGGGAAGTGGCTGCCGTGCAGGTTCAGGCGACCTCGCTGTGGACGCCGCGGGGCCTGTTCGACGCCGTGGTGGGGCCGTTCATCGCCTTCGTCCGCGAGCATCGTAGTGGTGCGATCCTGATCCTGGTGGCCATCAGCGTCTATCGCATGGCCGACTTCGTCATGGGGCCGATGGCCAACCCGTTCTACGTCGATCTCGGCCTGGACGAGGACACCGTTGGCGCTGTACGTGGCTCGGTGGGCCTGGTCGCGACCTTCGTCGGCATTGCTGCGGCGGGCCTGGTCTCGGTTCGCTGGGGAGTGCTGGCGGCGCTGATGGTGGGCGCCGTGCTGGGTCCGGCCTCCAACCTGGCGTTTGCCTGGCTGGCCTATTCGGGCCCGGACACCACCCATTTCGCGGTGGCCATGGCAATCGACAACTTCGCCAGCGGTTTCGCCGGTACGGCGCTGATCGCCTATATGTCGAGCCTGACCAGCATCGGATACACCGCAACCCAGTACGCGCTGCTGAGTTCGTTCTACGCGATGCCCGGCAAGGCGCTCAAGGGGCTCTCGGGGTGGTCGGTACAGACGCTCGCGCAGGGCCGGACGCTGCTGGAAGGCTACGCGCTGTTCTTCGTCGGTACCGCGCTGGTGGCGATCCCGGTGGTGATCCTCTGCGCTCTGTTGATCGTGCAGCAGCGCCGTCGCCAGGCCGCAAGCGCCGCCTGATTGCCTGCCCGCCCGGTCTGCGGGATCATCGCCCCCGACGCGCCGAGGGGGCGGTGCCTTGCGAACGGGGAAGTGAGCATGGCCGACGTTGTGCTGCGGGACCTGGACCCGCTGCTGCTGGAACGTATCCGACGTGTCGCGGTTGCCCGCGGCTGGACCCACGAACAGACCTGCGCCGCCTTGCTGGAGCAGGGCCTGTTCAGCAGTGAACTGGAGGTCCGCTCCGGCTTCGGCGATCCCGAAGTGGACGCGCTCTCCGACGCCATCGCCGCCCTGCAGGCCCTGCCCGCAGGGCAGGGCTTCGATTAGTGCCCATGTAGCGTCGAGCCACGCTCGACCGCCGTTCCCGGTAGATCCACGCCATGCGTGGATGACCACCTCACGCCAGGTGGATCGCCCCCAGGATCCGCGGCCCCGTCGCCCCGGTCACGCTCGGCAGGTTGCCGGCCAGCCCGTCCATCGTCCGCTGCGCCAGCCAGGCAAAGCCCATCGCCTCCACGTACTCCGGGTCCAGCCCATGCACCGCGCTGGACTCCACCTGCACCCCCGGCAGCCGTGCAGCCAGCCGCTTCATCAGCTGCCGGTTGCGCACCCCGCCGCCGCACACCAGCAGGCGCCGGGTCTGCGGCTGCTGCGCCAGCAGCGCATCGGCCACCGTCGCCACAGTCAGCTCCAGCAGGGTGGCCTGCACATCGGCGGCAGCGTACTGGCCTTCGCCCATGTGGGCCTCGGCCCAGGCCAGGTGGAACTGCTCACGGCCTGTGCTCTTCGGCGGCGGCAGCGCGAACCACGGCTCCGAACGCCAGCCGGCCAACAGGCGTTCGTCCACCGCGCCACTGGCGGCATACGCGCCGTCGGCATCAAAGGTGCGGCCGGTGTGGCGCTGGCACCAGGCATCCATCAGCGCGTTGGCCGGGCCGGTATCGAAGCCACGCACCGCGCCTTCGCGCGGGATCAGGGTCAGGTTGGCGATCCCGCCCAGGTTGAGCACGGCGCGGTCTTCATCAGCCGTGCCCAGCATGCCGAGGTGGAAGGCCGGCATCAGCGGCGCACCATGGCCTCCGGCTGCCACGTCGCGGCGGCGGAAATCACACACCGTGGTGATCCCGGTCAGCTCGGCGATGCGGTTGCCGTCGCCCAGCTGTACGGTGAAGGCCGGATTGGCCAGCGGGCGATGGCGCACGGTCTGGCCGTGCGAGCCGATCGCGCGGACCTGGCTGCGGTCCACGCCGGCCTCGGCCAGCAGTTGATTGGCGGCTTCAGCGAAGCTGATCGCAATCCGCGCGTCCAGTTCGCCGAGCTCTTCCAGCGAATCCAGCGGCCCGCCTTCGCCCAGCGCCACCAGCCGCGCGCGCAGCACCGGCTCCCAGCGGGCGGTCAGCCCATGCACGAAGCGGCAGCCACCACTGGCGGGGAACTGCACCAGTGCGGCATCGATGCCGTCGGCGCTGGTGCCCGACATCAGGCCAAGGTACAGGGGGGCGTCGCTGTCGGCAGTCGTGTTCATGGCAGGCATAAAAAAAGGACGCGGCAAGCTTGGGCTGCCGCGTCCTTCTTCGTCAACGCAGGGGCTCAGCCGCGCTTGCGGCCGGTTGCCTGTTTGTCCTTGGCGCTGGCAACCTCGGGGGCGGCCTCGTCGCGGCTGGTCGGTGCCGGGCTGGCGTCGGCGTAGATCAGCTTCTCCATGCCCTGGATGCGCGCCATCGCCGGTGCGGTCTGCGCGCGGAAGGCGACCAGCTCGGCGCCCTTCAGCGGCTCCGGCGGCGGCATGGTCACGGTCAGCGGGTTGCGGTGCTCGCCGTTGACGCGGAATTCGTAGTGCAGGTGCGGGCCGGTCGCCAGGCCGGTCGAGCCGACATAGCCGATCACCGTGCCCTGGGCCACACGCTGGCCGGTCTTGATGTTCGCAAAGCGCGACATGTGGCCGTACAGGGTGGTGTGGCCGCGGCCGTGGTCGAGGATCACCACGTTGCCGTAGCCGCGCTGCACCCCGGCGAACTGCACGCGGGCGTCGCCGGCGGCCATGATCGGGGTGCCGGTGCGCGCGGCGTAGTCCACGCCCTTGTGCATGCGCATCTTGCCCAGCACCGGGTGCTTGCGCGCGCCAAAGGTCGAGCTCAGCCGTGCGAACGGGATCGGCATGCGGATGAAGCTCTTCTTCAGCGAACGGCCGTTGATGTCGTAGTACTCGGACTTGCCGTTGCGGTCGAAGCGGAAGCCGGAATAGGTCTTGCCACCGGTGGTGAAGGTCGCGGCCAGGATCTTGCTGGTGTCCACCTTCTCGCCTTCGCGCCAGGTTTCATCCATCACCACGCTGAAGCGGTCGCCCGGCTGCAGGTCCTTCGAGAAGTCGATGTCGTACTTGAAGATGTCGTCGGTCATCGTCGCGATCGCCGACGGCGACAGCCCGGCGCGCCGGGCCGCGGCATACAGCGAGCTGGTGATCTCGCCGCTGGTGACCACCGTGCGCGTGGAGGTCTCGCGTTTGGTCACCTTCTCCTTGATGTCATCGCCGGCCAGGCTCAGTTCCACCCGGTTGTCGGCATCGCGGTCGAAGCGGATGCTGCGCAGGTCACCGGACAGCGGCATGTCGAAGGCGATCTCGGCACCCGGGCGCAGCTTGGTCAGCGCCTCACGCGCACCTGGGTGGTCCAGTACCCGGTGCAGGGTGGTGGCCGGAATGCCGGCCTTGTCGAACAGGTCGCTCAGGGTCTGGCCGCGCTGCACCCGCAGCACCTGCCAGCTGTCGCCGGGCACCTGCTGCTGGCGGGCCAGGGTCAGCGGCGGCAACGGCAGCGCCAGGCTGGTGTGGCTGTCGGCGAAGGGCGCGTCGATGGTGTGCGAGAAGCCGGGGACGATGGTCGCCACCAGGGCGCCGATGGTCGCGAACAGGCTGGCATGCATCCAATGACGGCGGGTCCAGCGCTCATTGAAGGCGGCGGGAAGATGTTGCCTGAGCTTCCGATGCAGGGCGTTGTCGTGCAGGACGTGGAGGCGTTCCTGGAAGCGCTGCTTGCGTGCGCGCCCTTGTTCGGAATTGTGCATCGGCGGTTTTTTCCTGGCAGCCCGGGAGCACGGGCCTGATCGCCGGTTACCATAGACACCTGAGAAAACGGCGTCAAACCCTTGTGCCCATTGGCTTTTGTGAAGCCAATCGGGTTAACTTTGCTTTAACACCCCACACAAGAATCGGCGTTGCCGGGAGTAGTCACGTGTCCTCGATTGAAGAAGCCCTTGCCCTGATCGGCCGTGGTGCCGACGAGATCCTCAAGCTCGAGGATCTGCGTGCGCGCCTGCAGGAAGGCCGCCCGCTGCGGATCAAGGCCGGCTTCGACCCCACCGCGCCCGACCTGCACCTGGGCCATACGGTGCTGCTGAACAAGATGCGCCAGTTCCAGGACCTCGGCCACCAGGTCATTTTCCTGATCGGCGACTTCACCGGCATGATCGGCGACCCGTCCGGCAAGAGCCTGACCCGCAAGCCGCTCAGCAAGGACGACGTGCTGGCCAATGCCCGTACCTATGAAGAGCAGGTATTCAAGGTGCTGGACCGCAACCGCACCGAAGTCCGCTTCAACTCGGAGTGGTTCGGCAAGATGGGCGCCGCCGACATGATCCGCCTGGCCGGCCAGCACACCGTGGCGCGCATGCTCGAGCGCGACGACTTCGCCAAGCGCTATGCCGCCCAGCAGTCCATCGCCATCCACGAGTTCCTGTACCCGCTGGTGCAGGGCTACGACTCGGTGGCCCTGGAAGCGGACGTCGAGCTCGGCGGTACCGACCAGAAGTTCAACCTGCTGATGGGCCGTGGCCTGCAGGAACACCACGGCCAGAAACCGCAGGTGGTGCTGACCATGCCGCTGCTGGAAGGCCTGGACGGCGTCAACAAGATGTCCAAGTCGCTGGGCAACTACATTGGTATCAGCGAACCGGCCATCGACATCGTCACCAAGACCATGAAGGTGGACGACACCCTGATGTGGCGCTGGATCGAGCTGCTGTCCTTCGACATCAGCCAGGCCGAAGCCGTACAGCTGCGCGAGCAGGTGGCCAATGGCGGCCTGAACCCGCGCGTGGTCAAGCTGCGCCTGGCGCGTGAACTGGCCACCCGCTTCCACGACGCCGCGGCGGCCGAGCAGGCCATTGCCGGCTGGGAAGCGGCGGTGACCGGGCAGGGCGACATCACCCAGCTGCCGCTGCAGGACGTGGCGATCCCGGCCGAAGGCCTGCGTATCGCCGCACTGCTGACCGCGGCCGGCCTGACCCCGAGCAACTCCGAAGCCAACCGCAAGCTCAAGGAGCGTGCGGTCAAGGTGGACGGTGAAGTGGTCGAAGACGGCCAGCAGGTGCTGCAGCCGGGCTTCGAAGGCCTGCTACAGGTCGGCAAGCGCACCTTCGCCCGCGTGCGCCTGGTCGCTGCCTGAGACAAAGGAAGGGCCGGCGCAGCCGGCCCTTC